>SBAX01000078.1 GCA_005240095.1 Phycisphaera mikurensis
CACGAGCGCCTCGATCGACGCCCGTGAGGAGGATTGCAATGACGGCGGCATTGGTTCTCTCGATTGCGTTGTCAGCGGGACCCGTGGGGGTGTCATCCGATCTGACCTACGTCGGCACGTGGGACGGGGTTTCGTATCCCGCGCGGGTGGCGCCCGCGCCGGGCGGAGACGTGTACGTCACGGATCCACCCATGAAACAAGTGGTGCGTTTCGGCACCGGCGGCGCCGTGGTGGCAACGTATGCCGTCTCGCAAGGACCCGTGGGGATTGCCGTCGCCGCAGACGGCCGGGTCTTTGTGTCCCGTGAGGACGGCGTCATCGGCATCTACGACACCACACTAGCCCCGCTGGGAACGGTCAATCCAGCGCCCTTCGCCTTGAGCGGACCCAACGACCTTGCCATGCACCCCACGGACAACGAGCTGTATGCCGTGGACAGCGCGGCACATCGCGTCCTCGTCTTCGACGCAACGACGGGATTGCTGGTTCGAGCGTGGGGCATGGAAGGCATCGGTCTGGGGCAGTTCGCCACGCCGCAAGCCATCACCGTCGATACCACGCTCAATCGCGTCATCGTGACCGACGCAGACAACTTCCGCGTGCAGGTCTTCGACACCACCGGCATCCTGCTCTTCAAGTTCGGTTTCCGTATGCTGTACCTGCCCACCACCGACGTGGCCTGGGTGGCCCGGACGGAGGGCGTGGCCGTGGATAGCTGCGGGAACATCTACCTGGGCGATGCCCTCATGGGCACCGTCCGCGTGTTCAGCAGCGCCGGAGGCGAACTCGACGCCCAGCATGCCCCCATGATTGGCTACGGCACCGGCGCCGGTCAGCTTCGCCTGCCCTGCGACATCGCCATCGACGCCGCCAACAACCTCTATGTGGCCAACACCAACAACAGCGCCGTGGAAGTGTTCAGCGTCGCCTGCGCCGCGTCAGCCGCCGCGGCGGTGGATGATCTACGCGACGATTCTCCAAAGCACCGCGTTGCCCATCCCAAGCGCCCGGGCGACCCGCGCCTGATCGGCGGCGACTTGGCCCGCGTGCAGGCCCCGGACAACCCCGCGGACATTGTGCCGTGGATCAACGCGGTAGAGTACAAAGCGGAATACGACCTCAACGGCGACACGGTCGTGAACAGGACTGACCTTGCCATCGCGGTCGAGCAATTCGGCGCGGGCACCGTGGAGGACTTCCTCCGGATGGGAGACGGAGTCGCCAACGTCGACCACCCGGCCCTGGAGCCGCCCCACATTCTCAACCTGCCCAACCGCTGCGGCCGCTGCCACTCCATGGATGGTGCTCCCGGCGGCATGCTCACTGCGGCGGGGCAGGAGAACCTGTGTCAGTCCTGCCACTCCGCGGGAAAAATCGCCGGCGAGGCTTGGATCGGACCTGGCGACTCAGGCATGAACCATCCTTGGGGCGTGCCCGCCGACGACCTCAATCCGCAGAGCGAGCTGGCCCTTCACCTGGACAACGGCAACGTTCGCTGCGCGACTTGCCATGAGCCGCACAATTACATCAATGGAACCGAGTACCTGCGCATGGGGCCGCTCTACGAAGATGTGACGGTCACCGTCGGCGGTGTGCAGAGACCCCTGACGCTGCTCAACCCGACGCTCTGCGGGGAGTGCCACACGGACATCGTGGATCAGTGGCACGTGGCCGGGCACTCCGACGAACACGCCGATCCGTGGGTCCACTATGATTGGTCCGCGTCAAACCGCGCCTCGTGCCGCAAGTGTCACTCCGGCCACGGCTACATCGACTTCGATAACGGCGTGCCCGAGGCGCAGCGAAGCGGCAAGTTCCGCGTTGCCGACTGCCTGGTCTGCCACAACACCCACGGCGAGTCGCAGGACAACGAGCTGTTGCGGGCCTACGACACCGTGGTCATGCCCGGCAACGTCACGCTGACCGGCGTAGGGTCGGCGGCCACCTGCATGACCTGTCATAACGGACGGAATGCCCCGGCCGATCCGGGGTTCACGCCCCACTATCTGCTCGGCGGCGCCATGCTCGCCGGCGTAAACGGCATCACCACCTTCCGCGGCACCACCTACTCGGTAGTCAGCTCGCAGCATACGCAGCTGATGAACAACGACGGATTCACTTGTGCCACTTGCCACATGGCAGAGTCACCGGAGGCGGGAAATCCTGGTGCCGGCAAGGTCGGCGGCCATACCTTCAACATGGCCGTGCGTGACCCGGATGACCCCGACTTCGGCTTTGAGAACGTCGCCAGTGCCTGCGGCGGCTGCCACACGGGACTGGCGACATTCAATCGTCCCGCCGGCGGCGACTACGATGGCGACGGCACGGTGGAGGGTGTGCAGGATGAAGTCTCCGGTTTGCTGGATGTGGTTGTGAACGCCATCGAGGCCACCGGGGCGCAGCAGATCCTCGACGCCCAGGGCCATCCCACCTATCCGTATTGGAAAGTGGCCGAATGCGTCGGTGGGACCAACCCCGGAGCGACCTGCACGAGCAATTCCAATTGCCAAGGGGGTGGCACTTGCGTGACGGTCATCAACCCGCCGGCAGACAGGCCGGTTGTCGAGGACGCCATCTGGAACTGGGAATTCGTGGACAACAGCAGCGACTTCGGCATCAAGAACACAGGATACGCCGTGGGCCTGCTGCAGGTCGCGTACCAGGGCATCACCGGCAACGGCGTGCCGAATGCCTCGTACCGTTACTCGCCGGCTCCGTGACGGAGGGAAACGCCAGCTGCGCCGCAGCGCTGGTGGACGGCGCTCCGCGGCGCGACCTGAGCCTGGGGAGAATGAAGCCACCGACAGCCTTTCGGCTGGATCAATGACCCGCGCTGTTGCAGAGCACAGCGCGGGTCGGATCGTTTCCGGAGTCGAACGGGGAGACGTATTCGTCCGCAGATTCCGGCTCATGTTTCGCCGCCTTCCGCCGAACTCCTCGTCCTGGGGGCCCGCGAAGCGTCGGCCAGGGAAGCGTGCAACCAGCTGACTAGGGCTGGTCGCTTCAAGGCTGGCTGGAGAAACGGTCCGCTGCCCTGGCCCCCTGGACGGCCTACCGCCCCTGGACGGCCGAAAAGCCGCTTTCAACCCAGCCCAGCAATTTTTTCCAGACAGCTGTTGACAAGCCCCGACGGTGTGTTATATTTCTGTTACCGGACGGATTTTGACGGGTTAGATGAGCGGACGACGTATATTGAATCAATCATAAATAAAGAAGACCGATTATACCGAAGTTGATCATTCGTTCGTTACCGCCCTCTTTAGCCTCTTTAGTTCCCTCCGTCATCGAACCTGACCGTCCTGTACTCGACAACTGAATATGGTCCTGCGCTTGTGTGCTTGCGCGCCGCGCGGTGTTTTTCCCGGCTTCTCTTTGAGCTGGGCGCCTCCTGCTGGTGTCGCACGTCCGTAGCGCATGGGTTTCGGAGTGAAATGTCCCGGCCTTAGGGAAACTCCCATGTGGCCTTCTTTTACTCCCACCCAGGTTGCGTCCAGCGTCGCGACTGCCATGTCGCCGCCAGGGGTGGACGGTCGGCTTTGCCGTCGTCGACGCGGACGCGGCCAGGGAGTAATGGGCCGCGAAGACGGGAGAGAGTTCGGGAAACCAATACGGAGGGTTGGCAACTAACCCTCCAGGAATACGCAGGCCGCCTGGGTCGCTGCTGGGGGCTTCGGAAAACAAATGGGTTGGCGGTGGGGACCGACTCGCCCGTTTGTGACTGAAAACACGGCGACTCGGCGGCCCTCTCTTTTTCAAATCTCGGCTTACGCGGAATTCATCTCGCAAACGCCAAGTGGACAGGAATAAGAACCTTAGCTCACGCATCCAACGGTTGGAGCGTCGGGCGGGGAAGTCCGCGTCATGTCCAGGGGCAAGCCGCAGGGCCTGCGTAACGAATCCATCCGCGCCGCGGCCGCGGGCCTGAGCCTCTCGCTCTGCACCTCGGGCTGCGCTTCGCTCTCGCCAAACGGCAACTTTCGGGAAGTTCAGACCGCCGTCGGTAACCGGTCCGGCCATGGTGTCGAATGGCGGGGAGTCAGCGAGGCGGATGAAAAAGTAGATGCCCAGATTGCCGCCCTGCTCCAAGGTGCCCTCGACGCCGACGAGGCCGTACAGATCACGCTTCTCAACAACCGCGCCCTGCAGGCGACCTACGAAGAATTGGGAATCGCCCAAGCGGACCTGGTCGAGGCGGGGTTGCTGCGGAATCCCGTGTTCGAGGCCCAGTACCGCTGGCCCGGGCGCCCGGCCAATCCGTGGCAACTGCACGTCACCCAGGATTTCATCGACATCTTCTTCATTCCCCTGCGCCGCCGGGCGGCGGGTGCGGCGTTGGAGGCGGCCAAGCTGCACGTGGCTGACGCCGTGCTCGATCATGCCGTACAGGCCCGCCGCGCCTTCTATGGCTTTCAGGCCGCAGAGCAACTTGTGGACCTGCGGAGGAACGTCGTGCAGGCGACCGAGGCATCCGCCCTGCTCGCCCAGCGGCAATACGACGCCGGCAACATCAGTGAGCTGGATCTGGCCAACGAGCACGGGCTCCACCAGCAGGCCATAGTCGAGCTGGAATTGGCCCAACTTGCAGCCCTGGAACATCGCGAGGCGCTCAACGAGCGAATGGGTCTTCAGGGAGCGCAGGCGAACGCTTGGACGGTCGAGCCGCGCCTGGCCGAGCCCGTGGGTGACGACATTTCACCGGAGGGTCTCGAATCGCTGGCCGCCGCTTCGCGGCTGGATCTCCTGGCAGCGCAGCGGCGGATCGAATCGCTGGCCGAATCGCTGGGCCTTGCCCGTTCATCCGCGCTGATTCCATCGCTCGGTGTTGGGGCGCACGTGGAGCGCGAACCGGACGGCCCGGCAACCTGGGGCCCGTCGGTGGAATTCCCCTTGCCAATCTTCAACCGCGGCCAGCCCCGCGTCGCCCGTGCCGCCGCGGAATTGCGCCGGAGTCAGCAGCAGTACCTGGCGCTAGCCGTGAAGGTTGACGCTGAGGTCCGCTCGGCCCGCAGCCGGATGTTGTCCGCCCGCAGGCTGGTCGAGCAATACAAATCCGTGATGATCCCTCTCCGCAGCAAGATCGTCGAAGAGTCGCAGCTTCACTACAACGCCATGCAGATCGGACCGGCGCAGTTGCTCCTCGCCAAGCAGGCTGAGCTGCAGGCCGGCGCCGGCTATGTCGAGGCCCTCCAGAGCTACTGGGTCGCCCGCGCCGACCTCGAACGCGCCGTCGGCGGTCGGCTGCCCTCCCACGAGCGGGTTGGGACTGAGGAGAACACAAACAATCCCACGGTCGCGGCGGATACCCCACAGTAACCGGTCGCGGCGACGGATGAGACACAACTCATGATCACGGAAACAAAGACGGATCGGACAGACGCGGCGGCACCTCATGAGCGAGGCCCACGGAGATTCCACGCCATCCCGCCTCAGCCGCGGCTTGCCCTGGGATACGTAGCCATGTTGATCCTGGCGCTCATTCTCTTCCCGCTGCCCCAGATGTTCTCACGCGGGGCGGGAGCACCCTGCCCATACTTGTGACCGGGAAGCACCGATATGCTGACCAGACGTGAAATGATTGCATCGAGCGCGGCGTTGTACGCCGCCGGCTTGGCCGCTCGCGCCGCCGCGCAGCACGATGCCCATCCGTCCCCGGCCAGGGGCAGCGACGAACTTCCCTATACGCCGGTGGTGACGCCCAACGGGAGCACGCTGCCCTGGAAGCTGGTCGATGGAGTGAAGGTCTTCCACCTCGTGGCCGAGCCCGTCAAACGCGAATTCGCCCCCGGACTGGTGGTGAACTGCTGGGGATACAACGGCCAGACTCCCGGGCCCACCATCGAGGTTGTCGAAGGAGACGACGTCCGCATCTACGTGACCAATCGGCTTCCCGAGCCCACCAGCGTGCACTGGCACGGCGTGCTTCTGCCCAACGGCATGGACGGCGTGGCCGGCCTGAACCAACGCCCCATTCCGCCGGGTGAGACCTTCCAATACGAGTTCACCCTGCGTCAGTGGGGCACGCAGATGTACCACCCCCACTTCGACGAGATGACCCAGATGGCCATGGGAATGATGGGCTTCCTGGTGATTCACCCACGTGAGCGCGAGGATCCGCCGGTCGACCGCGACTTCGCCATATTCCTCATGGAGTGGCTGGTGAAGGCGGGCACAGCCCGGCCGGTGCCGGCGGAGATGAACGACTTCAATCTCTCGACCTTCAACAGCCGCGTGTTCCCCGCGACCGATCCGCTGGTGGTCAAGCAGGGCGAGCGGGTCCGCATTCGCCTGGCCAATCTGAGCATGAGCACGCACCCTATCCACCTGCACGGGTACAGCTTTCGCGTCACCTGCACAGACGGCGGACAAACTCCGCCCTCCGCACAGTTGCCGGAGACGACGGTGAACGTGCCCGTGGGAAGCACGCGCGACATTCAGTTCGTGGCCGACGCCCCGGGCGACTGGGCGCTGCATTGCCACAAGACGCACCACATCATGAACCAGATGGGGCACGAGTTTCCCAACCTCATCGGCGTGAACACCGAAGGGCTGGACGCGCGGATCGGCTCGCTTCTGCCCAACTACATGACCATGGGCCACACGGGCATGAGCGGGATGCACCATCCCATGAAGCAGCCGCACAACACCATCGCCATGGTCGGCGGCGTGGGGCCTTTCGACCGCATCGACATGGGCGGAATGATGACCGTGCTCAAGGTCCGCCCCGGTATCACCAGCTATCAGGACCCGGGCTGGTACGAGCATCCGCAGGGGACGGTGGCCGATTCCGTGAGCTTCGCTCAAGTGGAGCGTGAAGCGCCCGTCTATCGCCCGCAGGCTGTCGAGGCGACGCCACCAGTTCAGCATGAGCATCAACATCCGTGACGAAGGCCATGGGCAGAGTTCGTCAAGCGCCGCAGTTCGTACTTGCTCTGTGGCTTCCCCTGTCATGTCCCTCACTCACGCAAGCACAACACGAACACGATAAAGATGGAGCCTAGCCGGGGTCCCTCGACAACGCTGACTGGGACGCTCGTGGACTCGACCTGGATTCTGCGCGATGAACGGCGGATTTCGGATGATGATCGGCGGCGTATTGCCGCGAATCTCGCCAGCGGCGTGCCCGCGGCGATCATTCCCGACGAATCGCAAGAGCGAGCCCTCACCCCGACCCTCTCCCGAGGGGAGAGGGGGGAAGCGGCCTGGATCCTGCTGACCGCTCCGGCCGTGCTGGCTCCTTATGCGGGCATGCAGATGAGAGTCGAGGGGCAACCGGTCCAAGATCAGCGGGCGATCATCCCCAGCACCATGTATGTGGCCGACGGCGACATCTGGCGGCAGGTGCAGCTCGCCGCTCCACCTCAAGGGGCGAAGGAAACAGAGCCTCACCCCGCTGAGCACCCGCCCGACCGTGAAGCGCCGAAGGAAACTCCGCCTGAGCACGCCCGCGATCGCACGCATGAGGAGGAGCCCGAGAGCTGGCTGGTCCTGCAGATGCCCCCCGCGCATCCGTTGCTGGTGAACTTCACCGCGGGGCTCTTTCCGGCGGCGGTCGCGGCCGACTGGCTGGGCCGCATGCTGCGCCGACGGCCTCTGCACGCGGCCGCCTTGTGGATGCTGCTCCTTGCGGCGCTGGCCGCACCGCTGACGGCCCTCGCCGGCTGGCTGTGGCATGACAAACTCGGCCACAGCGACCATCCTCAGATGGACGTCCACGAATGGCTGGGCCTCAGCCTCGCCATCGCGATTCCCGCCCTGGCGGTGTGGCGAGTGCGAATCGCCAATCGACAGCGCGACCCTGGCGCACGATACCTCACCGCCGCGACTACCGTCCTGCTCGCACTGGCTCTTCAGGGACATCTCGGGGCCACCATGAGCTTCATGCCCCATGAGAATCCAGCTGCCCAAGCCGAACGACGCACCGAGCACGGCGATGCAGGCCATCATCGCTGAGTGATACCGAGCAAGGGGCGTCACCGGCGCAGCATGCGAAAGATCAGAAACAGCACGACCGCAACGCCGAGAACGCCGACAACCCACCAAATGACGTGCCCGATATGGGCGATCACGTATTACTCCTTCCGCCGTTGACCCGCGTCATCGCTTCAGAGAAGCCATCCGTTGCCGACGCGTGCCCAATGGATTGTTGCCCCCGCGCGTTCAGGAGGAAAGAAACGGCAGACGGTCACTTGCCGCGCTCTTACGTGGAATTCATTCCCCTGGACGGGTCCAATCGTGACCGCGTCTTGGCTAAGCGGATGGACGGTACGGCGAGTTTTTGCCAAATTGCCCGACTGCCCGACGACCCGCGTCGGGCAGCCGGGCGCTTCCCCTCCGGCTTCCTTCCCCGCTTTCCCCCGCGGATTTCCCGGCGGACGACCGTCTGGCGAGCGACGGTACATCGATCTGCCTGGAACCTACACGCTTCTCGTTATGGCAGTTTGAAGATGGTCCGAGTTCCCCGTTAATTCCGTGGCCCCAGGCAAACCAAGGAGTGCCACCACGTCCGACCGGCTCGGACCGAGCCTTTCCGGGAAGCACCGAGACCTCCGTTGTTTCATCGTTGACGACCTAACATTTACCGAATATACTTTCCCGGGTACCGGAGGCAAAGCTTGCGGCTGCGACCGATCGACAATCCGCCCAGTCCTTATGCCACACAGCACGCCGAGTGGCTGGAGCCGCCGCCAAAGGCCAAGCTGGAGGTCTACGAGGAGACTTCCGGGTCCATTCTGTCCCGCAATGACAGCCCCGATTTGCCTTTCACTTGGTCAGTCAACCCCTACCGCGGGTGCCAGCACGCCTGCGCCTATTGCTACGCCCGGCCGTACCACGAATACCTCGACCTGGGCGCGGGCACGGATTTCGAGACGAAGCTGATCGTCAAGCGTAATGCCCCCGAGCTTCTGCGGCGGTCCTTCGCCCACAAGAAGTGGAAGGGCGAGTCGGTGATGTTCTCCGGCATCACGGACTGCTACCAGCCCCTGGAGGCCGCCTATGGGCTGACCCGTGCCTGCCTTGAGGTTTGCGTGGAGTTTAAGAACCCGGCAAGTGTGGTGACCAAAGGGTTCCTGGTGGTGCGCGACGCGGACGTGCTGGTGGAACTCAACCGCGTGGCGGGGGCGAGCGTGGCCGTCAGCATCCCCTTTGCCGATGGTGAGATCGCTGCCCTGGTTGAGCCGCAGGCCCCGCCCCCCGCACGGCGCTTCGAGGCCATCCGACGACTCAGCGCGGCGGGCATTCCCGTCACGGTCATGGTCGCGCCTGTCATTCCCGGTCTCAACGACAAAGATATGCCGAAAGTGCTGGAGCAGGCAGCCGCCGCCGGTGCGACCTCCGCGGGCTACACCATTCTGCGCCTCCCCGGCAGTGTAGAGCCGGTGTTCCTCTCCCGCATCCGCGAGGCATTGCCCCTCCGCGCTGACCGCATCATCAGCCGCATCAAGGACGTTCGCGGGGGCCGCATGAGCGACCCGCGCTTCGGCTCGCGCATGCGCGGCTCGGGCACCTACTACGACGCTATCGACGACCTCTTCCAGATTTCCAAGAAGCGTCTCGGCCTCAACCGCGAAGACCCCAGAACGCGCTACCAGCCGCCCGCGGAGGAAGTCCGACCGGAACCGCCAGCCAAGTCAGGTGGATACGTCCAACTCGGATTCGACTTTGAAGCATGAGATCCGCAAGCGGCGTTGCCCCCGTGCAATCGCCTTGCGTGGTACGACAGAAGGGTGCGAAAGGTAAGAAGGGTGCGAAGGGGACCGCGCCGACGGATTACTGCGCATCACCGCTGGGCCGCGACCGCATGCTCGCGAGTTGGGCAGTCCGCAAGGCAGCAACCCGTTCTCGCGCCGCATTCGCGACGAGCCGCCGCGGCCGCACGACCTTCTCGCCTGCGTAATCGGTTCGTTGCAGATGGGCGATGAAGTTCGAG
>SBAX01000254.1 GCA_005240095.1 Phycisphaera mikurensis
GGCGACGACCTCAAGGGCTTGCTCGGCGATGCGAAGCTGGAGGGCGGAGAGATCAAGCTCTACTTCAAGGACGTCGTCGAAAAGTCGGGCCCGCCGACGGTCTCCAGTCGGCCGAGCACGAAGGCCCAGGATGGCGCCGTGTAGGCGTCGTAGCCCAGATACAGTGAGCCCCCCACCAGCGTCCACAGAATGATCTTGAAGTGGCTGCGCTTGCTGGCCAGGCGCGAGAAGATCAGGGTGAACAACAGCACCTTCCAGAATTTCTCGAATTCCGTACGGGCGTTGGGTCCGAACCCGATCCCCAGCATGGTGTTGAGCGCCGCAATCAGGAACATCGCCACAACGCCCCATTCCCACAACGAAAAAGAAGGCCGCGCGTGGGGCACGTGCTTGCGGGCGACAATCAGACCGATCATGGTGAAAACCGCCGCAAAAAGGGAGAATCGTATGCCCATCTCCGTCAGCGGCTGACCCCACCACGCGTCCGTGGGATCGACCTGATAGACAATCATGTAGTTGACCACGCCCCAGATCGGATTGCACAGCGACAACAGGCATGCCGCCCAGAACACCCCGAAGAACGCCATGGAACGAAGAGGCCACATGTCAGATCGCCGCCGCCACGCGCCCGGCCGTCACCTGTTCCGTTCGTAGTCGCTCATGCTTTGCAAGGCTGCGCAGGTGACGTGCCATGCGAGCGCGGCGATACGCCCAAGGCAGCACGAGGGAGATGAGTGCCACTCCCGCCGCGAGGGCCGTCACGAAGAGCTTCGGCTCTTCCAGGACGATCGGCCGCGTCCATGAATAGAGTTCGTCTCCCGCCAATGGATGCAACATGCTGTGCAAGACCCGCGTCATCGCATTCTTGTTCCAGTTGCAGGAGCTCGCACGGCGATAGGACGCGCTGCGGGGGTTATAGGAACGGACCGGATGCTTCGCCGGAAGGATGCCGCGGAGCTCGGCCAGTCGATCCGCCAGGATCGTTGGGCTCTCGCGAAGCTCAGTCAGTCCGTAATAGCCTTGACCCCCCGACTTAGGAAAGTGCATTCCATAGGCCGGATCGACCACCATCCCCCCCTGAGACGTCACTGCGGAAACCACGGTATGCGTCGGAGCACCCGTGTTCTCATCGAAACACAGGACCATCGTCGCAGGCGTACCGACCTCGCGCAACATCGCCACCAGCAGTCGTGACCTGTCCGCGCAGTCGCCGCCGCCACTGAGCACTTGGGCGGGCGTCGCCCGGAGTCCCGGCAAGAGGAAGAAAGCCGTGTTCTCCGCGGTCCGCGGGATGGCATGAACATACTGCAACAGCCGAAGCACGCGATCGCAGTCGCAAGTAGCGCCCTGCACCACTTGCTCAGCCACCGCGCGCAGCCTGCGGCAGTCGCTTCGGTACGACAGATAGCAAAGCCCCCCCAGAGCCACCCCCGTCGCCGCCAATCCCATCGACGCACCGCGCAACTTCCGCATGGCGCCACGGCGCCGCGGCGGAGGCGATGCGTTTTCGTTGTGGCCGGATGGAATCATGGATTTCATAGGGAACCATCCGCGCCCTGCTTTTTCAGGCTGACTCGTATGGGAGTGCCGGTGCGGGGCATGGGAATGTCATAGTGGTCCACGCTTGCGGCGATGGGACGGGCGAGTCGATAGACATCGACGTGGCTCGCCAGACAGGGATGCGCGGGCGACAACCTGTGGCTTGCTGTCAGCTCGTAGTCACCCTCCTGACTGAGGTACTCGCGAAGCCAGTCGTCCTCCCGAGTGCCCACGGCGTTCTCCCGTTCCACGAACACGAGCTCAAAGGCGAAGCGTCGCATCAGGTCCCGTACGGCCTCTCTGCTGGACGCGTAGGACACGTGATCAAGATTTGGACCGGCCGTGCAGGTGTAGAGCAGCTTGCTGCCGCGGATCACCGTGGCGTTGCGCCAGGGCACCTGTCGGCGCACCTGAAAGATGAAGTCGCCGTCGCGCAATCCGCTGAAAAGCACCGGGGTGGTGGCGATCTCCTGGCGATGCGCTGCGACCACAGGGGCGTAGTCAGGGACGCCCCGCCCCACACGCCAGAACGCGGAGAAGCACAATCCCACGCTGGCGACAGCGAGGACCGCCCCGGCGCGTCTCCTGCCCAGCCACGCTGCCAACTGCTGCACGCCCAGGGCGCCCCACACGGCAAGCGGAAACAGAGCGACATAAAAGAAACGTGGAGCCTTCAGGCTTGCGGCCGTGACCATGATGTAGGCAACGACCAGCCAGCAGATGGTCAGCACGCCGACGTTCTGCTCCCGTCGCAGGCAGAGCACCGCCCCGAGGGCGGCCGGCGCCAGGATGAACGTGCCCGTAAGGTATCGCGTGGCCCGGGCGTAGAACGTCAGGGCCCCCAGACTCAAAGCATCGGGATACGTGCTGTAGCCCGAAAGCGTTTTGCGACACGCGTCGTCGAAAGAAAGAACCAGGCCGACGAGGGCAACGAGGGCCACCACGCACGCGATGACCGCATGTGCTCGCCCCACCGCCCCGCGCCAGGCGGCAAACACCAGCGTCGCGGCAATAGCACAGATGAGAAAGATCGCCGTCTGCTTAAGCAGCACGGTGGCCAGCGCACAAACCAACACGCACGCCAGCCGCCTGCCGCAGGGACGCGCCAAATACCAACGCACGCTCAGCGACGCCCACACCAGGCCGGCCATGGTGGGGACCTCCAGCATGATCTGCCGGCCCCACAACGTCGTGGCTGGAAAGGTCAACAGAATGACACTCGCCAGCACGGCCGTGGCGCGGTCCGCCAGCGGACGAACGAACAGATACGCCCCCACCGCCATCAGCACGCCGAAGAAAGCCACGCTCGCCCGCGCCGCCCACTCGGTGATCCCGAAGGTCGCGAAGAAGACCGCCTCCACCACTGCAAACCCCGGCGGATAATGCTGTCCGATGCCCAGCGTGGGATAGTGGCCGTACTGCTGGCGAGCGAACACCATCGGCGACGCCCACGCCTTTGGCCCCGCGAAGATCCAGTCGTGAACGAGCACGCCGTCCATCACATGAGCCGCAGCATCGGCATCCGCCAGTGCCCCTGACGTCATGTCCTTGCCCAGCAGCACGAGCGATGCGCTCGCAACCAACGCCAGGCATAGCGCATCGGCCGCCCCGACGGAACCACGAGATGTCGCGCACATCGCCTTCATGGCTCGCATGGCACCGCAC
>SBAX01000373.1 GCA_005240095.1 Phycisphaera mikurensis
CGCGGTCGACAGCAACGCCGACAACAAGGTGGACCAACTCCTCGCCGAAGCGACGGTCACGGTGACGGATCAGGCCGAGGCGACGTCGTTGACGGAGTCCGTCGCGGCGATCGCTGATCTGCCGGTGACGCTGCATCTCGGCGGGCACGATGTCCGCGACCTTTCTCCTTGCGACCTTGTGGTGGTCAACCCGGCGGTGAACAAGTCGAAGTCCGAGTTCTTCGCGGAGGTCGTGCGGCGGGGAATCCCGTGGACGACGGAGATGAATCTGTTCTGCGAGCGCTGTCCGGCGACGGTCATTGGAGTCACGGGCACATACGGCAAGAGCACGACGTGCGCCATGCTGGCGCATTGCTACGAGCGCGCGAGGGCCGCGGGGAAGACGGACTATCGCCGGGTGCATCTGGGGGGGAACATCGGACGGTCGCTGCTCGGTGAGCTGGCGGAGATGGACGCGCGGGACCTGGTGGTGCTGGAGATGTCCAATGCGCAGCTCGAGGATTTGCCGCGGATCGAGTGGGCGCCGGATGTGGCCGTCATTACCAACCTGTTTCCGCATCACCTGGATCGTCATGACTCGTTTGCGGATTACGTGCGGGCCAAGCTCAATATCGTGCGGCATCCGCGACGCTGCGGGCCGGTGATTACGGGGCCGATGCACGAGCAGGCCGAGGCCATGCTGGCGGAGATGCTGGGGCAGTGGACGGATGTGTCGATCGCGCCCGGCGGGCGGCGGGTGGTGGTTGAGCGCTCGGTGGGTTCGATTCCGCTGCGTCTGCCGGGGGCGCACAACCAAGCCAATGCGGCGTGCGTGATGGCGGTGTGCTGCGGCGTATCTAAGCTTGACGCGAAACTGGTTCGCGAGGCGCTGGAGGAGTTCCGCGGGCTGCCGCATCGGCTGGAGTTTGTGCGCAGCATCGATGGGGTGGATTACTACAACGATTCGAAGTCCACGGCGCCGGCGGCGACGGTGGTGGCCCTGGAGGCCATCGATCGGTCCACGGTGGCGATCGTCGGCGGACAGCGCAAGGACGTTTCCCTGGCCGATTGTGCCAAGATTCTGGCACAGCGCTGCAGGGCCGTCGTGTGCATGGGGGAATCGGGGCCGGCGTTCGCCAGCGCCCTTGCGCCGTGGGTGAGCGGCATGCCCGTGCACGTCGTCCACGGCCTGTCGGAGGCGGTTACTGCTGCCAAATCTCTTGCTCGCCCCGGGGATGCGGTGCTGTTCTCACCAGGCGCGGCGAGCTTTGATCAATACGGCAACTTCACCGAACGCGGGCGGCATTTCGTGGAGCTGGTGACGGCGATTTGCAGCACTTGATCAGGTTCGGCGTGGGTTCGGCAGAGCGGTACCGATACGGAGGTTTGTGGTGCGAGACGCTCACATCGCATATTATGGCCTTCATCGGTTCGGTTGTTGGAGCTTGAAGAATGCCACGTACGCACAGAATCGAAATGAATCCCAAGGTGATGCTAGGCAAACCGGTGATCCGAGGCACGCGCATTCCGGTCGAGCTCATTCTGCGCAAGCTGAGCGAGGGGGCCAGCGAGGCAGACCTGCTCGACGCCTACCCGCGGCTCAAGCGAGCGGACATTCAGGCTGCCCTTTCCTTCGCTGCAGATACCCTCGCCCATGAGGAAACAATCATGGGACCGCGGCGTAGACGCACCGGGACATAGCGGTGCGGTCCCTTGCCGACGAAAGCTGTGACTTCGAGCGATACCCGGTTTCGGCTCGTGCGATGATGCCAATGATGGTCGTTCAATTGGTGGAACGTTATGGAGAGCGGCTGGTTGGTTGTTTTGTCGTAGTTCAGCCCGGTCGCGTTCGGATTGCGCGTTTTGTCGGATAAGTGGGAGGTAAGCCGCGTCCGCGGCAGCAAAGGCCGCGCTATGACGGTTGCGCAGCCGGTCAGGGGGTGCCCTGTGACAAGTCCAAGGCGAGGATGTGCTTTCGGTCGCGCACATAGAGCGTAGTGCCGACGAGGGTGGGGAGGGTCCAGGAGACGGAGTCGGTGACCTGGGCCTTGGCCAGGACCTGGAGTTTTTGGGGGGAGACTCTGGCGAGGGCGAGCTGGCCGGTCTCGTCTAGGAGAAGGAGCTTGCCGTCGGCGTAGAGGCATTGGGCCTTGTGGAAGCCGCGCGGGCGCCAGGCGATCTTGCCGGTGCGCCAGTCGAAGGCGGCGAGAAAAGACACGTCGTTGCCGCCAATCGAGCCGTAGATGTAGTCGCCGATGCGGATGGAGGTCCAGTGCGAGGCGCGAAGCTTCTTGTCGAACCAGATTTGTTTGACTTCGAACGGCGCGGCTTCCTTTGACCCCCCAACCCCCTCCTTGTTAAGGAGGGGGGCTGACTCAGCGGCGCCCTTGTTGCGGAGAGCGGCTGAGGCGGTGAGTTCGAGGAGCCTGCCGCCGCCGGTGAGGAACTGGCTGCCTACCCAAATGTGGTTGTCATCGCATTTGACGATCGGCGTGAGGTGGTTGCCGTTGTCGAACTCGATCGCGGAGCGCCACAGCGTCCGGCCGGTCGAAGGATCGAGCGCGACAACACCCTCGGGCTCAAAGTAGATGAACTGCTCGCGCCCGGCCAGCTTCGTGATCGTTGGCGGGGCATAGCTCACCCCGCCCGCCTCGCTTTTCCAGACAGCGGCTCCGGTTTCCGGATCGAAAGCCACAACGGCATGGTTGTCGCCGCCCACGAGCACGATGGCCGTCCTTTCGTAGGGCAGGGGAATGCCGGAGTATCCGTACTCCTCGACGCGTTTCCTGCGTCCGAACTCGCTGGGGAGGTTGTGTTCCCACTGCACGCTGCCTGATGCGAGGTCATGGCAGCGCATCTGACCGTCGATGCTGATGGAGATGATGCGATCGCCGACAATGAGCGGCGTAGTGTTAGGGCCCAGGCCGAACGACTTCTCCATATCCGGCCAGATCTTGTGCCGGTAGCGGGACTCCCACTGCGTCTTGCCCGTTCGGCTATCCAAGCACGCCACGACGGAATCCTCGCCGTCGCGATATTCGGTGAAAAGGCGGTCATCTTTGCAGAGGATGGATGAGTAGCCGTCGCCAAGAGGGCGCTTCCAGAGCTGCCGGGGGCCTTCGGAGGGCCAGGAGTCCGCAAGGCCGGTTGCATTGACGGTGAAGTCGCCGTTGGGCCCGGCCCATTGCAGCCAGTCTTCGGCGGACGCGTTCGGCAATCCGAGAAGCAGCAGCACCAGCATGAACATCGGGCGAGAAGGCAGGTTTGAAGGGCGGTGTCCAGACGGGGTCGCCAGGGTCATTTGCATTGGTGGTTCTCCGCTGGAAGTTCCGGCTCGCCTTACGCACACTACTACGCCTGTCGGAGGTCGTCAAGTTGGCTCGGCGGGAGCCTGATACCTTGCGGAAAGCACGATCCCTGTCGGCGATCAAGCCCGCTTCCTTGCGGTCGCGGTACTGATTGTCGGCTCGGCAGAACGGCAACCAAGATCGTCGGCACACGTGCCTCACCCCGACCCTCTCCCGCGGGGAGAGGGGGATTGAAGCGGCGGCTCGGCGAGAGCGGTTCGGCTGAGCTCACCGCCGAAGCCCTCGCCCTCCCATCTAGAAGAATTGGACGTCCGGGCGGGCTAGAAGTCCGCGCCTCGCTCCGTTGTCAGGGCGCGGAGCTGGTCGACGGTGATGTCGGCGAGGCGGTCAACGATGAGGTCTGCGGCGACGAGGGCTTCACGGGAATGATGCATCGTGATGGCCACACGGCGGCAGCCTGCGGCCTTGGCGGCGGCCACGCCGCTGGGGGCGTCTTCGATGACTACGCATCGCTGGGGCGGAAGACGGAGGCGCTGGCAGGCGATCTGGAACACCTGCGGGTCGGGCTTGCCGCGGGAGACGTCGTCGGCGCTTACGATAGCGATGGGCAGGTCGGTTACGTCCATGCCTTGCAGGATGAGTTCGATGTTCTGGCGCGGCCCCGATGATCCCACGGCGAGGAGTGCGCCGGCGCGGCGGAGGTCGCGGACGAGGCGCACGGCGCCCTCCACGATGGGTGGGTGCCGGCGGATCAGGTCGCGATAGATTTCCTCCTTTCGATCGGCAAGTTGCGTGAGCCGCTGCGGGGAGACGGGTCCGAAGAAGGCCGGGACGATATCGCGGTTTTGCCGTCCGAAGGTATGGAGGAACTCTTCACGGGAGATCGGTCGGCCTTGCTCTGCGCCCAGGGCTTGCCAGCTCTGGAGGTGGAACTCCGCGGAGTCCACGAGCACGCCATCCATGTCGAAGATCACGCCGAACGGCGAGGACGGGGCGTGCGCTTCACGAGTCAAAGCAGTTCTCCCAAGAAATCCGGGGGACTGGCCCTCCCCCCCCGCCCCTCTCCCGAGGGGAGAGGGGAGCCGGTATGCTAACGCGGAATGAGCCGTTCGTCGTGGCTGGATGCGGTCAGCGGACACGTGGCCCGTGCGCACGCCCGGGTGCAATACGAGCGATTCGTTCGCTTGTGCAAGGACGCTGTCGGCGTACAGGAACGCGTACTTCGCCGCCGTATCGCAGCGCACGCGGACAGCGCCTTCGGCCGGGAGCACGGATTCGAACGTATCCGCAGCTATGCCGACTTCGTCGCCCGCGTGCCGATTCGGACGTACGAGGAGCTTCAGCCATACGTGGAGCGAATGGTGCGCGGCGAAACGAGCGCCCTTCTGGGCCGCGGCGAGCGCGTGCTGATGTTCGCCATGACCAGCGGCAGCACGGATCAACCCAAGTACGTGCCGGTGACCGCGGAGTTCCTTCGATCCTATCGGTGCGGGTGGAACGTCTTCGGAGTAAAGGCGCTGCTGGATCATCCGGAGGGTTTTCTGCGGCCGATCCTGCAGGTGGTTTCGCCGATGGATGAGCGGCGTACGGAGCTGGGCGTGCCCTGCGGGTCGATCTCCGGGTTGCTGGCGGGGACGGCCAAGCGCGTGGTGCGCCGGTTCTACGTGGTCCCGCGGGAAACGGGCGAAATCGAAGATCCCGAGGCGCGGTATTACACGATCATGCGCTTCGCCGTGCCCTGCGACGTCGGTTGGATGGTGACGGCCAGCCCGGCGACGCCGATCAAGCTGGCGCGTGCGGCGAGCGCTCATGCGGAGAAGCTGATTCGCGACATTCATGACGGGACGCTGCGCCCGCCTGGGGCCGGTGGCGACGTTGCAGCGGGCCTGGGCGGGCGACTGCATCCGCAGCCGGATGTGGCCAGACGACTCTCGAGCATTCTTGACATCCACGGCGAACTGCTGCCGAGGCACTACTGGAACCTGGCGTTCCTGGCCAACTGGACGGGGGGGACGCTGGGGCTTCACCTGGCGGACTTTCCGAAGTACTACGGCGATACGCCGGTCAGGGACATTGGCTTGCTGGCTACGGAGGGACGAGTTTCGATTCCCCTCGAAGATTCCACGGCGGCCGGTGTGCTCGATGTGGGGAGTTCGTTCTTCGAATTCGTGGACGCCGAGGCGGATGGCTCGGATGCGGATTGTGTGCATCGGTGCGAGGATCTGACGGTCGGCGCCGAGTATCGCGTCGTGTTGACGACGGCGGCGGGTTTCTTTCGCTACGATCTGGGGGATCGCGTCGTGGTGCGCGGCTACCGCGGGCGGGCTCCGATCGTCGAATTCCTGCATCGCGGGGCGCACGTAAGCTCGGTGACTGGTGAGAAACTGACGGAATGGCAAGTGACGACAGCGTTCGAGCGAGTCGGGCAGGCGCTGCAACTGAAAGAGACCAGTTTTGTTCTGGCGCCGGTATGGGGCGATCCGCCGTACTACCGTCTTCATGTGGACGGGGTGGCGACCAATGGGACGGCGCTGGTCCAAGGCGTGGATCGCGAACTGAAGCAACTGAACGTCGAATACGCCTCGAAGCGGTCATCCGGGCGGCTGGGAATGATCGAATTGAACGGATTACCCAGCGGCTATCTGGAAGGAATGAACCTCCTGCGGCAGAGCCGCCAAGGCTCCGCGCGAGAGCAGTTCAAACATCAATACCTGTATACGCGCCCGGGCGCGGACGGTGAGTTTCCCTTGGCCAGGCGACAAGCAGCAGTGGCCAATACATCCGAAGGAGTGAGCAATGAGTAGAGTCTTGGGGATGCGGTGGGCCCAGTGCCTGCGGGTCCTTGTCGCAGTCGTAGTGTACTTGAGTTTCCTCGCGGGCGACGCCTATGGTGCCGAACGGTTCACGCCGCTGCACGTGGCGAAACTGCGGGTGGTGACAGCGGCGGAAATATCCCCGGACGGAGGCTCGGTGGCCTACGTGCTCAGCGTGCCGCGGCGACCCATGGAAGACGAAGACGGCCCGCCCTGGACGGAGCTTCATGTGGTCGGGGCGGATGGACAGTCGCGGCCGTTCGTGACCGGGGAGGTCAACGTCGAAGCGGTGGCGTGGAAACCGGACGGGAAGGCCGTTTCGTTCCTTGCCAAGCGTGGGAAGGATAAGACGAAATGCATTTATGCAATCCCTGTCGATGGCGGGGAGGCCGTCAATGTGATGAGCTTCGACACCGACATTTCCGAGTACTCATGGAGTCTTGACGGGCAGCGCCTGGCGTTCATCGCCAAGGAGAAAAAGAAAAAGGACAAAGAAAAGCAGGAGGAAAAGGGATTCAAACAGGAAATCTATGAGGAGGACTACCTGCCCGTGCGGATATGGGTCGCTACAGCGGGGAGCAAGGATGAAAAACCTAGGGCCTTGGACCTTCCGGGATATCCGTCGGCATTGAAGTGGGGCCCGGTGGGGACCTATTTCGCTGTGGCGCTGGCGCCATCTCCACTGATTGATGATCACTACATGAGCCGCAAGGCACACATCTTCGATGCGGACAGCGGGGCGATTGTTTCCAGCTTTCCGAACCCCGGCAAGCTCGGGCCAATGGCGTGGAGTCCGGACGGGAAGCACCTGGCGGTGGTCTCCGCGCAGGACATCAATGACCCCTCGGAGGGACGACTGATGATTGCGTCGCCCGCGGATGGGAGTCTCCGCGACGTGCTACCCAACTATCTGGGGCACGTGGAATCCGTCGCGTGGCAGGACGCCGACACGGTCATGTTTCTGGGCACCGAAGGCGTGTGGAGCACCCTCGGAGAGATTCGACGAGACGGAACGGAGCGTAAGACGCACGTGCCCACCGGACGCATGACGGCCAATGGCTTTTCGCTTTCTGACGACGGCCAGTCGGCGGCATTCATTCTGGACAGCCCCAGGCATCCGCCGGAGGTCTTTCTCATGCGACATGGGGATAGTGGTCCGCGGCGGCTGACGAACAGCAATCCGTGGCTGGATGAAATGGAGTTTGCCAAGCAGGAAGTTGTTTCCTTCAAGGCTCGCGATGGACTGCAGCTGGAGGGACTTCTCATTCGTCCGCTGGATGAGAAGCCGGGCACGAAGTACCCCTTGATCATGCGGGTGCACGGAGGTCCCGAGGCTCAGGACCGCAACGGCTGGCTCACCGTGTATCACAGTCCGGGGCAGCTTGGGGCGGCCAGGGGGTTCGCGGTCTTCTATCCCAACTACCGCGGCAGCACGGGGCGCGGTGTGGAGTTCTCCAAGCTTGGTCAGGGGGATCCGGCGGGGAAGGAGTTCGATGACCTGGTGGATGCCGTGGATCACTTGATCGGGACGGGGCTTGTCGATCCCAAGCGCGTGGGAGTGACCGGAGGATCCTACGGCGGGTATGCGTCGGCGTGGTGCGCTACGTATTACTCGGAGCGCTTCGCGGCGGCGGTGATGGCCGTGGGCATCAGCGACAAGATCGCCAAGACGGGAACGACGGACATTCCCAATGAGGAATACCTGGTCCATGCCCGCAGAAGGCCCTGGGACGACTGGCAATTCATGCTCTCGCACAGTCCGATTTATCATGTGGACAAGGCGCGTACACCCATATTGATTCTGCACGGCAAGGATGACACCCGCGTGCACCCGGCGCAGTCTCTGGAGCTGTATCGCTTCCTCAAGCTGCGGGAGGAAGCGCCTGTGCGACTGGTGCTTTATCCCGGCGAGGGGCACGGCAATCGCAAGGCAGCGTCGCGACTGGACTACAACGTGCGGATGATGCAGTGGTTTGAGCACTACCTTCAGGGGCCCGGCGGCGAGCCGCCGGGCTATGAAGTGGAGTACGGACTGCCCAAGGGGGATGAGAAGGAAACGAGTACAGGCTAAAGCCAAGCCGACGCGTAGCTGCTGCAAGCGCCGCCCATGAAGGGCGACGCTAAGTATATTGAACGCTCCAAAACCGTGAAAAGAATTCACGTTTTTTCATTACTTTTGTTAGGGTCTGTTCCTCGTCATTTCTTCGGGGCATCACCCCGC
>SBAX01000132.1 GCA_005240095.1 Phycisphaera mikurensis
GCGGTGCTTAGCGCCGGCAACACGGGGGCGTGCGCGGCGGCGTGCCAGCTCAAGCTCAAGCCGCTACCCTGCGTCAGTCGACCAGGCATTGCGGTGACCATCCCGTCTTTCTACGGCCCCTTCGTTTTGTGCGATGTAGGGGCCAACATCCAGGCCAAGCCGCGTCATCTGTACGAGTACGCGGTGATGGCCACGCTCTATGCACAGCGGGTACTGGGAGTTGAAAACCCCCGTGTGGCGGTCATGTCGATCGGCGAGGAGACCGGCAAGGGTACGGGACTCGTCAAACAGACCTACGAATTGCTGAGCGCCGACAAGTCGCTCAATTTCGTGGGCAACGCCGAAGGGCGGGACCTCTTCGAGAACAAGTGCGACGTGGCGGTTTGTGACGGCTTTGTGGGCAACATCATCCTGAAGTTCGTGGAAGGCCTTGCGGAAGGGCTGTTCCGCACCATCGCCCACGAGTTCAACGACGAGCAGCCCGACTTGCGGAGCAAATTCACCGCGGCCCTGGATCGGGTGTGGAGCCGGCATGATTACAGCCGCTACGGCGGCGCGCCGCTGCTGGGTCTTAACGGCGTTTGCATCATCTGCCACGGGCGCAGCAACGAGTTTGCCGTGAAGAACGCGGTAAAGGCGGCGCGGCGTTTCGTTGAGCAGGGGCTGAGCGAGGCGATCGCAGCGCGGCTCGGCTGATTTCGTTCCTATGCGGGCCCTGCGGGGCCTATCTTGACCTATGGCTTTGCGGCTACCGATTCGAATCTCCGGTACGGGTGCGTATGTGCCCGAGGAAGTCGTTGGCAACGACCACTTCACGCGGTACCTCGACACCACGGACGAATGGATCGTAACACGGACGGGCATCCGCGAGCGGCGCCGGGCGGCTCCGCATGAGTCCACTTCGACGATGGCTGTGCAGGCGGCGCGTCGGGCGCTGGACGACGCGGGCATGACCATCGATGACATCGACGCCATCGTCTGTGCTACGGCGACCGGCGACTGTCCCTTTCCGGCGGCGGCGACATTCATCCAGGGCGAGCTTGGAGGGAAGCTGCCGCCGGCCTTCGATGTGGGAGGGGCGTGCGCGGGCTTCATCTATGCAGCATCCACTGCGGCTGGCCTGATCCAGACCGGACTTTACAAGAACGTCCTGGTAATCGGCGCAGAGACACTGATGCGCTACGTCGACCCGGAGGACCGGGGCACGTGTATTCTGCTGGGAGACGGGGCGGGAGCGGCCATCCTGAGCAAGGCACAGAATCCCGACCAGGCAATCCTGCACATCGAGATGGGCTGCGACGGCACGCGCACTAAACAAATCTGGGTTCCCGCGGGGGGTTCGCAACTGCCGGCTTCGCAGACGACGGTCGCGGAGCGGCTCCACTACATGCGAATGAAGGGGCGGGACGTCTACAAGTTCGCGGTGATCAAGATGCAGGATCTGATCGACCGCGCCCTGCAGGCCACGGGGCTGACGCCGGATGATCTCAAGATGGTCATCCCGCACCAGTCCAATCTGCGGATCATCGAATCGGTGCGGGAGAAAATGGGCCTGCCGGTGGAGAAGGTCGCCGTGAACATCAACCGGTTCGGCAATACGTCGGCGGCCTCGGTACCCATGGCCCTGGATGAGCATCGCCGCAATGGGACGCTCAAGGAGGGGGATTACATTCTCATGCTGGCGGTCGGGGCCGGTCTGGTGTGGGGTAGCATGGTGGTCCGCCTATGAACGGTGCGGCGGTCATATTCCCGGGGCAGGGCGCTCAGAGCGTGGGCATGGGCCGGGATATTGCTGCTGCCAGCGCGAAAGCGCGGAACGTGTATGAGCGCGCTAATGATGTTCTGGGGTTTGACTTAGCAAGAATCTGCTTTGACGGCCCTGCGGAGAAGCTCGAGCAGACCGACATTCAGCAACCGGCGATCTTCGTCACCAGTGTGGCCATCTGGGAGGCGTGGCGTGAGAATGGCGGGGGGGCCGAATCGTTCACGCACGCTGGGGGCCTTAGCCTGGGTGAGTACACGGCTTTGCATGTGGCCGGGGCAGTGGCCTTCGATGATGCCCTGCGACTGGTACGCCGTCGGGGCGAACTGATGCAGGAGGCTGCCCGGCGAAAGCCGAGCGGTATGGTTTCACTCGTCGGCGCAGACGAAGCGGCGGCGCGAAAGCTGTGCCAGGAGGCAGGGGGCGACGACATCCTGGTGCCGGCTAACTTCAACTGCCCAGGGCAGATCGTGATTGCGGGCAGCAAGGCGGCCTGCGAGCGAGCCGTGGCCATGGCGGAAACAGCGGGCTGCCGGGCCATCCCGCTGGCGGTGGCCGGGGCATTCCACTCGCCCTTCATGGAGCCGGCGGCCTCGGGGCTGAGCGCGGTTCTGGATGAGACAGATTTCAGGTCGCCCCGCATGAAAGTGATCGCGAATGCGGATGCCGAGTACCATGGCGACGCCGCGGCCATCCGACGGTGCCTGGCCCGGCAGGTAACCCAGCCGGTATTATGGCAGCGGTGCGTCGAGCGGCTGCGGACGGACGGCGTCGGGCACTTCGTGGAGATCGGGCCGGGCCGGGTGCTGACGGGTCTGATGCGGAAGATCGATCGCACTATCGCGTGTGTGAACGTCAGTACGGCTGAGGCCCTCGCCGGGAAAGTCGGCGCGAATAGCTGAGACCGGGTGTCATGGAACTGCGTGACAAGATCGCGTTGGTGACCGGGGGAAGCCGTGGAATCGGGCGGGCCATCTGCCTCGCCTTGGCCAAGCGCGGGGCAACGGTAGTGGCCTGCGCTCGTACGACGACGTCCCTGGAGGAACTGCGCGGCGAGGCTCAGCAACGTGAGCTGGGCGGGGTCGTCGACCCCAGGCCGCTGGATGTCTGCGACAAGGCGGCCATTGAAGCGCTGGTGGAGGCGGTGGCGAGTCAGCATGGGCGGATTGACATTCTCGTGAACAACGCGGGCATCACCCGCGACGGGCTGCTCATGAACATGGATGACGAGCAGTTCGAGGATGTACTGACCACCAATCTGCGGTCAGTGTTCTGGATGACTCGCGCGGTGACGCGGCATATGGTCCGTCAGCGTTACGGGCGGATTGTCAACATCGGGAGCATCTCCGGGGTCATGGGCAACGCGGGGCAGGCCAACTATGCGGCCAGCAAAGCGGGCTTGATCGGCTTCTCGAAGACCGTGGCCAAGGAACTGGGCAAGCGCAAGATCACCTGCAACGTGGTCGCGCCGGGGTTTATCAGCACGGACATGACCGCTGTCCTGCCCGACAAGATCAAGGAGGGCGTGACCCCATTGATCCCCCTGGGTCGATTCGGGGAGGTCGATGAGGTGGCCGAAGTCGTGGCGTTCCTTGCCAGCGACGCGGCCTCCTACATCACGGGGCAGGTCCTGCTGGTGGACGGCGGGATGCACATGTGATCGGCGAGAGTGGGGGCCCTCGGTTGCGGGCCGGGACCACCTGCCGTAGATTAAGGGCCCCATGGCGGTGGGTCGTAACCCCTGTGGAATGGTGAAGGCGAAGTCAGAGGGTCTCAATCGGGAGGACCAAGCAGTGCCAAGTGCGGCCGAAATTGAAGCCAAAGTCATTGAGATCGTCGCCGAGCAAATGAGCGTAAACAAGGGCGAGATCACGCGCAACACGTCATTCGTCAACGACTTGAACGCGGATTCGTTGGACACCGTCGAGCTGGTCATGGAGCTGGAGGACGAGTTCGACATGACGATTCCAGACGAAGAGGCGGAGAAGCTCAAGACGGTCGGTGAAGCCATCGACTACATCAAGAACAAACTGACGGTGAAGACCTGACGGAAGGCGGCACGTGGAACGGCGGGTAGTTGTCACCGGGATTGGCGCGGTCACTCCGTTTGGAGTGTCGGTGGACCGTTATTGGGACGGTCTGATCGAGGGGCGAAGCGGCATCCGCGCAGTGTCCTTGTTTGACACCACCGGGTATGACGTGTGCATCGGTGGGGAGGTCACGGACTTCGATGCCGAGAAGCACCTCGACCGCCGGGTCATCAAGCGACTGGACCGCTATGCCCAGTTCGCCATGGTGGCTACGGACGAGGCCGTCCGGGCGTCGGGTCTGGATACCTCGCGCGTAGACCCGGCACGGATGGCGGTCATCTTCGGGTCGGGCATCGGCGGGTTGCAGGAACTGGAGCAGCAGTTCCTCCGCCTGATGACGAAAGGACCCAGCAAGGTCTCGGCCTTCAC
>SBAX01000455.1 GCA_005240095.1 Phycisphaera mikurensis
TCTTCGACCTGACCAGCGAGAAGGCCAGCCTGCTGGCCGAGTACGGCAACAACCCGTTCGGCCGCGGCTGCCTCCTGGCCCGCCGTCTGGTCGAGGCCGGAGTCAGCTGCGTCGAGGTGGACCTGGGCGGCTGGGACAACCACGGCGGCATCTTCCCGACGCTGCGTGACCAGCGGCTGCCGACGCTCGACCAGGGCATGGGCACGCTGGTGAAGGACCTGGCCGACCGCGGCATGATGCAGAACACCGTGGTCGTCTGGATGGGCGAGTTCGGCCGGACCCCGCGGATCAACCAGAACGCCGGCCGCGACCACTGGGCCCGCTGCTGGTCGGTGGTGGTGGGCGGCGGCGCCCTGAAGGGCGGCACGGTCTACGGCTCGACCAACCGCGACGGCACCGACGTTCGGGAGCATCCCTGCACCGTCGGCGACCTGTTCGCGACGATTTACCGCGGCCTGGGTCTCGACCCGACGCGGCAGATCCGCGACCAGATCGGCCGGCCGTTCAACATCGCCGAGGGCAAGGCGATTCAGGCGCTGCTGGCATAAGCCAGTGGCGAAGACCGAAACGAACAAACGCTCACCCGCGGTTGCGGGTGGGCGTTCTTTTTTGGAGTGCGGCGCTTTTCCGCCGCTTTTGTTTTTGGCCTGCCTTCTGGCACCTGACAGTCCCGCTACTTTCCCGCCAGCAGCTTGTACAACTGGTCATAGGTGAGGGTCTTGTAAAGGTAATGATCCAGGTGAACCTGTAGGGTCTGAGAATTGATATGGAACTGCCCCTCACCGACGTTCCCTTTGTGTTGACGGTCTGAATAGTAAATCCGTCCGCCCTTCCGATTCTCCTTGATTTCTTGCCTTTCGATCCGGAAGATCGCGACACAATCCGAGAAGAACAGCCCGTAGTAGAGGACGTCGAACTCCGCCCGTTTCACCTGCTGAATGTTGCAGTCGAAGTTGTGTTCCTTCCATTCCGCAAAAGCCACCATGCGGTTCTCGGCCACAGCTCCCTCGATGCACTTCAACACTGTGTCCTCCGTGACCGTCATTTCGGCTTTCTTTTGCACCACGGAGAACTTTACCTCGACCCGGTGGTTCAGTTGGTCGTCGTAGAGGTCATGAAAGAGGTTCCTTCCCTTGGAGTACTTCAGCATGCGCTGAATCATGCACTCGGCAACAGAGCCGATCCGTCGGGTGCGGAGCGCGAAGATGCCGTCGCGCAACTTTTCGCCGTCCATGGCTATCTCCCAAGGGTCAGAATCTATTGGTTTCCGGGCTCAGAATAGCGTTCGCTCTGCTGGCTGCTCTCGTCTGCGACGAGGGGCTGCCACCTTACCGGTCGTCACCGGTTCAGACACCTCTCTTTCAAAGGGGTGCCCGTTTTGCCAGCCAAGTTTTCCGGTTCGGCGGTAGTGCTCCAATCGGCGAATCGAAATCTCACAGAATACCGGATCGATGTCCGCCGTCAGGCACGAACGGCCGAGGATTTCTGCTGCCAGGAGAGTAGAACCCGAATGAGCGAACAAATCAAGGATTGCATCCCCCTTGTTGGAACTCGCTCGCATGATGCGCTCGACACTCTTGAGGGGCTTCTGTGCGTAGCAGCCAGATACGTTCTCCTCCATCCGGTAGAAGACCTGTTGAACGTCCACCCAGACGTTTCCGGCACGAATGGTGTCGGCCTTGCCGCGTTCAAGATTCTCAGTCAGAACGCCGTTGACGTCCTTGTAGTAGCCGCGAAGGATCTTCGGAATGTCCGTGTATTCCGCTTCGACGTTGAATACGGGATTGCCCTTCGTGTAGTACAACAACTCCTGGCGAACTGCCATCCAGTTCTTCTGCGTGCCGTATCCGCGCTGGTTGCGCATGGTGATGAAGCTGCGCGGCGCAAGCGGCTCCTGACGCATCATCACGATGAAGTCCGCGAGCGGCTGGAACCCGTCGTTCTGGTCCGCGCCCAGCCAAACGTAAAGAGACGCATGCTCTGCCAGAACGGCGTGGGTAATGCGAACCCAGCACCTGGACCAATCGATGTACTCCTGGATGCTTCGTCGCTCAAAGGCTACGAGATTGTAAGGCGGATCTTGGATCGCCAGGGTGGGGGACAAGCCGTCCACCAGCGCGGAGACCGCCTCGGAGTCGGTCGCATCCAGGCAGCCGACTCGATGCTTCCCTTCTGGATCTTGCCAGATGTCACCGAACTTGAGCCTGCAATGCGGCAAAAGGCGATCTCGCCATTCGGAAGTGGCATCGAGTCGGGGCAAGGGGTTGTTCTTCATGAGGAATGAGCGTACCACTTCCGGAACTGCAACGCCAGCCCGGATGGCTAACATTCGACATCTCTCCGCCAACGGCTCTCGCTGACCCTCTGGCTGTTCTGCGGTCCACTAACCATCCGCGCCGGCAACCGCCGCCGGTGGCTGCCCTCCCTGATCCACGGAAGGGGGCTTACACTCGCCACCCAGTTTCTCCTGACAGGCCAGCAGGCTGCCCAGGCTCTTGAAA
>SBAX01000421.1 GCA_005240095.1 Phycisphaera mikurensis
AGCAACTTGAGCGCCCCATCCTCAATGGCCGCCGCTTCCGACTCCACCCGGCTGAGTTCTTCGTAGACCTCCGTCGCCAGAGGCCCCGCCGCGTCGATCCGCCCGATGGCGTCCTGCTGCGCCACCTCATTTGCCCCGCGGATACCCTCCAGGCGAGCGAGGTCCCCGCGAAGGTCCTTCACGGACTGTTGGCGACCTTCCACCGTAGCTGCCATCGCCGCCTGCTCGACGCGATAGTGGGCCAGCGCCGGTTCAGGCGTCAGATTCGTCGGCGACCCGTTCTCCAGGTATCGCCCGCGGTAGAAATCCCCGCTGGCATCGATCTCGGCCTTCGGCAGGTCGCCCGCCTCGAGGGCCTGCACCTGCCGGATGGCCTCCCGATAGATCGCGTCATGCTCGCCGACCTTCTTGGCGAAGGTCTCGCCCCCCTGGGGATCGGAGAAGTCCACGCCCGCGTTCTTGAGCTTGTCCAATTCCGTGCGGGCCTTCTCTGCACGGTCCTTCGCCGCGGCGATACGGCTCTCGTATCCCTTGATCTTCTCATCCAACGCGGCGAGATCTTTCTGCTCCTGGCTCAGCCGCGATTCGGCCTTGGCGATTTCCGCCTTGAGGTTCTCGATGTGCGCATCCACGCCGCTCTCCGCCACCAGCGTTCGCGACGTGGACCACTGCAGGGCGCCGCTCCCGAGCTCTGCCAGGCGTCGGCGATGGGCACCCGCCTCCGCGCGAGCCAGCGTCGCCCGCACCCGCTCCGCCAGCCCCCGATGGAACTGGATGACCCCCTTAAGCCGATTGGCTTCGAAAAGGATCGCACCCTCCGCGCCGCCCTCGGAGGACAGCGCCTCTTCAATCTCCGCCAGCGCGTCCTTCAGCAGCGTCTCATTCTCCTTGGCTACGTTGGTTCGCCCCTTGATGCCCTCGCGGATTTGAGCGGCAATGTTCCCGTACGCAGCCTTGGCCGGTCGCGGCGGCTGCGGATCGCCCAGTTCATGCCGCTCCCAGTCCTTGGGCTCGAAGGCAGTCCACAGCGCCTCATGCTGCT
Organism: Phycisphaera mikurensis; assembly: GCA_005240095.1. Taxonomy (GTDB): domain Bacteria; phylum Planctomycetota; class Phycisphaerae; order UBA1845; family UBA1845; genus SBAX01. The sequence continues at coordinate 1,043 of SBAX01000421.1, forward strand.
CCTGGTACGCGTCCGTGGCGTCCTCGGCCAGTTCGGCCGCGTCCGCAACATCTACATCCACTTCCCGATCGCGAAGCTGCTCCACGAGCAGTGCTCGATAGGCAAGGTCGCCGTTATACTGGCTCAGCAGCCGCCGCGCCCGCTCCACGTGGACGGTCGCGCTCGTCTCCGTCTTCCGCACCGAGCTCTGCAGCCACGGCAGGGCCACCCAGGTCCCCAGTCCCAACGCCCCGGCCGCCACCCCCGCAATCACCACACTTTGATTCGATTTCATGCCATCTCCTGCTTACTTTCGCAGCATTCTAGCGAACCATCTCCCCAAGCCAAATCGCGTCCAGGGGAGAGCAAGGCTCCCGCCGGGCCGTTCTCCCCTCTCCCCGCGGGAGAGGGGTCAGGGGTGAGGGCTCTTTCTCGGAGGCGGCCCGTCCATCAGGGGGGCACAGCGGTACCCGATCCGAGCCGGGAGCAGCGGCGAGCGGTATCGACTGCCGGAGCACTAATCTTCGTTTTGGGATGCTCCTACGGAAGATCCGCCTTCACGGCGCACTGCCGAATCCGCGCCTGCTCCTGCACGGTAATCAGGCCTGCCTGACGCCACTCGTGGGTCAGCATTCGCACGCAACGAATAAGCTCACGTCGACCCGTTGCCCCCGCCACGCATTCGTTGATCCGATCCATCATCGTACAGCCGTCCGCCAACAAGCGGTTCGCTGCACCCGAATCGCATCCGCCGACCCGCACCGTCCCGCCGAGGACTGAGTGATCGCATTCATCCTCGTGATCTGGCACGTTATCGCTATCCGTATCAAAGAGGCAGGTCGCACTTTCCCAGGTGTCTGCGCGTGCAGTCCGAGGTGCGCCTCCGAAACCACCAAAGACAACAAGTTGGTTTCGCCCGGTATCGAATACCATGCTGTGCTCGATTCGGGCCACGTTCGAGTCGGCTGAGCCACCAGATGTCCACGTCTGCCCGTTCCAGCTCCACGTGTCGCTGCGTCCCAAGAAGGGCAGACCGCCGCCAAACAGAATCGTGGTCCGATTGTTCGGGTCATACACCATCGCATGACCGACGCGTGCCGCCGGGCCGGTTGTCGCAACCTGCGTCCATGACGAGCCATCCCATTCCCACGTGTCACCCAGCACCGATTGTCCATCAGCTCCCCCGAACAATACAGTGACACCGCGGTCAGCGTCATGGGCCATCGCATGTCCCACTCGGGCCGAAGGGCCCGAGGAAGCCGCCATGGTCCATCTTGTGCCGTCCCATTGCCACGTGTCTCTCAGGTATCCTGAATAGCCAGTTCCGCCGAAAAGCAGTGTCACCTGCCGTGTACTTTCGTAGGCTAGCGCATGATCTCGACGCGGAATCGGGCCCGCGCCACTCTTGGTCTCCCACGTAACGCCGTTCCACTCATAGACCCATGCGCCGCCGCCGGAGCCTCCGTACATCACGGTCACACCCCGAGCCGAGTCAAAGGCCATCGCGTGCTCCATTCCTGGAGCGCTTCCCAGTAAGCTTCGAAGAGTCCACGTTTCGCCGTCCCACTCCCACGTGTCGGTTGACCCCAGATAGCCGGAATAGAGCACCGTGACTCCTCTTCGCTCATCGTATGCCATGGCAGAGTTGAAACGTGGACCGGGGTTCCCCGGGCTGCGCATGGCCCAAGCTTGCCCATTCCATTCCCAGCAATCTCCGAGACTCTGGTCTTGTGGGGCCAGGCCGCCGAAGAACACCGTGACTCCGCGCCGAGCGTCGTACGCGAGCCCGTGTTCTATGCGCCCACGAAAACCGCCCATGGAGCGCACCGTCCATGTGGTTCCGTCCCATTCCCACGTGTCCGGAAAGCGCGCAACACTGGCTGTGGAACCGCCGACAAGAACAACAACGCCTCGCCCCGCATCATAGGTGAGCCTGTGTTGATAACGCGGCGACGGCCCGGCCTCGGCGATCAGACGCCACTCCAGGCCGTCCCATTCCCAGGTGTCTTGGACAAAGGCTCCGCCTCGTACGCGACCGCCGAAGAGCACGGTCACGCCACGCTGCGAATCGAACGTCATCGCGGGTCCCTCTCGCGGCGGAGGCCCGGCAAGGCTGACTTGTTTCCAAGTCGTTCCATCCCATTCCCAGGTGTCGCCCGGGTACTCACAGCCTCCGGAGTCGCCGCAGTTGGTGTATCCACCGAAAAGGACGACGACGTGGCGGACAGAATCGTAGGCCACCGCTGAGAGGTTCCGCGGCAGCGGACCCGCGTCAGAACGCCCGGACCAGGATGTGCCGTTCCACTCCCATACCTCCGTTCCGGTGAACATGACCACGAGTTCCCGCGCGCTGTCATAGACCGCCAGACTGCTCGTGACTGGTGGTCCCACCGTCGCCTTGCGTGTCCATTCCACTCCGTCCCACGCCCACGTATCCAGCCGCGAGCCGCCGCCGAAGACGACCGTCTCAGCGCGGGCCTCGTCGTAGACCATGGCGTGCCCCCAACGATTGCCGGGAGGTAGTGTGCGATCAATCCACGACGGGCACGGGGCGGCAGTCGCTGAAGTTGCCACAACAATGACGGTTATCGTCAGTTTCCCGCAATAGCGCGCCATGAGTGTTGTTCTCCGGAGGTTGGCTCTCTCCACCTACACTGTGGATGACTCTATTCATGATAGTCGGGCGTGCGGCTACGTTTCTTACACCGGTTCACACAGGTTGACTCGTTCTCATTCTTGAGAAAGTGCAGTCGGCCTTGCTCCACGCGGAAACCACGGCGCGTAGAGCGGCCCAGGGCGGCCTCAAAACAGCGTCGGCTGGGCGGCTTTGCCGTCGGTGGGTTCGCGGTAGGGGAGGGCGAGGTGGTCGTAGGCGGGCTTGGTGGCCTGGCGCCCCTGACGCGTGCGGATGACGAAGCCGATCTGCAACAGGTACGGCTCGACCATGTCCTCGAGGGTGTCGCGTTCCTGGCCCATCGTGGCCGCCAGGGCCTCGATCCCCGCCGGACCACCGCCATACACCTTGATCAGCGCCGCCAAAAACGCCCGATCGAGTTCGTCCAGACCCAGCGCGTCCACCTGCTGAACGTCCAAGGCCTCGTCGACGATCGGCCGCGTGAGTACACCGTCCGCTCGAACCTGGGCATAATCGCGAACCCGCTTGAGCAGCCGATTGGCCACCCGCGGGGTCCCGCGGCTACGTGCGGCGATCGTCTCCAGGCTGCCCGGTTTGTGGATCAGCTCGATCCGCCGCGCGGAGCGGTCCAGGATGGTGGTGAGCTCATCCGTGCCATAGAAGTCCAGATGGTATCGGTGCCCGAAACGGTCGCGGAGGGCCCCCGTGAGCATCCCCGCCCGTGTCGTCGCCCCGATGAGCGTGAAGCGCTTGAGCGCGAAATTCACCACCCGCCCCGACAGCCCCCCCTCGATGGTGAAATCAACCCGAAAGTCTTCCATCGCCGGAT
>SBAX01000065.1 GCA_005240095.1 Phycisphaera mikurensis
CTCCAGCCCCCTCGGCCACCACCCGATTGCGCTCGATCAGGAGTTTGATCGCCGCAGCTGTTTCACCTAACGAAACGGTCAGCGAGCCATCGAGGAGGCTACGCACCAGCGGCCACATTTCCGGGAGGAGGCTTTTGGCCCCGATGCCGTCTACGAAGCTGGGTGTGTAATGGATGGCTTGTGGAGTACCAGCCGCGAGCGAGGCCGCTAATGGCGCTGCCGTTTCCACTTCGGCGGCGAATACCCGAATGTTCGGCCTCAGTGCCTTGACCGCTGAGGCGATGCCGCTACTCAGCCCGCCGCCCCCGTAGGGAACGATGATGACGTCGACGTCCGGCAGGTCCTCCAGGATTTCCAATCCAATAGTACCGTTCCCCGCGATGACGTCCGGATCGCTCACCGGGTGAATGAACTTCCCGGCCATACCGGGATACTCATGCTCCAAGAGCACGTTCCACCACGTGTCATACGGGACCTTGATGATCTTGGCCCCGAGGCGGGTGATGGCCGCGAGCTTAGTCTGCGGGGCGTTGTCTGGCACGATCACGCTGCAGGGCAAACCGCGATGCCGCGCACTGTAGGCCACGCCTTGGGCCATGTTGCCGGCGCTGGCCGTATAAACGCCCTTGGCCAATTCCGCTGGGTCCGCGAGGGCCAGGGCGTTGCTGGCCCCACGCACCTTGAAGGCGCCAATGGGTTGGAGATTCTCGAGCTTGAGGTAGATCTCCGCAGGCGCGTCCTCAAGGTTTAGACGAACCAGCGGCGTGCGCAAGGCTGCACCGCGGATGCGCCCTTGAGCAGCGCGGATCGCGTCCAGGGCGATCGGCTCAATCGGGCGCATGTCGGTTTCCTCCCCATTCAACTCGGCTGCCGATCCCCTTCTGTACGGCCGCTTGATAGACATGCAAGCCCGAAGCCAGGTCTTCCACGGCCAGGCCGACCGATTTGAACAGCGTGATGTCGTTGTCGGACGTGCGCCCGGCCGCCTTGCCAACAAGCAGCTCGCCGATTTCGCCGAGGATGTGCCCGTCGCCCACCAGCCCTTCTTTCTTTGCCAGAAGGAAATCCCCCGCTTCGTTTAGGGCCGACTCCCGCCGATCGACAAACAGGCGGGACCGTTGAATCGCCCGGCCGTCCAGCTCACGGGCGAAGGCCACGCTCGATCCCACGGCGTTGATGTGCGCCCCGGGTTCGATCCATTCTCCTTGGAGGACCGGCTCTTTGGCCGAGGTCGCTGTGCAGATCAGGTCGGCGCCGCGTATGGCGTCTTCGGCGGATCGAGCGGCGACGATCCGCATGGAATGCTGCCGCGCGGCCCGCTGGGCGAAGGCTTCGGCGTGTTGCGGCGTCCTGCTCCACACCTTGACCTTGGTCACCGGCCGACACAGAAGCATGGCATCCAGGTGCATCCGGGCCTGCACGCCGGACCCCAAGAGGGCGAGGCGGCCCGCGTCTGCCCTGGCGAGCAGTTTGGTGGCCACACCGGAGACCGCCGCCGTGCGGATGGCGGTGATCGACGTCGCATCGATCATCGCCAGCAGTTGACCGTGCTCCGCGTCAAAGACCATGACGGCCCCCTGGTGAGAGTCGTAGTCGGACCCGGCGTTGCCGGGAAAGAACGTGACCGCCTTCAGGCCGATGGTCCTCGCCGCATCCCAATAGGCCGGCATAAGGCCCAATGCCCCACTCTTGTCCGGCAGCCACAGGGCCTGGCGAAGCGGAAGGATGCAGCCGCCCTCGGCCAGGCTGCGCAGCACCCGCTCCATCACTCCCATGCAATCCTGCAAGGAGAGTAGCTGGCCGACCTCTTCTTGATTGATGATCAGAACTTCCAGGATCCGCCCTCGCTGTTTGGGGTTGGATTGTGCGACTAGCGCGGTGGCGCGTCAAATCGAACCGCCGCACCGGCCAAACCGCGAAGCCGACCCGGCGGCCTGAAACGTCGCGGTACAGCGGGCTCGTCGTTATACTGCGCACGTCTGTTCCGGAAGCTCCGATGACCGAGCGACCCCAGCTCAGGGAAATCCAAGCCGCGGCGCAGCGGCTCCGCGAAGTGGTGATCCATACCCCGCTGATCCCTTTGCACAGCTTCGATGGCCGCAGAGACATTCTCCTGAAGCTCGAGATCCATCAGGCGGTCACGTCATTCAAGATCCGGGGCGTATTCAATGCGGTGGCCGTGCTTGACCCGGCGGTCCGCGCTCGGGGCCTGTCCACTGTGAGCGCCGGCAACACCGCCCAGGCCCTGGCCTGGACGGCGCGGCACTTTGGGGTTTCGGCCTGCAGCGTGATGCCCGACAGCGCCGCCCGGACCAAGATCGAAGCCGTCAGGAAGTACGGCGGAGAACCGCGACTGGTGCCCATGGCCGAGGTCTTTCGATTCCTGAAGGAACGCGCCTGGGAGCACGAAGCTTTCGCGTTCATTCACCCCTGGACGAGCCGAGACGTGATGATTGGGCATGGAACCATCGGACTGGAGATTGTCGCCGATTGCCCGGACGTAGACACGGTCTTCATCCCCGTGGGCGGCGGCGGACTCATCGGCGGAGTGGCCAGCGCCCTGAAGGCCTTGAAACCCGCGGTGAGAGTCATGGCGGTGCAACCGGAAGGATGCGCCGCGCTCCAGGAGAGCTTTCGGCAAGGCAAGCCGGCGAGCGTCCCTTGTCACACGGTATGCGACGGGGTGGCCGTGCCCTACATGACGGACGAGGTCTTTGGAGTTCTTCAAGGCCTCATCGACGAAGTTGTCTTGGTTCCGGAAGGCGGCGTCTTGGGGGCCATCAAGCGACTCGCACTTGGAAACCGCATGATCGTGGAGGGTGCGGGGGCGCTCTCGGTGGCCGCCGCGCTCGCCACGCTGCCGGAAAAGCGGGGCCGAACGGTCTGTCTGCTGACCGGTGGTTCAATCGACACCGACAAGCTTGTGAAGATCCTCGGCGACCCGGCGATTGTGCCATAGCCAAAGCCTCGAGCGTGGTTCAACGCCGCTAGGCCGCCTGATCCGGTGCGATTCCACTAGCCTCTCCGTCCTCATCTCCATCGCGTCCTTAGCGCACTCAAACACGATGTCCCACTCGATGTGTCCGTTACGAAGCCCCTTCTCGCAGTAGTACGCCCAATCCTCGAACTCCGCGCGGTTCTTGGGCCGACGGCCGGAGCATTACGTCGTAGATTTCAAAGACGATCCGATGCTTCATCTCCCTTCCTCCATTGCTCGTTCCTCCGAGGAACCTGTCCTGTCAGGCGGCGGTTCGCTCGAGGAAGAGGCGAACCGCCGACTTGCCGGAGTAACCGATGAAGGCGTCAAAGGGGCCCCTTCGGCTCGACTCGCCTGCTCGTGTCCACACCAAGGCGGTATAATCGCCGCTCGTAGCGCGGGAGTTCGACCATGACCAAGCTCAATCACCGCCAAGTTTATCTTGTCCTGAGGCACACCCTTAGAGAGGGCGAAGACGAGAAGTTTCTCGCCCCATGCTGAGCAACAACGTCGCGAGGGCGCCGGATGGCGATTCGATGGGCTGGCCGACTGGTCCACCGAAGCCATCTTCCTCAAGCTTCGCGAGCTTGGCGTCGACACCGACGAGCATCACTTTCGAGGCGCAGGCCGAGAAGGTAGGGCGAACGATGGCTCTGGAGGGGGCGTGGCGGGATGGCGTGCCGCTCGATGACACGCCCTGGGAAGACTTTCCCTTCCTGGCCGCAGAGGAGCTCTGGAGCCGCCTAACACCGCACCTGCTCCGCCCGGAGCTGGTGGCCGATCGCCTCGAGGAGGCGATTCGTCACGATAAAGCCAGCGATGCAGGTGATAGGTCCGCTGCGCGTGCTCCCAGAAGGCGTCCAGGACCCGCGTCACGGTCATGGGCTCATCGTCGGTACCCGGCAGGCGACGCCCATGGGCGAGCCATTCAGCGGTCAGCCGATCGTACGCCGCCTTGGCCTCGGGCGAGTCGTGCCGCCCCAGATAGTGCCGGCGCCCGTCGAGCTGCACGTACGCGTGGCCCGTGGGTTTGTGAACGCGGAACGGGGGAATCTCTCCTGATTTGTATCGCATGCGAACGGCCTCCAAAGGTCCGGCATCGGGTAAAATTACCCGATGCCCCTTGGTTACGGCCGCTCCGCCGCGCGGCGGGCCTTGCACGTAAGTCGCGCAAGTTCAGCCAGTTACGTCGATTGGAGCCAAGGGGATTCGAACCCCTGACCTTCTGCATGCCATGCAGACGCGCTCCCAGCTGCGCCATGGCCCCGATGAGTCGTAAGTCATTGAAAAACAAAAGCCCCCGCCTGTCAACACCCATGTTTGCCAAGCTGCACGGGTCAGCCTGCGATTGGTGTTCCCGTCTCAACGGGCGTGACAACTGTATGGCCACGGGACACCTTAGAGCCGACCCACGCATCGTGCGGAGCTCATGGCTGCGTCGCTCGGACATGACGCCAGCGAGCGGCCTCCTCGCTCCGGCCTGACGCGTCATACACGGCGACGAGCGCGTCGACCACGTCCAGCGTTCTTGGATGGGCCGGGCCCATGGTCTTGGCGTGAATCGCGTGGGCTTCGAGCAGGACGTTCTCAGCGTCCTCCTGTCGGCCCGACCTCGCCAGACAATCGCCATAGCGGGCCAGGAACATCCCGGTGTAGCGATCACCAGGAGGATAGGCACTGCGTGCCCCTTCGACGGCTCGGGCGAGAAGTTCGCGGGCCTCCTCGATCCGCCCCTGGTCCAACCGAAGCCAGCCCAGTTGATAGTATGACAAGAGCGTATTGGGATCACTCTCGCCAAGAGCCGCACGGCGGATGTCCATCGCTTGGACGAACAGGTGCTCGGCCTCGTCGAGCTGTTTCCTGTCCTGCAGAAGCGTGGCCAGGTTGGCCATGGTACGGGCCACCTCGGGATGAGCCTCGCCTTGCAGTTTGCGATGCAGGGCGAGGGCTTCACGGTAGAGGGCATCGGATTCGTGCCCATCGTCCTTGTCTCGCAAGACCAAGGCGAGGTTATTCAACTGGATGGCAACGGAGGAGTGTTCCCTGCCGTACACCTCTTGACTGATGGCAATCGCCTCCCGAAGCAGCGCTTCCGCCTCCTCGGTGTGACCCTGGCTGTGCAGCGCCCCGGCCAGATTGCTCATGGTGCGGGCGACGAAGGGATGTTTCGGGCCGCGACGTTGGCGGTCGATGGCCAGCGACTCACGGTAGAGGGGGATGGCGGCCGATGTCCGCCCCGTCTGGTCCAGCACCATGGCGAGGTTGTTCAGGCTGTTGGCGACGTGCTCATGGTCGTTGCCGAACCGCACCCGGCGGATGGCCAGCCCTTGGCGGAGGAGTTTCTCGGCCTCCGCCCAACGCCCGCGAGTGTGGAGCAAAAGCCCGAGGTTGTTGAGCAGGATTGCTACCTCCTCGTGGTCCTCCCCGTAGAGGCTTCGCCGCATGTCCAAGGCGCGGCGGAAGAGGGCTTCGGCCTCCTCGTACTGAGCCCGCTCCTCGCACAGGCGTGCAAGCTTGTTGAGAGCAAGCGACAAATCGGCGTGCCCATTGGGATAAAGGGCGTCGCCAAGGACAACCGCTCGTCGCAGGTGCGATTCGGCCTCCTCGAATCGGCCGATCGCCCGGTAGGCATTGCCGATGGTCGTACGCAAAGAAAGCTCCACGGTCGGATGCTCGGCGAGGCCACCGGCGTCCATCTTCGCAGCGGCCTCGTCGAGGACTTCGCGGAGGGTCACGTCGGGCCGGTCCGGCCGGACGCTGGGGTCCACCGCGGAGAGCATGTCCTGCAAGAAGGTGTTCACCGCCTCAGCCTGAGCGCGCTGAACCGCCTCGCTGTCCCGTGCGGCGATAGCGGCCGCACGTTCGCGGCTGATGCGAACCGCCTGAGTAGCGGCCGTCGCCGCGAATGCCACGATCAACAGAACGACAAGGGCGGCAAGCGCAAAGGGAAGACGATGGCGCTTCACCATCTTGCGGATCTGGTAGGAGAACGAGGGAGAGCGGGCCAGTATGGGTTCGTCGTGCCGCCATCGTTCGAGGTCCTCGGCGAGCGCCGTGACGGATTGATACCGGTGCTGAGGCTCCTTCTCTAACGCCTTGAGGAGGATCGTCTCGAGGTCCCCGCGCAGCGCCGGACAGCGCGTCGCCGGTCGCACGGGCGCCTCCTGGGCTATCACTTGAATGGCGTGCATGACATTGACGCGATCCAGGGCGTAAGGCAGGGTGCCGGTCAGCAGCTCGTAGAGCATTACGCCGAGGCTGTAGACGTCGGAACGGATGTCAATATCGGCGGTGCGGCCTTCCGCCTGCTCGGGGCTCATATAAGGCAATGTCCCGGCGAGGGATCCGATTTCGGAGACGAGCGACGGGGCCGTACTCGCGTCGGCATCGGCCTGAAAGACCTTGGCCAATCCAAAATCGAGGACTTTCGGCGTGCCCTGCGGGGTGACCAGAATGTTCGAAGGCTTGAGATCGCGGTGGATGACGCCGCGCTGGTGCGCGTAGCCCACGGCCTGGCAGACTGAGGCGAAGAGCCTCACCCGATCGCTAACCGACATCTCGCGTTGGCGGGCGAAGACCGTGATCGGCAATCCATCCACCAGCTCCATGACCAGAAAGGCGCGGCCGTCCGGCAGTTGGCCGGCCTCGAAAATCCCTGCAATCGCCGGATGCTCGAGGCGACCCAAGGCCGCCACTTCGCGGGACAGAAGGCGGTCGTGATGATCGGAAAGGCACGGCGCTAGAGGCACTTTCAAGGCCACCCGGCGGCGCGGGCGAGCTTGTTCCGCCTCGAACACCACGCTCATGCCCCCGCGGCCGATCTCCCGGAGAACCTGGTACGAACCGACCGCTGCCCCCACTGCGGCGGGAATAGGCTGTTCAGCCAGAAGCGAGCGGACAGTGCCTTCGATGCGTCCGTTCTCGCGCAGCTCCTTGAGCGTAATCTGGCAGCTTGCGCAAGCTACGAGGTGCTCGTCGATCGCCGAGCTGTCGCCGGCACTCAGGGTGCTGGAGAGATAATGCTCGAGTTCATCGAGCTCCGGGCATGGCATGAGCGACATCCCCTATCGGGCGCAAGGCCGCAAGGTCCGACCGGCGACTGCGTCGGTGCCCCCGCCGACTGGCAACTCCCTTTCCATGGCCTCGCCATTGTGTATTGGTCCGGCGCGCCGCCTTTTCTGATGCAATTCAGACAACTTCTTCAAGGTTCGCCCTCAACTCCCGCAGCCGTTTCAGGACCGTATACTTGGCGTTGTAGACCGCCTTGACCGGCACCCCCAGTTCCAGCGCCGCCTGAGCTGGCGTGCGATCCGCCGCCATCACGAGTTCGAAAGCCCGCATCGTTGCCGGCTCGACTTCCTGGCGTACGCGCTGCAGGCAGAGCTCCAGAAGCGATCGCTCCCACTCCTCGTCCCAGGATCGCGTAGCCGCCTCATCCTCGACGTCATCGATCCAGGACAGCGATTCCGCCTGGGGAGTCAGCGCCGCCCGTCGAAGCATGCTGCGCCGCTTGGAGAGGGCCACGCGAAAGGCTATTCCGAAGAGCCAGCGGCTGAGCCTGCCCTTCGATCGATCATACTTACCGTTGCGGTAAGCCTCGGCGAAGGAGGCCAAGGTCTCCTGAGCGATGTCTTCTGCGTCGGCTTCGTTGTGCCCGGTACGCCTGCAGAACGCCTGGATCGGGCGGCGAAAGCGGGCCACCAGGCGCTGCCAAGCCTCCCGATTGGCCTGGTCCGACAGGCCCTCAAGAATCGTCGATGTCGTGATCCATTCCATCAGCCCGCCTGACCTGAGAACGGAGGTCTTCCCCGGACGCCATCATAAGAAAACCCAGCTCCCCGCGCCAATACAGGTTGGGCCGGGCAGGACAGGCGCCCCCGGAGGGCATCGCGCCTGCAGGGGCGGCAAGCGATTCGGGGGTCGTTCCAGGCGTTCGCCGTCCTATCCCGCCGGATGAAGCACCGGAGGTGTGCGATGAACAAAACAGCGTGCTTGGTGTGTACGTGCTTTCTGGGACTTTCGCAGGCAACTGTCGCTGGAACCGTCGAGGTTTATCGTTCCAGCTTTGAGGGCACCAACGGCGGCTGGAACGCCGATGCGACCTGGGATCCCATCGGCGACTGGCAGCGGGGCGTCCCGCATCCCGGACCCGCCCCGCTGCCCGCGCCCTGCTCGCTTAATGCGGTGGGGCCCGCCGTGGCCTATGACGGGGCCGAGTGCTGGGGCACGAAGCTGAACGCCTGCTACACCAATGCCAACGGCACGAGCTTCCTGCGTCAGACGTTCGACTTTACGACCGTGATCCATGGAACGCTCTCTTGGCGCGAGTACCGGCACATCATCGCCAGCCTGGGAAACGACCGCGGAAGGCTGCGCATCAACGGCGATATGGTGTACGAAGTCCCGTTCGACAACCTCCCTTCCGACGGATGGGAACCCCAGAGCGTGGACCTGACGCCCTACGGCGGCCTTGCCAGCGTGGAGATTGTCTTCGAGTTCTTCGCCACCTCCTCGATCAACGCCCCGGGCTGGTACATCGACGACGTCCGGATCACCAGCCTGGTCGATCCGAACCCCGGGGACGTGGGAGTGCTCCTGGAAGACACGCCCGACCCCATCGTCAACGTCGGCGACCCCGTGGTGTACACGATCACGGTTATCAACCATAGCAACGCCTCGGCCAGTGACGTTGCAGTCAACGGCACGCTGGACGCCTCTCTGGTGTTCAACGCGGCCCTGTCGGATCCCGCAGTGACGCACGACGGATCAGGCAGCGGAGGGTCCTTTTCCATTGCCGTGGGAAGCATGCCGCCGTTCTCCGTGCAGGTCTTCGAAGTCGGAGCAAACACCACGCAGTTAGGTTCGGTCAGTACGTCGGTCAACGCGTCGGCGGACGAATCGGATCCCAACCTGGCGAACAATTCGGCCGTCCAGAAGACGGAGGTGGCGCTCATCACGGACATCGCCGTAGCGCTGGGATCGGATCAGAGTCCGGTGATCACGTTGATGGGTTATTCCTATCTCCTTAACGTCGGCAACCTTGGTCCCTCGAATGCTTCAAGCGTCGCATGGAGTCTTGCGCTGCCGACGGGAGTGACCTTTCTGTCTTCTTCCGACGGCGTTCACGACGGCTCGCCCACCGGCGGCATGGTCACGGGCAAACTACCCGCGCTCCTTGCCGGGGCGAACGAAATCGTTACGGTCAACGTTCGCCCGAACGCCAGTTCCCCGAGTGAGCTGACCGCTTCCGCCTCCGCGAGCGTCACTTCCCCGGACGAGACCGACCCGGATGCCTCCAACAACGAGGCTTCTCTGATCCTCCGGCACGTGCCCTCCGCTGAGCCGTTTTCGCGAGTTCTGTTCGCCACGGGGGGAATGGAAGACTTCGTGGTCGGCAAGCCGTTGCCCACCGCCCATCCGCCGGGACTGCCGGACCGCAGGTATGGATTCTTCGACAAACCGTACGTCAGCCCGAACGGACAGACCTGGGGCGTGCACGCTTTCCTGGAGTTCAATACGACTCCTCCCACTCCGAACAACGATGAGGTGGTGGTGATCGTTTCCCCGACGGGCGCGGAGACCGCCGTCTACGAGGGGGTGACGCCGGTTCCGGGGGGGACGGAGTCCGTTTCCAGCATCCATCCGAAGCTCTCGGTCAACGACGCCGGATGCTACACGCTGCGTGCCGACGCCTCGACGTCACGCCATGACATCATCTTAAGGGGCTGCGGCGCCAACGCCGCCGGGGCGGGATCACTGGCGGTCGTCGCCCGCCAGGGCCAGCCGATTCCTGGCGATCCGCTCGGGCGAAACTACAGCTTCTTGCTCCGTGAAGCGCAGCTGGACAACAACGGCGTGGTGCGTTTCATGGGCCGCGCCCTCCAGGCGGACCAGACCACCGACGACATGATCCTCGAGACGCCCAACGACGGAGCCTCCGTCTCCGTCCTTCTTCGGGAAGCGGTGAGCATCCCCACAGGCCAGGCCGGCGGGGCGACCAACCCCTGGGATGAGTGGAAGAACGAATTCCAGGACCGCACCGGTCAATACGTCAGCGGCGACGGCCTGACCACCCTGCTTCGCGGAGACACGACCGCCGCGACCACGTCGGATGACGTGCTGACCCTCAACAACCACGTTGTGCTTCAGGAGGGGCAGGTGCTGGCGGATTTCGTCACCTCGATCAGCGACCCGGCCCGCGGAATGTACCTGGCTCCGAACGGGGACTGGTACGCCCGAGGCACCAACATCGACGGGACGGAGTGGGTCGTCCGCAACGGCGAGATCATCGCCCGCTCCGGCGACCCGGTGTTCCCCGGCTCCGACATCCGCTGGGCCTCGAACGACACAACCTTCGCCGTGTTCCACGTGGTGGCCGGGGACGTCAATGGAAACTATGTCATCGGGGGGCAGATCGTAGACCCCGCTGCGCCATCCGAGACGTCAGCGGGCTTTACGCCGCCGCCCGAGGCCCTGGTGCTCAACGGAGAGATCATTCTGGTGCGTACCGGCGACCCCATCGACATCGACGGCAACGGGCTGTTTGATCACAACCCCACGATCTTTCAGTTCGATCCTGACGGCGCGGTCTTCCTGGCCGATGGGACTCTAGTATTCGGCGCGTTCGTAGCCGTCCCCCTCGACGTCGCCGCCGCGACCGCGACAACGACGACCACCTCCGATCCAGTCATCGCCAACATTAAGGTCCTGAATCTCAGCGGCGCATGCTGCCTGGGAGGCGTAGTCTGTTTCGATGACGTCCTCGAATTCGACTGCGCCAAATCGGGCGGTCAGCACTTCGCCGGCCGGCGCTGCGCCGACGTTCCCTGCGGCCTCGGAGCCTGCTGCGTCGTGCAATATGGAGGCGCTGTCGCAGGTGACCCGACTGGAGTTCGTTGCGAGGAAACGACGGCCGCGGAGTGCCTCTCCGACTCGTTGAATGAGTACAAGGGAGACGGGACGCGCTGCGAAGAAGTAACCTGCGGAGGAGCATGTTGCATTGAGGAGCCGCCCCCGTCGGTGGTCGCGGGCGTCCCCTTTGACCCGTGCCTTCAGGCCTTTACCCGACCGGACTGTGAGACTTTTCCCGGGGATTATCAGGGCGATGGAACCGTGTGTGGGGGCGTACTTTGCAACTTCTGCGCATCGGATGCGGATTGCGATGACGGGGACCAGTGCAACGGGCAGGAACGCTGCATCCTGCCTTCGGTGGCCGGTGGCGGCGGCTATTGCGTGAACGGCGTTCCCCCGGAGATCGATGACGGCGTCGACTGCACCATCGACGAGTGCGATCCCGCTACCGGCAACGTCACTCATACGCCCAACAACGCCGCGTGCGACGACGGCGACCCCTGCAATGGCAGAGAAGTCTGCAACCCCAAGCTGGGTTGCGTGCCGGGTACACCACCGACCTGCGACGATTCCATCGATTGTACGAACGACTCCTGCGACAAAAACCACCCGAGCGCCGATCCGAAGACCGGGTGCGTCAATGTGAAGAACGACGCCAAGTGCGTCAGCCCCATCGACTGCGTGACAGGTCGCTGCCTGGCGCTGGAGTCCGGCAGCGGTTGCGTATTCTCCACCGACGACACCCGCTGCCTCGACGAGAACCGGTGTACGACCAACGAACGCTGCGACATCAATCTCGGCTGCCTCTCCGACCCGGTGAATTGCGACGACGGCAAGAGCTGCACCATCGACACCTGCGACCCGGTGGTCGGCTGCCTCAACGGCGCGGACCACACACGCTGCAACGACGGGGTCGATTGCACGGTGGACCTGTGCCGCCCCGCGAACCCGGCGTCTGACCCGGTAACCGGCTGCCTCTCAACCCCGGACGATGGTCTGTGTCCCACGACGGACCTGTGCGTCCCCCGCCGCTGCGACCTGACGAGGGGCTGCCAGGACGAACCGCGCGAGTGTCCCAGCGACGGTGACCCCTGCACCCGCGAGTTCTGCGACCCCGGTACCGGCGAATGCGTTCAGGAGACGATCTGCGGGGCGTGCTGTCGCGAAGGACAGCCGTGCATCGACCGGGTCACGGTGGCCCAGTGTTCCGGACCGGACGACACCTTCATGGGCCTCGGGACCACCTGTGAAACGGCGCCTTGCGGGGCCTGCTGCGACCCGGACACCGGCGCCTGTGCCGACGGCGTCACGGAATTGGCCTGCGCCCAGGCCCGGAAGATCTTCCACGGCCCGGGGTCGAACTGCGCCCAGGAGACCTGCACCGGGGCCTGCTGCGACCCTGGCTTCAACGACGGCGCGTGCTACGACAACCGAACTGCCGAAGAGTGCGCGGCCATCGACGACGACGCCATCTTCATGGGCGTGGACACGGACTGCGACTCCGTCCCCTGCGGGGCCTGCTGCGATCCCGCGACCTCGGACCGCCCCCAATCATGCCTGGACGCGGCAACGGCGGAGTTCTGCGAGGCACTCAAGTTCGTCTACGCAGGCGATCAGACACTGTGCGCGAATGACCCGTGCCGCGGCGCATGCTGCCTGTCCGACGGACGCTGCATCGTCACCGCGCCCGAGGACTGCGCCGGCGACTTCCGCGGGAATGGAACCGCCTGCGACGAGCTCAACCCGCCCTGCGAGCCCTTCACCGGCGGGGCCTGCTGTCTGGAGGACGGCCTCTGCTTCGACGGCGCCACCCGCGAAACCTGCGTCGGGTCGCTCTTTGGGGTGTATCAGGGTGACGGCGTACTCTGTGCGAGCGTTCTCTGTCCAGTCAACGGAGTATCCCCCGCCGACATCAACGAGGACGGGGACGTCGACATGCTCGACGTGGCGATCATCAATAACTTCTTCGGTCGCAGCGTCAAACCCGGCAGTCCTGGAGAGCGGGCGGATATCGACGGCAACGGGCGGGTGGACGACGACGACTGGGCTCTCTTCGCCCGGGGCCTCACCGGGCCGCGATGAAGCACCCGGCCAGGCAACCCTTCGCGGCTAATCCTGATAGGGTCATCCGCAGGGTCCGGTCGCGGCCGCCTCAGTCGCTCAGCCCGATGGCCGACGCCGCCGCCATCGCATCCGTATGCGTAATGGAAAGCAGGATACGGTGGATCCCCAGGCGCTCCGCCTGCCGCGCCGTCTCGCCCGTTAGCGTCACCACGGGACGGCCGAGGCTGTCGGGCAGGACTTCCATGTCCGTCCACGCGATTTGCCCGCGCCAGCCCGTGCCCACCACCTTCAGGATCGCCTCCTTGGCCGCGAATCGACCGGCGATGAAGGGAATGGGGTCTTTGAATTGTTTGGCTCGCTCCTGCTCGGCCGGCGTCAGAATGCGGTCCAGGAAGCGGGGCCCATGTTCTCCGAACACGCGTGCGATCCGCGCGCACTCAATCAAGTCGAGACCGTGGCTGACAACCGCCATTGCCTTCACGCTAACGGGCACCGTGTCGAATGTCGAATCGACGAATGATCGAACCGCCCACCACCTCACGGCATTGGACCGCACCGGCCGCGGCGATTATACAAGTGCGGGATGATGGTCACGGAAGCAACCCCTGATCTGCTCCTCGCCGACCTGAGCGAGCCGCAGCGCGAGGCGGTCACCCACAC
>SBAX01000337.1 GCA_005240095.1 Phycisphaera mikurensis
GGTTCAGACCCGGCCGCGCCCCTCGCGTCTTCCCGTTGCCCAAGCAATCACGCAGTTGGAGTCGCTGGTCGAGTCCGGTGTCTACGAGCACGCCCTCGAGCTGGGCGAGTTGCTTCTTACCCGCGAGGACTGCGGCGGCGCCGAGGCGGGCGCGATTCATCGGCTGCTTGCCCGATCGCAATATGCACAGGCTGCACGCCGCAAGACGCCATCGACATCCGCCGGTCAGTACGTGGTCGATCACTATCGCAGCGCGGAGAGCGACGGCGCGCCGCTCACCGGCGATGACTTGCACACCTTCGCCCGCGCTCTGGAGTGGCAGAGCCAGTTCTCCGCGGCCGTCGAATACTATCAGCGGGCACTCGTGTCGGGCGTGAGCGATCCGTGGGACCTAAGCCGCTACGTTCTCGAACTCCGCCGCGACCGGCTGGCCACGCCGCCGGCGGAGATGCATGAGAAGCTGGTCGCGTTCCTGCGCGACGTTCCGGAGTCCAGAGTCGACCTGCGCTTCTGGGCCTTGCAGGAGCAGATCGAGGTTCTCGAGGAACTGGGTCGCCTCGAGGACGCGGCTCCACTCCTCGCCGCGGTCGCCGAACCCTTTGCGGCTTCCGACTTTTCGGCGCGATTCGAGTACCTCGAAGCCCTGCGGCTTTACAAGCTCGGAGGGTTCGACGAAGCCGAGCTTCGCCTGAGGGCCCTGCGAAACCGCCTGTCGATCGAGGACGAAGTCTATGCCATGAGCGGCTGGCTGCTGGGGCGGACGGTCCTGAGCGACGGAACCCCCAAGCGTCCCCTCGAGGCGATGTCCTTCTTTCAGGACGTCATCCGCACGCAGGGGGCGAGCGCTTACGCCGTGGCGAGCCGGATCGGCATGGGAGAGGCCTTGGCCCTCCTCGAACGACATGAAGAGGCCATCGGGGCCTATGAACTCGCCCTTTCCGAATTGGATAATGTCGGCGGGCACGCCGAGGTGAGTCGCGACGCATTGGCGGTCTCGCTTGCGGTGGCCTCGGAGGCCCAGCGGCAAAACGGTCACCTCGCCCCGGCCTTGGAGTACGCCCGGCTGGCGGCGCGGCTGGTGGACCGCGGTCGTGTGGAGCATGCCTCCGCCGTCCTGCAACAACTCGCCGACACGGCCACCCAGCTTGCCGAGCAAACGCCTGATGCCGCGGCCGCCTCCGCGCTGTTCACTCAGGCGGGGCAGACCTATCTGGAAATCGCGCGGCTCAACACCCTGACCGAGCGCCGCGCCGCCGAAGCGAGCTGGCAGGCGGCCGAGGCGATTGCCCGATCGGGCGATACGTCCCGTGCGGTCAAGCTCTTCGAACAGTACACCCTTGATCGCCCCGGCGATCCGCTCGTGCCTCGCGCCTGGCTGCGCATGGGCGAGCTGCGCCACAAGGCAAGGCAACTGCACGCCGCCATCGATGCCTATCAGGAGTGCTATCGCCGATTCCCGCGGACCCTCGACGGGGCTCGCGCCCTGGTGCCCCTGGCGCGTTGCTACCTTTCTCTAGGCGCTGACCAACTGGAACTGGCCGAGAAGACGCTCCGCATCGTCCTGGAAGAGTCTGAGGTATTCACCCCGCAGGCTCCCGAATTTGCCGACGCGCTGTTCATGCTCGGCGACGTGCTCTCGCGGCGCGGCCAGTATGAAAAGGCCATCGCCACCATTGAAGAAGCGATGGATCGCTACGCGGATGATCCCCGCGTGGGCAGAGCGAGGTTCCTTCTGGCCGACGCCTACCGTCGCAGCGGGCTGGCCCTGCGGGATGAGCTCTCCGCTGCCCCGAGTTCTTCGATCGATGACAGCCGGATGGAATCCATGGCCCGGCTCACCACCGCTCGCGAGCTTTTCCGGCAAGTCCTCGACGATTTCGAGGTCCGCCCCGAACCGCGAGATCCACTGGACGCCATCTACCAGCGGCACGCCTACCTTTACGAGGCCGACTGCCTCTTCGAGATGCAGGACTACCGCCGGGCCCTGGCGCTCTACGAAGAAGCCGCCGGCAGATACCGCGACCATGCCGGCGGGCTGGCCGCCTACGTGCAGATCATCAACTGCCATGTGTTTCTTGGGGCTCGCGAAGAAGCCAGGGCGGCGCTGGCCCGTGCCCTCGTGTTGGTGGAGGGCATGCCCCAGGACGCTTTTGAGAGGACCGTGTCCCCGCAGACCCGCGGCGACTGGAGGGAATACTTCGTCTGGCTCGGCGAAGCCGGACTGTTTTGAGGAACGAGGATGACCACGGCCACAATGCACCCGCAAACTCACGAGGCGGAAGATGTTCTGGGCCTGCTGCGCCGCCAGGCAGCGCTGTTCGCCCGGCTGGAGCAGTTCGCCTCCCGCCAACGCGCCCTCGTTCGCGCCGACGACGCCGGTCCGCTCCTTTCCCTGCTGGCCGACCGCCAAAAACTGTCCACGGAGCTGACCGGCATCGCCGCTCAGCTTGCTCCGGTGCGGGCCCGGTGGTCTGCCTTCCGCGAGGAGCTTGGCGATTCGCAGCGGACGGAGGCCGATGGACTGCTCCGTGACTGCTCGCTGCGTTTGCGGCGGGTGATTGAGGGTGACGAAGCGGACGCCCGCGTTCTGTCGGTGAAGAAGCACGCCACGGCTTCGGAGCTTCGCGCTGCCCATGCTACGGGCGAGGCGCTGTCTGCCTATCGGGCCCCCTCGCGGCGGGCTGAAGAAACGCTGCGCCTGGATGAATCGACATGACCACGACTCAAGCGGTCCGCACTGAGCCGGACCTCGCCACCATCCTGCGGACGTACAACGAAGTGACCGAGCGGTTGAAGCGCTCGCACGAGGCGCTGCTCACCGAGGTAGCGCGCCTGCACGACGAATTGCACGAGAAGAACCGCGAGCTGCAACGCCGTGAGCGCCTGGCGGCGCTGGGGGAGATGGCCGCCGGCCTGGCCCACGAGATACGTAACCCCTTGGGAGGCATAGGGTTATATGCCTCCGTGCTCGAGAAGGACCTCGCTGATCGTCCGCGGGAGCGCGACGTGGCCCGGCGGATCAGCGCCGGGGTAGGGAACCTCGAGCGGATCGTTCGCGACATTCTGGCGTTCGCCGGCGACGCGGACCCGAAGCTTGCCGACGTGCGGCTCGACGGGGTCCTCGACGCCGTGCTCGGACACGCCGCCCCGGCGGCACGAGCGCGGATGGTCAACCTCGCAGTCGATTCCGACCTCGGCGAGCTCACCGTCCGCTGCGACGCCGGCCAGATCGAACGGGCGCTGCTCAATCTGGTCCTCAACGCCATCGACGCGGTCGACGACGGGGGACACGTCCGGGTTCGCGCGAGTCGTCGCCCCAATGAGTTGGGCAGTGTGGCGATCGTGGTGGAAGACGATGGCGCCGGCATTGCTGCGGAGCATCTGCACCGCATCTTCAATCCCTTCTTCACCACCAAGGACCACGGCACGGGACTGGGTCTGGCCATCGTGCACCGCATCGCCGAGGCCCACGGCGGAAGCATCACCGCCCGCAACCGTTCCGAAGGCGGGGCGAGCTTCGTTCTGTCCCTTCCGCTGGGTCGTGCTCGCAGCAACGGGCGCAAGCCCAGAAACACACGTGGAGTCGAAATCGTCCGCGGATTTGCCCCCGCGGCTAAGGAATAGGAGTCAAGGAATGGCCAATATCGCGGTTGTAGATGACAAGGAAATCTTGCGGGATTCGTTGGGTGCGGCCCTGGCCCGTGAGGACCATACGGTCACACCGTTCGCCGACGCCGTCGAGGCGCTCGCCCAACTGAAAAGCCGGGCGTTCGACGTGGTGCTCACGGACCTGAAGATGCCGCGGATGGACGGACTGACGCTGATCCGTGAGCTGCGGGCCTCAGGCTGCGAGACGCCGATCATCGTCATGACCGCCTACGCCACGGTCTCCACGGCCGTCTCGGCAATGAAGCTCGGCGCCTTCGACTACATTCAAAAGCCCTTCGAGGTGGAGGCGGTCGCGGTGCTCATCGAGCGGGCCCTCGAGCACTCCCGCCTGCGGCAGGAAAACGAAGCCCTCCGCGTCACCGTCGAGGAGTACCACCGCCGCCGGAACCTGGTGGGCTCCGGTCGTGCCATGACGGCCCTGCGAAAGGAACTCGATCGCGTCGCCGCCAGCCACGCCACCGTGCTGGTCACCGGCGAGTCCGGAACGGGCAAGGAACTCGTGGCATCGCACGTGCATCATGCCTCGCCGCGGGCCAACCGTCCCATGCTCTGCCTGAACTGCGCGGCCCTGTCCGCGAACCTCCTGGAAAGCGAGCTGTTCGGTCACGAGCGCGGAGCCTTCACCGGCGCGGATCGGACCCGCAAGGGGCGCTTCGAGCTGGCCGACGGCGGCACGCTCCTGCTGGATGAGATCTCCGAGATGGCTTTGCCTCTGCAGGCCAAGCTGCTTCGCGTCCTGCAGGAAGGCGAGTTCGAACGCGTGGGCAGCAGCGTCACCCGCCGAGCGGACGTGCGGGTGATCGCCACGACCAACCGCAATCTCGACGAATGGGTCTCCAAGAAGAAGTTCCGCGCGGACTTGTTCTACCGTCTCAATGTACTGCCTGTGGCCGTTCCGCCGGTGCGCGAGCGGACCGAGGACCTGCCCGAGCTGGTCGGACATTTCCTTCAGCAGGCGGCCACCTGCGACGGCTCCGCTCCGCGGAAGGTGACGCCGGAGGCCATGCGGCTGCTGATGAGCTACTCCTGGCCGGGCAATGTCCGCGAGCTGGAGAACCTCTGCCGCCGGGCGGCCACGCTTTGTACGGGCGATCAGATCGACGTCGACCTCATTGAACCGTGGCTGCGCGGCACGGCCTGCGGTGAATCCGGGCTCGGAATCCTTCGCGAAGGCCGGATGCTGGAAGACATGGAGCGGCATCTCATCGAGAAGATGCTCACCAAGCACCACGGTCACCGCGTCAAGACGGCCAAGGCCCTGGGCATGGGTGTGCGGACCTTGGGACTGAAACTCAAACAGTGGCGCGAGGAAGCCCAGGAGCATCCTCGCATTCTGGTTCCCATGGGGGCGGAGCCGTGGAGCGCTCCTCACTGATTCAGGCGCAGGTTTTGCCGAGGGCGCAAGCCGTGCGAGCCCGGCAAACCGCAAAAAACTGGGGGAAGGGGCGCGCGGCGGTGCGCCAGCGAGTGGCACGCCCAATGCCGGTGGGATGCCGGATGGTTGGAAGCTAACGCGGAGGCGATCAGGATTTGTTCCTATCTGATGTAACCGATCGTGGAGCGGTACCGGCGCTGGTCAAGACGCTGGCCTTTAACGAGGCCCGCCTGCGCATGATCGCCGAGAACGTGGCCAACGCCGGCACGCCCGGCTATCGCGCCAAGCAGTTAAGCGTCGAGGCGTTCCAGCACGCCCTGGGCGCGGCCTTGGACGCCCGAAGAAGGGACCCAAGCCGGCCGTTTGTCGTGGAAAGCGGACGCGAAGTCACTACCAGGCCGGACGGGTCGCTCCACGTGACCCCCGCGGAGACGCCCGTAGACAACGCGCTCTTCCACGATGGCACCAACGTGTCCATCGAGCGGGAGATGGCCGACCTCGCGAAAACGGTAATGACGCATGACCTGGCTACGGCCCTCTTGCGGGAACGAATCACCGGCCTGCAGAAGGCCATTCGAGGAACGGTGTAGCGATGACGGTCCCCTCTCCCTGGTAGGGAGAGGGCTAGGGTGAGGGTCGAATCGCGCGGACGCCGAAAACCTCGCGATCGTCGAACACGGAGAGACGGATGTTTTCAACACTGGATATCGCCACATCGGGCCTGGTCGCTCAGCGGACCAATCTCGATGTCATCGCGGGCAACATCGCCATGAAGGACGTGACCCGCGACGAGCAGGGCAACCCCAATCCGTTCCGCCGCCGCGTGGCCCTTCTTGCGCCCGGCGATCCCGCGCGGGGAAAGGATGCGGCGGGCGTACAC
>SBAX01000130.1 GCA_005240095.1 Phycisphaera mikurensis
AGATAGAACGTCCCAGCTGCCCGAGGGCGGCCACGGAGGGCTGTAGTACGGCACGGCGGGGCGAAACCTAACCTAATGTCCCAGCGTAGTTTATGTTAATGTTAAGCCATCGCAGCCCACGCCTGACCGCAGGGCCTGTGCCGACTATTCCGCGTTGACGGTTTCCAGAAAGGCGGTTACAATCCCCCCCATGACCAGAGCCACGGTTACCAGACCAAAACCGGCATCCAGGCCCGCGCGCCCGGCTCGGCCCAAGGCGCCCGCCCGAGAACGCGTCTCGTCCAAGGGCAAGTGGACGTTCCGCGCGGCGCTGAATTATCTTGACTCGCTGACCAACAACGAGCGGATTATCGGTCCCCAGTACAACAACGCCAACTTCGGGTTGTCCCGCATCACGCGTATCTTGAGCGCTCTGGGGAACCCGCACAAGACGTTCCGCAGCGCGCACGTCGCGGGCACCAAGGGCAAGGGCAGCACGGCCACCATGCTCGCGGAAATGCTCCGCGGCTGCGGGCTCAAAGTCGGGCTCTATACCTCGCCACACATGATGAACATCCGCGAGCGGATCGTCGTGGGTGGCGACATGATCTCCGAGAACAACTTCGCGAAGGCGGTGGCGGCCGTGGCCACCGTTGCTCCGAAGGCGAAGGTCCCCGAGCCCACGTACTTCGAGGTTCTGACCGCCGCGGCGTTCCGGTACTTCGCCCAGCAAGGCGTGCAGATTGCCGTCGTGGAGACGGGGCTCGGCGGGCGGCTCGATGCCACCAACGTCATTTCCCCAGATGTCGTGGGGCTCACCAGCATCAGCTTCGATCACATGGCACAGCTCGGCACCACGCTGGAGTCCATCGCTCGCGAGAAGGCGGGGGTCATCAAGAAGGGCGTGCCAGTGATCAGCGCTCCGCAACGAGCCAATGTGAAGGACGTTTTCACTGAGGTAGCCGAGTCGCTGAGTGCCCCGCTGAACTTCGCCGATGAGGACGTGGATTTCAGCTATCGCTTCGAGTTCTCTCGCGACGCCGGGCGGCACGCGCGGATCTGCGTGACCACGCCCACCAGCCGCTTCGAACACGTACACGTTCCGCTGCTCGGCGAGCACCAGGCGATCAACTGCAACGTCGCGCTGCGGATGCTTGATGTGCTCAAGACTCGCGGTCTGCCCATTGACGATCAGCGGGCGGTGGCGGGGCTGGCCAACGTGCACCTGCCTGGGCGGATGCAGATCATCCGCGAGAACCCGCGGATCCTGGTGGACGGCGCACACAACGCCGCCAGCATCGATGCATTGATGCGGGCCATCGGGCAGAACATCACTTACGATTCCATGGTGGTGATCTTCGCCTGCCACAAGGACAAGGACGTCCCGGGAATGATCCGCCGCGTTCAGCTCGGCGCGGACAAGGTGATTTTCACCTCTACGGGCACGGCCCGCTCTGCGGAGGCCGCGGAGCTGGCTGCGGAATACATGGAAGTTTCGGGCAAGATCGCCCAAGTGGCGGCGAACCTCGACGAGGCCATGCGCATCGCCATGGCCGCCGTCTCCCGCGAGGACATCATCTGCATCACTGGCTCCTTCTACCTCGTGGCCGAGGCCATGCGCAAGTACGCCGGCAAGACGGCGTAGGCGTGCCGAGCCCCGTCGATTGTCCCCCCGCAGACAGGTCATTCGTAGGGGGGCGGCGACAGTAACGAACGGTACTCGGCCGCTTTTTCGGCGTGGTCTGCGCGAGCCTTCCAGGATTCGTACAGTCTCACGATCCGATCGACGAACTCGTCCAGTCCATGCGGCGAACCCTGACCATGCTCTTTCATCCAGCGGTAGCTGTTCAGAAGCAGCGGTTCGGCAGCGTCATACTGCTGCAAGCCCGTCAGACACGCGCCGAACAGACTCTCAATGTAGGCGCGCAGCCAATGCCTCTCTCCTAACGTGGTTTTCTCCACGGCCAGGGCTTCGCTCAGGACCGAATGGGCCTCCGACGGATCGCCTTTGGCGACGAGAACTTCCCCAAGGGTCACGAGGGCGTAGGTGAAAGGCACACGCTGTGGGACGTCGAGCCGTCGGTGTATGTCAACGGCCTCGCGAGCCAGGGGCTCGGCCAGGGAAACGTCGTTGTTCTTGAGATGGAGACTGGCAAGGTTGTTAAGGATAATCGCTACCGTGTCCTCCCCGTTCTCCAACCCCCGTGCGATGGCTAGCGCCTCCAGGTAGAGCTGCTGGGCCTCCTCGTGGTTGCCTTCCTTCAGCAGGTTGGTAGCCAGGCGACTCAGCGAGAGGGCTACTTTGGGATGCCCGGGAGGCAAGAGCGTCTGATTCAGTCGGAGGGCCTCGCGTAGCTCACGATTGGCCTCATCGTAGTACCCCCTTTGTTGGACAATCAACGCCAGATTGTTGCGGGATCTAGTGACGTCGGGATGCTGGTCGCCGAGGAGTGTCGTGCGGACCGCCAGCGCCTCACGTGAGAGCTTCTCAGCTTCGGCGTACTCGCCCTTGTGAAAGAGCACCATGGCCAGGTTGTCCACGCACTTAGCCACGGTCAGATGATGGGTTCCAAGGCTACGTCGAAGCTTGGTAAGTGCCTGGCGATGCAGCGGCTCGGCCGCGTCAAGATCACCCTGCCATTGCAGGGTTAAGGCCACGAAGTCCAGAGCGACGCCTACGTCGGCATGCTCCTCGCCCAGGAATTGTCGGCGGGCCACCAGGGCCTTGCGGCCAAGCGATTCTGCGGCGCGGAACTGGCCTTTCTCGAACATCAAGCGGGCCAACTCAAGGTGGCTCGCTGCTACTTCGGGGTGCTGTTCCCCGAAGAGGCGCTTGCGCAGTTCCAACGCGCCGTGGAGCTGAACCTCGGCGGGCTCATAGAGGCCCAACTCGCGGTAGGAAACGCCGATCGTGTTCCGCACGGCCGCCTCGGTCTCGGGCTCGCCGCGCAGAGGGCCCTCCTCGACCTGCCTTGCGGCCGCGTCCAACATGGTTCGGACCATCACATCGTGGCCCAGGACTTTGTCCGGGTTGGCGGCTGAGAGGGTGTCTTGCAGGAAGGCATTGACGGCCTCGGCTACTTTGCGTTGGCGTCCTTCATTCAATCGCGCCGCCTCGGCGATATCCCGCTCTCGGACGACTTGTCGCCACAAGCCCACTGAAGTGGCAAAGCCCAGGGTCACCACCAGCACGAACGCGGCGGCGATGGCAACTGGAAGCTTGTGCTTGCGCAGTTGTTTCAGAAGAACGTAGCGGACGGAATCGCGCTTGGCCTCGATCGGATCACCGGCCAAATAGTGACGCACGTCGCGGGCAAGTTCGCCCGCCGTCTGATAGCGACGCTCGCGCTCCTTGGCGAGACATTTGAGCACGATGGTGTCCACCTCGTCATTGATGCCCTTGCGGACTGCGCCGGGACGGTTGGGGGCCACGTTCTGGATTCGGTCGAGAACGTCCCGTATGTTGCCCGTCACATCGTACGGCAGCTTGCCGGTGAGCATCTGATAGAGGATGACGCCGAGCGAGTATACGTCCGTTCGGGTGTCGATCTTGGCGAGGATGCCCTCGGCCTGTTCGGGCGACGCCCACGGCGGCGATCCAACAAACGCCCCCGTCGTGGTCATCATCGATGCATCCGATGCTCCCACGGCCAGCTTGGCCAGTCCAAAGTCCAGAATGTGGGGCTCGCCATTGGGGTCGATGCGGATGTTGCCCGGCTTGAGGTCGCGGTGAATGACGCCGCGCAGGTGGGCCGCGTTGACCGCGTCGCAAATCGTGGCGAACAGCCGCAGCGTCTCATCCACGCTACGCAGCCCGCTGGCCATGTAAACATCGAGCGGCTGGCCGCTGATGTAGTCCATCACAAAGAAGTGGTGCCCGGCGGCTATCCCCGTGTCGTGAATCGTGACAATGTTGGGATGCTGAAGCTGGCCGAGGATGTGGACCTCGCGCTCGAAGCGGGCCCGGTCAGCTGTGCTGGCGAAGGGACCCTCCTTCATGACTTTGATGGCCACCTTGCGCCGGGTGGCTCCCTGAATCGCCTGGTACACGACACCCTGCCCGCCGCGGTGAATCTCCCGGATGAGTTGGTAGCCGGCGAACGAATCAGCTGGGGGGCTGTCAACGCCGGAGTAGGCGGTCGGCAGGTCCGACGAAGCGCCCCCAGAGGCGTGCCCTCGCAGCCGCGACTTCACCGCCTGAGCGCAGGCATCGTCGATCAGGCGATTCTGCCGTGCCTGCAACTCCTCGTCTTGATGGACGTCGCCGGTCATCGATCAACTTGGGCCAGCAGGGAGCACCTGCGGCCGGAGTTCCAAGCGACCCCCAGGGGAAGGTGGTCACGCGGGATCGCTGAAAAACCTGGATCCTGATCCCAGGGAGTCGCGCAGCCGCTCTCGGGCTCGGGCCAGCAACATCTTCACTGCCCCCGACGACCGACCCATGGCCGCAGCGACTTCCCGTCCGGGGCGCCCTTCCAATTCGTACAGCCGCAGCACTTCCGCGTAGTCTCGCGGCAGGTCCTTGAGGGCCGCTTCGACGATCTCCTGAAGTTCATGGGCGGCTGCCCGGCGGCTGGGTGTGGTGGTCGTCCCGGCGGGCTGGTCCACGAGGGCGGTGTACGACTCCGCGCCGGGCAGTCCTTCCACCCGCTTGTGGGGGCGCTTCTGTCGTTCCAGCCCTTTGATTGCGTCACGCAGATTGTTCTCGGCGATTCGACGCAGCCATGATCTGAACGCATCAGGACCCGTCGGCTGGAAATCTCCAATGCGCAGGAAAGCTTCGAGGTAGGTCACCTGCATGACGTCGTCGGCGTCGACCACGCCGTTCCATTTGGCGCTGATCTTCAAATCGTTGCGAATCGGCAACCCGTAGCGCTCGAGCAGCGCACGCAGCGCTGCTGTATCGCCTTGCGTCGCCCTCGTCACAAGCTCGTCGTCGGACGTGACCACATTCCAGCCCACTTGAAGCAAGCCACCTGGGCCCGATTACGGTCGCTAGCCTAGCCCGGTCGGGTCAGCCGTGTCAACCGCGTGACCTTCCGCCGGCGACCGTCGCTGTCACTTAAGGTGCCGCTGCCGGACATTGCGGAGAGCGGACGGTTGATCAGGAGACAAGCCATGAAGCATGCAATCAGTTGTGCACGTTCGCTCGCCTTTGTGTTTGCGGCTAGCGGGCAAGCAGCCCTGGCCATGGACATGGGCACGGCCTTTACGTACCAGGGATACTTGGAGAACCCACTCGGGGTGCCGGTGAGTGGATCGTGCAATCTCGAATTCACTCTGTGGGACGATCCTGTGTCCGTACTCGCCACGGACCAGATCGGCCCTACGCTTACGTTTGACGGAGCCACGGGGAATCCTCCGCCCGTTGTCATGGCCGGCGGAGTGTTCTCAGTGGTGTTGGATTTCGACGCCGAGGCGTTCAACGGGACGGCCCGCTGGCTGGACATCAAGGTATGTTGTCCGAGCCCATGCGTGCTGGAAATGCTCTCACCACGAGTGGAACTGACGCCGGCGCCGCATGCCTTGGCCCTGCCCGGGCTGTACACCCGGCAGAATGGCACCAGCCCGAACATCATCGGCGGGTACAGCGGGAATCTGGTCTCCGACGGCGTCTTCGGGGCCACCATCTCCGGTGGTGGTGGGTCTATGTTTGTCAATAGTGCCGACGGGAACTATGCGACGGTGAGCGGCGGCTGGATCAATTCGGCCGTAGGAAGCGCCTCGAATGTCGGCGGGGGAACCCTCAATAGCGCCATCGGCCTGAATTCCTCCATTGGAGGAGGATACGGCAATGTGGCCGAGGGCCAGGATGCAACGGTCGCAGGCGGGACGACGAACAGTGCCTTCGGCGGTACAGCGGCCGTTGGAGGGGGCACGACCAACACCGCTACCGGCAGCTCATCAACCATCGCCGGCGGCGACACGAATTCCGCGTCCGGGAATTGGAGCACTGTGGGCGGTGGACACAATAACGCCGCCTCTGCCACTGTGACCACAGTTGGAGGAGGGTCTGCGAATACCGCCAGCGGCGCCCAATCCACCATCGCGGGAGGTTTCTTCAACAGTGCCGGCGGTTTCAACTCCGCCGTTGGCGGTGGTCAGAGCAACGTGGCCAGCGGGCTTTCGTCAACGGTCCCCGGTGGGAATCTGAACGTTGCCGGCGGTGACTATTCCTTTGCGGCGGGGCGCCGGGCGAAGGTGCGCGATGCCGCGGGTTCCGGCGATGCGGATGGCGACGAAGGTACTTTCGTCTGGGCCGACACCACGGCCGCCGACTTTGCTTCAACCGG
>SBAX01000114.1 GCA_005240095.1 Phycisphaera mikurensis
CACGGCACCTGAATGAACCAAGTGGGCTGCTCTGTTTCCAGCCTGACCCGTTGCCTGGACCACCCACTGCATGGGACCTGGTCGTCAATCATCGCCGGGCAGTTTCCCTCTCCCTGGCAGGGAAAGGGTTAGGGTGAGGGTGGAAACGATTGGCTGCTGAAATCCAGCGGGTCGGGTGAGCGCGGCGTCTTTACCCTCACCCCCAGCCCCTCTCCCTTGAAGGGAGAGGGGGGCATTTATGTCCTATCGCGTTTTAGCTCGGGCGTATCGCAGCGCGACGTTCGACGAGGTCGTCGGGCAGGACGTCGTTGCGACGACGCTCAGGAATGCCATCCAGTCCGGGCGAGTTCATCACGGGTATCTGTTTACGGGCACGCGAGGTGTGGGCAAGACCTCCATGGCCCGCATCCTGGCCAAGGCCCTGAATTGCCTGAAGATCGACGGGCCGACAGCGACGCCGTGCTGCAAGTGTGAGTCCTGCATCGCCATCGCAGAGGGGCAGGATGTCGATGTCGTCGAGATCGATGCGGCCAGCAACACCGGCGTGGACAACATCCGCGATCTGCGCAGCAACGCCACTCTTCGCCCGGCGCGGTCGCGCTTCAAGGTGTACATCATCGACGAAGTCCACATGCTCAGCACCGCGGCCTTCAACGCCTTGCTCAAGACGCTGGAAGAGCCGCCCGGGCACGTCAAGTTCATCCTGGCGACGACGGAGATTCAGAAGGTCCCGGCCACGATCGTCAGCCGCTGCCAGCGGTTTGATTTTCGCACCATCGACATGTCGGCGCTCACCGCGCACCTCAAGCGCGTCGTGCGGGCGGAGGGTGTGGAGGCGGAGGAGGCCGCACTGCGGCGCGTTGCCCGACTGGCCAACGGGTCCATGCGCGACGCCCTGTCTCTGCTCGATCAGCTTCTTTCCTATGACGCCACGAAGCTGACTGCGGCCACGGTCGATCAGGTCATTC
This sequence comes from Phycisphaera mikurensis, assembly GCA_005240095.1. GTDB lineage: Bacteria > Planctomycetota > Phycisphaerae > UBA1845 > UBA1845 > SBAX01. The sequence continues at coordinate 969 of SBAX01000114.1, forward strand.
CGCCGCCGCATGATGAAGTTTCCGTGGCCTTGATGGATCGCATTGCGGAGCGAGACGCCGGAGGTGCTCTGCGCTGTCTGGACCAAGCCCTTCAATCCGGCCGGACCGTGGAGCGGTTCTGCGATCATCTGATCGAACATGTGCGGGCGCTGATGCTGCTGCGGGTGTGCGGCGCGGACACCGACCTAGTGGACGTGTCTGCGGGCTTGCGTCCGGCGATGGCGGAGCAGTCGGCCAAGTTCGATACCTCGACCTGCATCTACATGATTTCTTTGCTGGAGGAGCTTCGACGCAACGTGAAATTCAGCGGCGCGGCCCGGGCTCTGGCGGATGCGGCCGTTGCGCGACTGGCGATGAGCCACCAGTTTTCTGACCTTTCTACGCTGCTGTCCCGCCTGGAGGGCAGCCAGGGACCCGTGACGGCACCGCCGTCTGGCGACGTAAAAAAAAACGCGGCCGATGACCTGAGCCCTGCGGTCCGTCCGGCGGCCGTGCAATCGCCCGCGCAATCCGCGCCCGTTTCGGTTCCTGCGGCGGCGCCCGCGCGTCTTGCCCTCAAACCCGCCGACTTGGAGCGTGCGGCCCGCGATCCACTGGTGCAGAAGGTCAAGGCTGCGGTGGAGGGCACGTTGCTCGACATCCGGCCGGCCACGCCTGCTCCCACTCCAACGCCGGCCGAAGGCGCCGTGGATGACGGCGATCAGCAAGTTCTCACACTGGAGTCCTGACCATGTTCGGTGGCCTTGGAAACCTCGCCGGCATTCTGAAATCCGCGAAGGAATTGCAGAGCAATCTGGCCCGCATGCAGGAGCAGCTCGCGGCCCAGCGTTTCGAGGCGGCCGCCGGCGGGGGCGCGGTTCGCGCCGTGGTGGACGGACGCAGCTCGCTGGTGGACATCAAGATCGAGGAGCAGGCGCTTAGCGATCGTGAACTGCTTGAAGACCTCATCAAAGCCGCGGTCGGCGCCGCCATGGCCAAGTCCCAGGAGGCCATGAAGGAGCAGATGGCCGCGCTCACCGGCGGGCTCAACATCCCCGGCCTTTCCCAGATGCTCGGCGGCGGCCAATCGTGAGCGAACCGATCCAATCCCTTACTCGATTGCGTGAGCAATTCCAGAAACTGCCGGGGATCGGCCCGCGCAGCGCGGAGCGCCTGGCGTTCCATGTGCTCCGGGAGCCGCGGGAGTTCGCGGCCGGCCTTGCCCAGGCCATCCTCGACGTCAAGGATAAGGTCATCCACTGCCGGACGTGCTACAACCTCACGGAGACGGACCCGTGCTCGATCTGCTCCGACTCCCGGCGTGACCAAGGCGAAATCTGGGTCGTCGAGCAGCCCAAGGATCTTCTGGCTCTCGAAGCCACAGGCTTGGTACACGGCGTGTACCACGTGCTCATGGGGCACATTGCTCCCCTGGAAGGGATTGAGCCGCAGCATCTGACCCTCGATGCACTGATCGAGCGCGTTCGCGGGGGCAACGTCCGCGAGGTCGTGCTGGCGCTGAATCCGACGCTGGACGGGGATGCAACGGCCCTGCATATCCAGAGCTTGCTGGCGGACACGAACGTGCTTGTGACTCGCCCGGCCCGTGGGCTGGCCGTCGGCTCGCAACTCGAGTACGCCAGCGTGGGCATGCTCGAAGCGGCTATCCGTGGGCGCACGCAGTTGTAGCGTTGGATGCAGAACCCGAAGGACAAACCTTGGGCCTCGACCCCGACTCCCGGCATGTCCGTCTCCCGCGCTCGCGAGTACGACCCTTTCAGGGTCGCGATGTTTGATCTGGACTATAGGTCCGGGGGCGGCGCTACGCTTGCCCCCGATCGGGATAGGGGCGGGCCTCGTGGCCCGGCCCCTCCCACACCACCGTGCGTACGGGTCCGTACACGGCGGTTCGGTTGGTTCTGTGTCCGGTCATGG
>SBAX01000292.1 GCA_005240095.1 Phycisphaera mikurensis
CGTACGCACCGATCGGGGGCGCGGGCGGTGGGGCCATCGCTATCGACAGCTTGGATTCCATTACTTTCTTGGCCGACGGTCGGATCGATGCGCGAGGCGGCGATGCGGCCCCGATGGGCAGCATGGGTGACGGCGCCGGGGGCGGAGGTGGCGGCGGCGCGATTGCTCTGGCAGCGACAACCATCAACGGGACTGTCCCTGGGTCCAACCTTCTCGTTGGCGGCGGGGCCGGCTCTCAGGGCGGCTTTGCCGGCAACGGAACGGTGGTTATCTACCCGATCGTCGCTTGCGTGGATGCCCAAGACGTCGAAGTGACCGTACCCTGCGGCTGTCACAATTCCGGGGCGACGGTCGAATTCACGCTGCGAAACGACTCGGGAAGCTCGATCTATCTGCGCAACTCCGCACCGTTTGAAATCCGCGACAACGCGGGGCAGAGCATCTACCGACCCACATGCGTGCTTGAGCAGTTTGTTGAAGTGCCACCGGGCGAGACCTATTCATTCAGCTGGGACCAGCGGGATGATGGCGACGGGACCCTTGTCGGCTGCCAGTGGAACAATGCCGCCCAAGTGCCCAATGGCACCTATGAGATTGCAGTTGACATCTGCATGGACGCCGACTGCACGAGTGAATCAGTGGAATGCCTCAGCTTCTCCATCGGCAACTGCGCAGCCGTGACTACGGACAGAGACTGCTACACGCCCGGTGAGGATGTAACCATCACCATCACGAACAACGGGTGCGGTGTGCTCAACCTGCGTGACCTGTCGCCCTGGGAAATCCGTGATACGCTGAATAACCTCGTCTTCCAGCCGGCTTGCACGGCTCTTCAGATTGTGCCCCTGGACACCGGTGAAAGTTACACATTCACCCTGGGCGGAGGAGGACGCGACGGCGCGACCTGGGATCAGCTCGACGACGGCGACGGGCAGAACGCCTGCGGGTACTCCAATCGGGCGCAGGTGCAGAACGGAACGTATCAAGCGTGCGCAACCTACACCGACGAGAACTTCGCGGTGAATGCCACGGTCTGCTCCAACTTCAAGATTGCGGCGAACTGTGTTGACGTGGATCCGCAGTGCGCCTGTAACATGCCCGCGGCACCGGTCCGTATCGGCATCCGCAATGGAACGACGCAACCGATCGGATTGCCCAATGAGCAGCCCTGGCGAATCCGTACCCTCGCCGGGGCGGTCGTGTTCGCGCCGCCGCCGTCGGGGCCGCCGGTTCAGCTCGACCCCGGCCAGACCTACTACGTCTATTGGGAACAGAACGATTCGCTGGGCCAGCCTGCACCCTCGGGGAGCTATGGAATCGAATTCGACTATCTGGAGATGCCCGGCACGCCAAGGCTCGGTCGAGGCGGCCTGCAACTCGGAGGCTGCCTCAAACTCAGTCTCGATCAGGACTGCTATCCCGCCGGGTCGAACGTCAGGATCAAAGCGGTCAATACCTCGTGTCAGCAGGTCTACCTGAACGTCTGCGATATCGGCCCCGTCCAGGTGATCGACGATGCGAATCAGACCGTCTGGTCTTACCCTTGCGACACCGCCTGCAACGACAGCCGCGTGATGGAACCCGGCGAGATCCGGAGATGGACCTGGGACCAGACCGACCAGGGAGACGGCACGCACGACACCTGCGACGCGTTCAACAATGCCCAGCAGGTTTCCAATGGGCACTACTGCGTGCAGGCGCCGTACAGCGACTGGCCGCCGACGCGGAATCTCATGGCCCAGCGTTGCCTCGACACTGGTGCAGATTGTCCGGATCTCGTTGCGGACGAAGACTGCTACGAGCCAGGCGAAGACGTTTGCGTGACGTTGATCAATCACAGCGGCGACGTCATCACGGTCGATCGTGTTTGGCGGATTCTCGACAGCAGCGGCGACGAGATTCACCCCGACCCGCCGTCGTGTTTCGTGAGTTGGCTCCCCCCGGTCATCAACGCGGGCGGGTCGCGGCAGTTCTGCTGGGATCAGCAGATCTGCTTCGTCCCGCCGCCCGTAAGCACGGGGGAATACACCTTCGAAGTACATTACGTGGAGGCTGACGGCTCGGGGCACACGTACCAGGAAGACTTCACCATCGCCGACGCCTGCCCGCTGGATTGCAACGGCAACGGTGTGCCCGACGACATGGACATCGCCTCCGGAGCATCGCAGGATTGCAACGCCAACGGCGTTCCCGACGAGTGTGACATCTCCTTCGGCGGGGCGTCCGATTGTCAGCCCAACGGCATCCCGGACAGCTGCGAGACGGACTGCAATGCCAGCGGCATCCCCGACGACTGCGAGATCCGCGCGGGACTCGTCGCGGACTGTCAGCGCAACGGAATCCCGGACGAATGCGAGGCGGACTGCGACTCAGACGGCCTACCTGACGATTGCGAGTTGGACTGCGACTTGAACGGCACACCGGACGACTGCGAGGTTGTTCCTGACTGCAACAACAATGGTCGGTCGGATGTGTGCGACATCGGGTGGGGGTTATCGCAAGATCTCAACGCCAACGGCGTGCCTGACGAATGCGAGCCGGACGAGGTCGTGCCGGATCCGGTCGGCGAAACGGGACGCGCGCTCTCCTTCAGCGTTCCCCCACCCTCGGCGGCGACGGGGGGTTCTTCGCAGACGGCCGTGCGGGTCACGATGCTCGATCTGCAGAACCCCGTCCCGCCGAACAATATCTGCTGTCCGCCGCCGGACTTCAGCGCCTACGAAAGCGCCACCTGCGCGGCCGACGGGGAGATGAACAACTGCGCCCGCTGGGTGGGCCCGCCGATCACGGCCCTCGAATCCAAGGACCTGCCCTCCATCGGCAGCTACCGCACCGCCCGTTTGCAGTGTTCGCCCTACTACCATGACTGGGGCAGCGAAGGACTGGTCCATGTCGTGGGGGCGGAGACCATCCCCAGCTCGACCTATGACGTAGAAGTCTTTGCCGCCCTGTGCAAAGGAATCGAGGACACCTGCACGGCCGTGTCCAAACCCGTAACCATGACCACTCGTCGGGCGGGGGATATCTCTTCACCGTACGCGCCCGATGCGCCCGGACAGCCCAATGCCATTGACGTGGTAGGGGCCGTGAACCAATTCAAGAAGCTCACCGGGGCGCCCAAGAAGATCGCCGTCCAAGTGCAGCCCAACGTCGTCGATCCCAACGCCGACGTGAACGCCCTGGACATCGGGGCGGTCGTAGACAACGTCAAGCTCAAGGCCTACCCCTTCTCCGGTCCGTGCGCCTGTCCCTCCAGCGTGCTCTGCGATACGACTGCGTGCTCGTCCCCGGCGCACTGTACGGGTCTCTACGGAGCGGGAGCAACGTGCGTGAAAACTTGCACCTCCGGACCGAACCTGGCCCTGCCCTGCAACAACAACTCGCACTGCGGGCAGTGCGCCGGAGGAAGCAACGTCACCTATCCTTGCGATACAGACAGTGACTGCCCGGGGAGCACCTGCACGATCGGCATGTGCGGCTCCGGCTTCTGCCGCGACCGTTGTGGGAGGTGTTCGCAGTAACGGGAACAGAATCGCTAATTGTTAGAACGGATGGGGAGGATGGTACGGTACTGGGCGGCTTGCTCAGGCTTGCCCCAAACCTCGTACAGGTCCAGGATTCGCTGTAAGGCCTGCTGGCTGCGGCGGTGATCCGAGCCGCGGGCTTGGGCGATCAGCGGATAGCTGTCGCGCAACAGCGGCTCGGCCCCTTCGAAGCGGCCAAGGCCGACGTAGCAACTCCCCAGAATGCTTTTCGTCTTTGCAGTCTTCCAATGACCGGGCGGTTTGCGCTTCTCTCGAATCTGCAGGGCCTCGACCAGGAGTGGCTCGGCTTCTTCATAGCGGTGCAGTTCGACCAAGGCCCATCCTAGTCGTGTCAAAGGTCGGGCGATGAAGACATGGTCGGATGGGAAGAGTTGCTGGTAACGCCCGAGCGCCTCTCTCGCACTCTGCTCCGCTCGAACCCAATCGCCGGCATCGGCGTAGACACCAGCCAGATAGTAGTGACCATACGCGATCGATTCACTGTTGGGACCGGGACTCAGCCGGTGACTCATTTCCAGACCATCCTGAATCCGCGAGGCAGCCTCCTCGAAGCGCCCCACCTCCTGCAGCACGTAGCCTAAGTGGTACATTGCCGCCGGGATGGCGGCGTGATCGCCCGGGTAAAGCCGGCGACACAGAGATAGGGCTTCCTCGCGGAGGGCGAGAGCATCTTGGGGTTTGCCGAGGTCTACAAGCAGGGAGGCACGGGCATCCAGAGCCCTGGCCGTCAGAACGTGGTCGCCGGGGTAGATGGTTCGTACCGAGGCCAGCGCTTCCTGCGTCAGGGCATCGGCCTCCTCGTAGGCCCCGCGGTTTTCCAGAGCGCCGCCGAACGCCAGAAGGACGTTCACGGTCAACGGATGGGCTTCGCGGAAGAGGAAACGGCACATCAAAAGAGCTCGTCGGGAGAGATCATCCCCTTCCACATGGTCTCCGAGGTTGTAACGGACGCCGGCCAGTACGCTGAGGGCGCGAACCTGGTCCTCACTTGGGGCGGGAGAGGATCGCGACATCAGCGTCAGGGCTTGGCGTAGGATCTCCTCGGCCTGGGAATCCTCCCCCGCGGCGCGAGCGGCGCTGCCTAGATTCAGCAGTAGTCGGCCGATGGCCTCGTCGCCGGCGCCCAGGCGATCGCGCCGAATGGCCAGAGCACGCTCCAGCCACTGCCGTTGGGCGCGAGGAGCTCCGAGTTGCCCGTAGCGCGCGGCGATGCCTTCCATCACACGGGCCTGGACCTCGGGTTCGTCCTTCAATCCCTCCACGACCCGGTCTGCACCACGGTCCAGAAGGTCCAGAACGGTGGCGTCGCTGCGGTACTGAAAGGGTCCCGCGTCGGTGAAAAGACTTTCCAGGGCGGCTTGGACGCGCCCGGCCGTTCTGGCCTCGCCCCTCGCGTAGCGATACAACACCGCCATTGCGATTGCGAAACCGAGCACGGTGAGGGCGAACGCCAGGGACAGCGCAACCGGCAGTTTGTTCCGGCCCAGGGTCTTCTTGAGCACGTACCACGAGCTGTCGCGCTTGGCCTCGATGGGTTCGCCGGACAGATACCGGCGGATATCCCGGGCCAGCTCGCCGGCGCTTTGGTAACGCCGTTCCCGTTCCTTGCTCAGGCATTTGAGCACCAGGGTATCCACTTCGTCGTCGATCTGTTCGCGGACGGTGCTGGGGCGGACCGGTTCGACGTTGCTGATGTGATCCATCACCTCCCGCACGCTGCCCGCCACCGGATACGGGAACCGTCCCGTCAGAATCTGAAACAGGATCACGCCGAGGGAATAGACGTCGGTCCGAACGTCGATGCAATCGGGACTCGCGTCCACCTGCTCGGGCGCGGCCCAGGGCAGGGACCCGACGAACTGGCCGGTGACCGTGATGGCGGGCGATTCTGCGCCCGGGGCGGCGCAGTCGGCGATCTTGGCGAGGCCGAAGTCGAGGATGTACGGCTCGCCGTCTTCGTCGATGCGGATGTTGCCGGGCTTCAGATCGCGGTGCATCACGCCGCGCAGATGGGCGGCGTGGACGGCGAGGGCGATCCTTTCAAAGAGAGTCAACGTCCATTCAACAGAGCGATCGGCACTGGCGGCGTACATGTCCAGCGGCTGTCCGGCAATGTAATCCATGACGAAGTAGAAGTGTCCCGCGGCGATGCCGCTGTCGTGGATGGCAACGATGTTGGGATGCTTGAGGGAAGCTAAGATCTGGACCTCTCGCTCGAAGCGGATGCGGTCGTGGTCGCCGGGGAAGGGACCGGCACGCATGACCTTGATGGCAACCTTGCGCTTTGTGGCCTTCTGAACGGCCTCATAGACCACGCCCTGTCCGCCGCGATGAATCTCCCGCACGATCTGGTAACCCGGGAAGGAATCGGGCTGGAGACGCCATGTGTCGCTCCGCTCGGACCCAGCGATTCCGCCATTGCTTGCTTGGCTTCGAGCGCGTTGTATCACCTCCAGCTTATGCAGCTCATCGCCCAGTTCGGGCATTAGCTCGGGATGGCCTGACATCAACTGTTCAGACGCGACGGACTGACCGAGCTCGCGCCGGCGGAGCAAGTCCTGCACGACCCCACGGGCACGTGCGGCACGATCGGTAACGGGCGGCTTGGCATTCGACTTGCTCACCGACGATCATCCCGGTGACATGGGAGGCCGGCACTCGGCCCCCATTCCATCACGGCTATAAGCGACATTCCTGAGCGGCGCTCCCTAGGTGCGCGTCAGGTACTGCGACGAGCGACCCAGGACCGCATGCAGCTCCTTCAGCCCGCGATAGCAGAGATTATGCACCGCCCGAGGGGTCCGGTTCATGGCCCGAGCCACGTCGGCAACGGGCAGCCCTTGGATATAGCGGAGTTGAAGGGCCAGGCGGTTGGGCTCGCTCAGCGAAGCCAGCCCAATCTGCACGGCGCTGATCGCTTCGTGGCGGGCGGCGGATCGGCTGGGCGTCGCATCTGACTCCCCGAGCAATTCCACGAGTTCCGCGACCGACGAGTTCCAGCCGCCCGCGGCCGCGACGTTCCGTAGACCGCCGCCGCGTTTGGCGGCCCGATCGGCCTTGATCGCGTCCTGCAAACGATGATCCGCAATGGTCGCCAGCCAACGATAGAAGCTGCGCTCGTCCCGGACCTCGAACGTTGGAATCGCCTGGAAGGCGTCCACCAGCGCCTGTTGCAGGACGTCCTCGGGAGCCAGGCGCCCCTGTAGCCATGCTGGAAGCCTCCGGGCGATCCGCGCGTGCACGCGGTCGTAGTGGGCCAGCAGCAGACGCTCCATGGCTGTTCCGTCTCCGTCCGCCGCACGGGCAATCAAGTTTGGCTCGCTCTCTTCCGTGGACATGGCCCGGCTCCGAACCTCCCCTGCGGGCAGAGCTCCAAACATACCCGAAATCGCCCCCGCCCGAAACCGGTCATCAGGAAGCCACACCGACTGCAGTTTTTCCCGGCAGCCAGAAAAAATCGCCTCGGCGCGGGAGCGCGGAACCCGGAATTCGCTCATGAAGCTGACGCTGGGCCCGCGGAGCACGCCGCCCCGTGAGACGCCGTTGAATCGGAGGACCAACCATGCAGCATGCTCGCCGAACCGTTCCGATGATTTTCGTCAACTTCGTGATGACAGCGACCCACCTGACAGCGGATCCCGCTGTTGTCGCGGCTCTCGACATCCCGAGCCGGTTTCAGGGCGCAGCGTTGTTTAGCGGCAACGCAACGTCCCTTGAGGTGCTGCCAAGGTATGGAGGAGCCACGCCGGCTGCCGGGACTGACGCTGTGGTGATTTGTACGGGACCTGTCCAACAAGCATCCGCGGAACCAGGCACTGATCTGGGTGTGTCGTCCGGTGACGAGCATGATCCCGCGACTCTTACCGTCACGGTGACCGTTCCAGCCGGAGTGTGCACAGTTGGAGGGAATTCATGTGGGAGCGACGCCCAATGTACGGCCGGGAGTAGCGACCAATGCGCAATGCCCGTGAATCAATTGCAATTCTCTTACGTATTGCTCTCCGCCGAGTATCCCGAGGTGCCCAGTATTCGAGTTGCTGACGTCTTCACCGCGACAATAAAGGACGACACGCTCGGAACGTCGGCGACGACGCTGCTTTCGTCGGTGAATCTATCGCTAAATCCCGTCGGGGGAGCCATGATCAACGGCTCGCCCTTTGACCTCTTTGCGATCGATCCCGTTAATGATGGTTCTCCTATCCCGGGAACATTTGGCCTCCCCGACGCCGGCTTCGCCGCAGGACGCTCTGCGCCAGAGTCCCTTACTGCGGGCCACGAATACACCATCGAATTCCATATCGCGGACTCCAACGATGGCTTACTCGATACCTGCGTTGTGCTTGATTTCTTAACAATCACCAGGCTGGAGGCGATCGATCCGAACCCAGATTTTCTTGTCGGTAGTTGCGAAAGCGGAGTCGGAATGGCGACCAATGAGAATGATGTTGACGAAGGCGGTCGAGAGGTCAACGGCGCCGCCGCAGATGGGGTTACCCTAGTACTACTCCGTGAGGAAGTACCGTTCGACATCCCGGGCGCGACCGTGGAATTCTGCATTGAAGCCTCGGATACAACCCTCGGTTTAGACCTAGGCTCCCTAAGCCTGCTGGGCTCCGGTGCTGAGCAGCAATGTATAGCTCGGGGTTGTTGGGAATCGGCGAGTGAGAGACTTCCCGCTGTGGGAACGGAGAAGGTTACTCATTTCCTCGGAGCAGCGAGCGTACGGCA
>SBAX01000352.1 GCA_005240095.1 Phycisphaera mikurensis
ACGTAAAACCGCTCCGCATGCGGCCGGGGCACGCGCTGCGCAACCATTACCTGTTTCGGAGCCTGCTGTCTTCCCGAGAAAGCGTGCCTGGAGACGACTTCCGACGCCTGCGAGAACTTTGGGGGACTCTATCAAGGCGACGGCGCTTCGTGCCTCGATGAGTGCCCCGGCCGCATGCGGAGCGGTTTTACGTACCAGGGTCAGTTGCGTTACGGCGGCGCGCCGTACTCGGGACTCGCCGAATTCCGCTTTACGCTGTGGGACCTGCCCAGTGAGGGCCAGGCGATCGCCGGGCCGCTCGACATACCTTCCGTCGAAGTCGTCAGCGGACTGTTCCAGGTGCAGCTCGATTTCGGGGAGAGCGCCTTGAACGGCAACGCCCGCTGGCTGGAGGTCGCGGTCTGCACGGAGAACTGCTCCGGTACCTGAGTCCTTCTCGCGCCTCCAGCCGCGCCAGTCCATGACCGCCGTTCCGTACGCCTTGCAAACCCGCGGCATCGTCGTGGACGAGCAAGAACGAGTGGGCATCGGAACGAAGAATCCCGGCACCCGGCTTTCCGTCGTGGGCAGCGCCGACGTATCGGCGAACCTGGGGATCGGAACGCGAGCCCCGACTTCCATGCTCCACCTCAGCCGTGCCGCCGCAGACACCGCCATCCGCTTCCAGACCTCCAGATTGTCCCTCGATCCCGCGTTGTCTGCCAATAAGTCGCCGACCGCGGCCGGCGGAGGAGGCTGGACCACCCCGGCAAACGCGATATCCAGCGACAACACCTATGCCCAAGGGGTCAGCGGCGAAGGAGTCCTCAACGTATCCGGATTTGGCTTCTCCCTTCCGCGCGAGGCCGTCGTTGTGGGAATCACCGTCACCGTAGAGGGGCACGAGGACTCCTGCTCCTGCACCGGCTTTGGATGCGATGATTGCTTCGCCGCGGTCAGAACTCAATTGTCGGGCGGAAGTTCGCCGTCCTTCGCTTACATGATTCCGCTGGGCGATGGCTACACAACGGCAGACGTGACTGGCTACGCCGGCGGCGCCCTGAACGTGTGGGGGCTTGAATGGGAGGCGGACCAGGTGAACAGCGCTGCCTTCGGCCTGAGCCTCGCGGCGGACGGCGTGCGGATGTGCGAGGATTGCTACTGGACGACTTGCGGCACCTTCCCCAACTACTATCAGTGCACGCGATGCTATTTGCAGACCTGCGAGAACCAGAACGCCCCGATCGCCAGTTCGGCCTCCGTCGATGCCGTCTCGATTACCGTATACTATTACCCGGGCACAGTCGGCGACCTGAATCTCAATTGGAGCGTAGGCCTTTCCCAGCAGGACGCCAACTTTCGTATCGCCCCGACTGCCGACCTTTCCGCGCCGGCCGTCGTGGTCACGCCCCAGGGCAAGGTAGGAATTGGGGTGCCAAACCCATCCTATGGCATCGAACTGACGACCAACGATGATCTGAAGAGCAAGGGCTTGGCGAGGTTTTGGCTCGCGTATTCGTCGAGGCGGTGGAAAGAGAACATACGTGCCATTCCGGACGCCCTCCAAAAGGTGCTTCAGCTCCAAGGCGTCATGTACAAGTGGGCTGGAAACCCGGGGGGTGAATCGGATATCGGCTTCGTGGCCGAGGACGTCGCTTCCGTCGTTCCCGAGTTGGTACAGATGGAACCCGATGGCCAAAACGCGGTGGGCATGAAATACGACCGCGTCGGCGCCTTGACTGTGGAAGCGATCAAGGAGCTGCACGCCGCGCTGGTTGCCAAAAAGCGCGAAATCGACGCCCTGCGGACCGAAACCGAAGCTGCGATCACCGACCTGCGCGCCCAGCAGGAAGCCGCGCTCGCGGAGAAAGACCGCCAGGTGGCGGAGTTGAAAGAAAGATTGGCGCGTCTCGAAGCGCTGCTTTTTCCCTCGCCGGTCGTCCGGGACGGCACCGCACAGGACTGAAGCGCCAATCCCACGGGGCGATCGATCAACCGAAAGCTGAATGGCAGCGGACATTGCATGGCAAACGGCCCCTGAATCTGGAGGAGGTATCGGCAATGAGAAACACGAAACGCAGCCGGCGCCCCGGAAGAGTGCACAAGCTCCGCCGACAGGAAGCCACACGGCGGTCCGTCGTTGTTTTCGCAATGCTCTGTGCCGTCGGCTCGCAGAGAGTGCAAGCGGGGGACCTGAACCCTCCGCCGGGCCCCATCGGTCCGACCATGAAAACGTTGACCGAGGTCGAGCCGCGCATCGCCATCAATGCCATCAGCACTCCCGGGGACGCAACGTCCCTGTTCAAGATCGTCCAACCAGGGTCGTACTATCTGGCCGGGAACATCATCGGCGTGTCCGGGAAGGCAGGCATTCAGATCGCCGTCGCGGCGAACGGCCCGGGCGTCACCATCGACCTGATGGGATTCGAACTGGTCGGCGTGCCTGGATCGACGGACGGGATCGTCGCCTCCGGCTCCGACCTGCGGAACATCGCCATACGCAACGGTACCGTTCGGGCGTGGGGGGATGATGGTGTGGACCTTCTCGCGGCCCGGAACACCCTGCTTGCCGGCCTTCGTGTGCAGAACAACGGCGACCACGGCATCTGGTTCGCCGCCGACAGCGCCATCAACGGCTGCGCGGCTCTCGGCAACACCAGCAACGGAATCGTGGCCGTCAGGAGCACGGTCACGGGCTGTGCCGCATCTCAGAATGGGGGGGCCGGAATATGGGGCGCGGAAAGTACAATCACCGGCTGCACGTCTGACGGCAACATCGGTGATGGGATCTACGTGCAGGACACGGGCACAATCAGCAACTGCACCGCCGCGGGGAACGGCGGTGACGGCATTGAGGCCGGGAGCGGTACCGTCGTCGGCTGTACGGTGGTGCGCAACACGGGCCATGGAATTCTTGGAGGCAGTGCATGCAGTATCACCGGTTGCACTGTGATGAGGAATGGCGGCAACGGAATTGACGTGTCTGAGGGATGCCGTGTGGCCGACAACACCTGCATGTATAATGGATTGACGGACAACGGAAGTCCCGTCGCCTCCGGCATCTACACCGGCGGCAGTCGCAATTGCATCGAGGGGAACCACCTCGTGAGCAACGGCTTCGGCATCTACCTGGACGTGGCCGCTACCGGCAACGTCGTCATTCGCAATTATGCCGGAGGCAGCACCAGCGGTACCGAGTACACCATTCCCAGCAGCGGCAATTTTCTCGGCACCATTGCCGGCAACTCCTTTGGCATGAACTCGGCGACGAATTCGACCGTCAACATTGCGAATTGAGAACTGTTCATGTGCTGCCGACGACCAACCTTGCTGCTCATGGCGATCCTTGGCTCTATCGCCCTGGCGGAATCAAACGTGGACCCGGACCACCCGTTCGCCTGGTGTGAGAACCTGGGATGGACCAATTGGCGGCAGGCCGACGGGGCCGTGCAGGGGGTGAATGTGGGTGCAAGTTTTCTGACCGGTTTCCTCTGGAGCGAGAACGTCGGCTGGATCAACATTGGCGATGGCGCGCCTGCATCTCTTTGCGGGGCAGTGCCCTGCTACGGCAACGTCGAGAGCACCGATTTTGGGGTCAACCTCGATCTTGACGGCGTGCTTCACGGCCTTGCGTGGGGTGAGAACGTCGGTTGGATCAACTTCGATACCGCCCATGGCCACGACGGCGCGCGGTTCGACGCTTGCCGCAGGCGCTTCTATGGGTTTGCGTGGGCCGAAAACGCAGGGTGGATCAATCTCGACCATGCCCTGGTTTACATAGGCATAGGCCCCTGCGCGCTCGGCGACATCGACTGCGACGGCAACGTCGCGAGCTACGACTACGCGGTATTCCAACCGTTGTTGGGAGGACCCGAAGTTCCCGTCGATTGCAGCGCGTTTGACTGGGACGCCGATGGCGACATCGACTTGCTGGACGTAGCGGCCTTCCAAGTGATGTTCGGTGAGTTCTAGCGTATCTTCGCGATAGCCTCAAGCACCGTCGTGGCTCCTTGAGCTGCCGAGTCCCGCTTGATTTGCGGGGGTCCGCCGGCTACAACTGACCCCCCGAGTCCGCCGGGCCAGGAGTGCCATGCGCTTCATCTATCAGCAATGGGACGGCTCCGAGTTCCCCACCCAGGAGCATCTTTCGCAGTTCGATGCCCTCCTCGAATACGTCATGGAATACGGTGAGCCGGCCCTCGAGGCCCTGCGCCGCGCGGCCCTCGACCCCGAGCAACGCACGCTCATCGAGAAATGGATCGAGGAAGGACTGCTCGAACGCGTCGGCGTGAAGTTCCGCCTCACCCCCCGGGCCATCGAAAGCATTCAGCGCCGGGCGCTCATGGAGGTCTTCCACGACCTGCACCCCGACTCCACTGAAGGGCACGAGACTCCGCGAATCGGTGTCGGCGGCGAGCGCTGCGAGGGGACGCGCAAGTACCGATTCGGCGACTCGGTCAGCGACTTCGACACCGCCGCCACCCTGCGAAACAGCATGGCTCGATTGGCGTCCGAGGGCGGCGGGCTGGGCTTGCCCCTGCGCCTTACCGAGAGGGACTTCGAGGTCCATCAGACCGAATCCAAGGCCAGTTGCAGCACCGTGATCCTGCTGGACATGTCCGGCTCCATGAACCGCTGGGATCGTTTCCCGCAGGCCAAGAAATGCGCCATGGCCATCTATGCCCTCATCCGCCAGCGCTTCCCCATGGACACGGTCGATGTCGTAGGCTTCGCCTCCGGGGCGGAGATCATCCCCGAGCACCGTCTGCCGCTGGTCAACCCCAAGCGGGTGACCTTGTTCGATCCCGTCATCCGCATGCGTGTGCCGCTCGGCAAACTCTCCGAGGCCCCGCCGCACTTCACCAATCTGCAACTGGGATTCATGACCGCCCGCCAGCTCCTCGCCCGCCGCGGCGGAACTAACCGCCAGGTGTTCATCATCACCGACGGCCAGCCCACGGCGCACGTGGAGGGCGCATTCGTGCACCTCCTCTATCCTCCGCAGGAGCAGACCAGCATCGCCACGCTTTCCGAGGCCGTGCTCTTAGCCCGCGCCGGGATCCGCTTCTCCACCTTCGCCCTCATCGAAGATTACTTCTACATGGACTGGCTCAACTTCGTGGAACACCTGACCCGCCTGACCAAGGGCGTGGCCTTCTACTGCACCAGCGGAGACCTGACCCACTGCGTCATGGAATCCTACCTCTCCGGGCGCAAGAGGAAGGCCTACATCGCGTAGCCAGCAAGCGCATCATCGTTCTCGACGCTCCATCAACTCGCTGACAGGTAGGTAGCCGGTGGGAGGACAGGGTGCCCAGTTAGCGACAAGCGTAGTCCTGCGAGCGGCTATTGCTCCTCAAGCTCCAGTTGGCCGCGAGCTTCGCCGCCGGGATTCTGGGCGGTATGGAAGTTGATGTAGATTTCGCCGTCGAGGAGTGCGACTACGTCGGCCGCATTCACATCCCATGTACCGCTGGCGGTGACGGTGCCATCAGGCAGTTCCTCCACCGTGGCGGTGATGTCGAAGACAATGGGACCGGCCGTCCCTGCTGGGCCCTCGTGAAAGTGTGCTCCCGTAACGGGTCCGGACAAACCGCTTACCGTGACCGAGAAAGAAAGTGTGGTTTCCTGGGCGTTCAGCGTGAACGTGCCGCTCCCGCTGGCGTCCCCATCGATGGCCGGCACCTCCTGGTCGCTGGAGAGGTTGGCGGTAAAGGAACGTTCCACGCCATCCCCTCCGTTGCCGCCATCCCCAACCGGGCCTCCTGGGCAACCAGCCGCGCACATCACGGATACAATCAGCAAGCCTCGCAAGACAGTGGTCGCTCGACGCTCCATTGGCAATCTTCTCCGCAAAAACGGCTGCGACCCGCGCAGGCCGCCGGGAACATGCGCCCGTGTTTCTCGTTCCGAGTATGTCCGGGTTCCTCGGCGGTCTTGCACGAAAAAAGCGACGGAGATTCAGGGGAAGCGCTCGCTTCCGACGCGCAGTGGATGTTTCAGTCCATCTCCGCCACCGCCGTCTGCGATTTGCAAACCTCGCGCAGTACGCTGGTGGCATAGGCACCAGCCGGCAGGAAAAACTTCACCTCGCAATATGGTCCGTGATCATCCGCGCCGCTATCCACCCACCAGTCCTTAAGCGGCACGCGCAGCGGACGCCGCGAGCCAGTGAGTTTGCCCGCTCCGGAAAGATAGATGTCGTCTTTCTGCAGACCGGTTTCGGCAAGAACGCCCTTCTCCAACTCGCCCGGTGCGCCCCCGGCGTCCGTCATCCGCCTCCCGAACAGCGGACCCGTCGGCGAAATCTCAAAGGTCTCGCAACGCGGTTGCTCCCTGGCCGCATCCTCCACTCGAAAGCACGCTCCATTGACGTGCTTATAGGCAATATCACCCGCTTCGACACGATCGAGCCCATCAATCCGTCGTCCCAGCACGTGGTTGAATAGCTCACTCTGCAAAGCGGACACAAAAAGACGCCGCAGGGTATGGTCCACCGCCTTCCACGCCTTCCGCGCATCCCCACCCGATGAGGCCATCGCCCGGCAGATGCGCGACTGCTGGGCGAACACTCCCCGCGGCCACGTCTCGGCCGCTGTCGCAAAGTCGCCCGCATCAAACAACTCCCGCGCCCGCCGCGCAGGACCGTGGTCCCGCGGACCCGGGCGGCCTGCCATCAAGGCGATGGCCTCTGAAAAATCACCACGCAGCACGGCCAGACCTACTTGCGCGTTGTCTCCCCGCGCCCCGAACCGCTGCGGACCAAAGTAGTTGGGCACGCCGCGCTGCCCCAGCACCGTCAGCACAGCCCGCGCCGCCTCCAACGGCTGCGTGATCGCCTCCCGGATCTTGATCACAAAACGATTGCCTGCCAGATGCCCCAGCTTGAGCTTGTTGGTATGACGATTCACACTCAGGATCGCGATCCGCGCCAAGGTAAGGGCCGCCACCCGCTCCGGCGGCACGTGCTCGATGGAGAGCCACTGCCGTGTCACTCCATGAGCGTCCTTGAGTCCCGCGTAGCCGATGTCCCGCGCTTGCCTGCCCAGCGTGCGAGCGATGTGCGAAATCGCCGGCAGGGTCGCCAGTCCGCGCTTTTCGATCAGAAAGTAGGTGTGCGTCCCCTGACCGCAGGCCGCATACAGCGGCGCCTCCTCGACGATGAAATCCTCATCGTACTGCTTGATGGCCCCGCCGATGCCCGCCAGATCGGCGGTCAGCAGCGGCAAGGCCGTCTCGTTATAGCCTTCCTGAGCCATCCCTGCCGAGTCTAGCGTCACCCACCAGACACGGAAGCCCATGGTGAGGGGAGGGCGAGGCTCCTGCCAAGCCGAGCGTCTACACCCTTGTTCGGCGCGGCTCGCCGGGAGGCTCGCCCTCCCGAAGGCTCCGCGAAGTCCTCACCGACCCCAAGATTGCGGGCGGCCTATCCCCATGCTACCTTTTCGGAGGTTCTTGGTCGGACCAAAGGAGCCAGCATGCTTACGCATTGGTTGACCGGCGATTGGATCTACAACATCTTCCTGGGCAGCCTGGGTTCCGCCCTCGGCAGCTTCTTTACGGCGCTGTTCCTGACGGTCCTGGGCGTTGGTGGCACCAACGGAACCGAGTAACATCCGCGCCGATGCGCTGGATCGCGGACGCGGCCTACCTGCTCGTCGGGCTCCTCTACCTGCCCGTCGCCCTCTATCAGGCGCTCATCATCGGGAAAAACCGCCGCGGATGGCGGCAGCGATTCGGCGCCAGCCCCCGACTTGACCCCGCGCGCCGCCGCATCTGGATCCACGCCGTCTCTCTCGGCGAGATCAACGCCACCCCCAAGCTCGTAGCCGCCTTGCAGGAGCGCCTCCCTGACGTGGACATCGTCCTCTCCACGACCACCGACACCGGCTACGCCCGCGGCGTGCAGCTCTACGGCGCGGACCGCGTGTTCCGGTTCCCGCTTGACTTCAGCGTTGTCGTGGCTCGCGCCCTGCGGAGGATCCGCCCGTCGCTCATCGTGCTCATGGAGCTGGAAGTCTGGTACAACCTTACCCGCATGGCCACTCGCTGCGGCATTCCCGTCGTGGTGGTCAACGGCCGCATGACCGAGCGCAGCGCCCGCCGACTCGCGCAGCTCAGCCCTTTTACGCGCCCGATGTTCTCCGACCTCGCCTGGGTCGGGGCCCAGGACGAAGCCATCGCGACTCGCTTTCGTGAAGCCGGCGTTGCTCCCGATCGCGTCGAACTCACTTCATCTCTGAAATGGGACACCGCCGCCGTCGCCGATCACGTCGAAGGCGCCGACGAACTGAGCCAAGCCATGGGGATCGACCGTTCGCGCCCCCTCTGGGTCTGCGGCAGCACTGGTGATGGCGAGGAAGAGCTGATTCTTGAGGCCTACGATACCCTGGGGCGTAACTGGTCTGATCCGAGCCACGACCGAATCCGAGCCGCGACCGGAAGGGAGCGGATGAGTTCGGAGGATCGTGTCGCCTTCGCTCCGCGCTCGGACCGCGCGGTCCCGCTCCTTGCCGTCGTCCCCCGCAAACCCGAACGCTTCGACGAAGTCGCACGCCTGATCGAATCCCGCGGCTTCACCTGCATCCGCCGCAGCGCCTCCCCCCTTAACAAGGAGGGCCTAAGGGCGGTCTCAGCTCCCGAGTTTGCCGCGGGAGAATCAGGCATCTCAGCCTCCCCCCTTAATAAGGGGGGACCAAGGGGGGTCATCCTCGGGGATACCATGGGCGAGCTGCGCAAGTTCTACTGCCTCGCCGACGTCGTCTTTGTAGGGCGGTCTCTCGTGCCCATGGGCGGCTCCGATCCCATGGAGGTCGCGGCCCTGGCCAAGCCCGTCATCGCCGGACCCCACATGGAAAACTTCGACTCGCCGGTGCGAGCCCTGCGCGAGGTGGGGGCGATTCGGATCGTGGATTCATCTCCGAGCCTGGCGGGCGCCGTTCGTGACCTGCTGGCCAACCCTGCCCCAGCCGGCGACATGGGCGCGAAAGCCCGACAGGTCGTGTTGCGGAATCAGGGGGCGACGGCACGAACGGCCGATCGGCTGGCTCACCTCCTCGCCAGCCGCTGACGGTCGCAAATCCTCGCTATCTTCGAGTATAGTACATCTATGGCTAACCAGAACGTTGGGCTTGAAAAACACGCGCTGAAGGCCCATCCGGAACTCCTGCGCTTAGCTCAGGAGAGACCCGGTGAGCTCGTCGAGATGCTTGCAAGCCGGAACGCCCATCGCTTCGTAGAGTTCGCCATTAACCAGGCCGGCCCCACCGTCGTGCCCCACTTGATCACCGCGCTGGCGAATCCGAAGTTTGCGCGGAAGTACTACTCACTGGGCGTCGAGGCGTGTTCATTACTGCCCGTCGACGGCACGCCACTGGAAATAGTTCTCGAATGCCTAGAACAATACCGGCCGCGAGAGGCGGTCGCGCCGGTCGGACCGTTACTCTTCTCGGAAGACAAGCGGGTGCGTCAGGCTGCGGCGCTGCTGCTCGGTTCCATGGCATACGACGAGTGCGCCCAACCTCTGCAAACTGCGTTCTCCGATTGCGACAAGTCGGTACGATCCTGGGCAATCATTGGCATCCGGCGCGGGCTTGACGAGGGCCGGTTATCCGACACCTTGCGAAAGGCGATCTATCCGGCTGTGCGGGCCATGGTACCGGAAGACGAATCAGCGGCAGAGTGCCTGCTGCGCCTGGATCGTAAGCGCGCAATTGATGACTTGAGCGCTCCTGAGTTATTGCGAGTGGGAACCTCAGGCTTCGCTGGAGTGCTGACCGCTCTCCGAGCGGCGGGTGTACATCTGGATGAAGCGCAGCTCACTAGCCTGGCCGACGAGTTGGAACAATCAGAGATGGATTACCCGAATGACAAAGCACTGGGTGAAGTCCTGCAATTGCTCAGCCTGATCCGATCGCAGGAAGCGGAGGAGCGTATTCGACGAGGGCTGAAGTCGCGGTCCAAGCGGGTACGAGAAGGTGCCGCCAAGGCGCAGAACATTTTGAAGGGTACAGCAACACCGTTTGCGATTGCGTTTGACCTGCTCAAGGATGTGGGTTGGACGGGTCTGACGACTCCCCAGCAGAGGGTCCTAGCCGTTCGGATGCTCATTGACGAGGTCAATAATGGAGGGTTTTCTCAATACTTCTCGAATTCCAGCGGCGAGTACTGGAGAATGGCGCTGGAAGGATTACGGTGTATCGGGGCTGCTCGGGATGCGGGCATTCTGGCGGAAGTGGTGAAGGCATTCGGGCCGAATGGCGCGGCGGCGACGCAGGAGGAACGTGAAGAGCAGTTCATGCAACTCTCGGAAGAAGAACAAAGCGAAACAAACGTTCAGTGGGGTCGGCTTGGTAAACAGTTCTATAAGAACGAGGACGATCGTGAGGTACTGCTGCTCCAATATATCGGTGAAAATGCGGAACACTTTCGCCGACCAGGATAGCCACCGGGACTGGCCGGTCGCGGGAATCGCCCGTGGTACAAGGAAAAGACCGAGGCAAACAATGTGCCCGGCGCGCGGGGCACCTGTAATAATCGGCGGCGTGAAAGCCGAGCCATTCCAGGAGGAGTAGTAGAATGAGTGCAAACTTACCGATGGCCCCGCCTAAGGCCCGAATGTTCCATCCGTCCCAAGAGTTCGCGGCCAAGGCCCACATCAAGTCGCTCGATCAATACCGCGCCATGTACGAACGATCGATCAAGGATCCGGAATCTTTCTGGGGTGAGGTCGCCAATGAGTTCTACTGGAGGCAGCGCTGGACCAAGGTCCGGGAGTTCGATTTCAAAGACCGGATCTCCATCAAGTACTTCCTCGGCGCCAAGACCAACATCAGCTATAATGCCCTCGATCGCCATCTCGAGCGCCGCAGTGATCAGATCGCCCTCATCTGGGAAGGCAACGAGCCCGGCGAAGACGGGCGCCTGACCTACCGCCAGCTTCATACCGAGGTCTGCAAGTTCGCCAATGTCCTCAAGAGCTTCGGCGTCAAAAAGGGCGACCGCGTCTCCATCTACATGCCCATGATCGTGGAGCTGCCCATCGCCATGCTGGCCTGCGCCCGCATCGGGGCGATTCACTCCGTGGTGTTCGGGGGCTTCAGCCCGGACTCCCTGTCCGACCGCATCGTCGACTCCGGCTGCCAGACGCTCATCACCGCCGACGGCGTCTTCCGAGGGAACAAGCCCGTGGCCTTGAAGGAGAACGCCGATCAGGCCATGGAGCGCGCCGCCGCCCAGGGAACGCGGGTGAAGACCTGTATCGTCTTCCAGCGCCTCGGCCACAAGCTGCCCGTAAAAATGGTCCCCGGGCGCGATCATTGGTGGCACGACGTGATGGAGACCGCCTCGCCACAGTGCGAGTGCGAATGGATGGACTCCGAAGACCCGTTGTTCATCCTCTATACCTCCGGCTCCACCGGCAAACCCAAGGGCGTCCTGCACACCACCGGCGGCTACATGGTCCACACCACCTTCAGCTTCAAGAACATCTTCGACTATCACGACGGCGACATCTTCTGGTGCACCGCCGACATCGGCTGGGTTACCGGGCACTCCTACATCGCCTACGGCCCGCTCTGCGCGGGCGCGACCTCCGTCATGTTCGAGGGCATCCCCACCTATCCCGACGCCGGACGGTTCTGGGATGTCGTCGACAAGTACCAGGTCACGCAGTTCTACACCGCCCCGACCGCCATCCGCGCCATCATGCGCGAGGGCGACGACCCGGTGAAGAAACGCAAGCTCACCAGCCTCCGCCTGCTGGGCACCGTCGGCGAGCCCATCAACCCCGAGGCCTGGATGTGGTATCACCGCGTCGTGGGCAAGGAGCGCTGCCCCATCGTCGATACCTGGTGGCAGACCGAAACCGGCGGGATTCTGATCACCCCGCTGCCCGGCGCCATCCCCACCAAGCCCGGCTCGGCCACGCTGCCCTTCTTCGGCGTCAGGCCGGTACTGCTCGACGAGAACAACAAGCGCATCGAAGGCCCCGGATCAGGCGCGCTGTTCATCGAGGAGCCCTGGCCGGGAATCATGCGCACCGTCTACGGCCAGCATCAGCGCTTCAAGGAAACCTACTTTACGCGCTGCCCGGGTCTGTATTTCACCGGCGACGGCTGCCGCCGCGACGAAGACGGCTACTACTGGAT
>SBAX01000371.1 GCA_005240095.1 Phycisphaera mikurensis
CGGACGAACTTGCTGGCGCCGTCCATGGCCCCGTAGCAGTCCGCCTCCCGCGTGATGTCCGAGCGTCGGCGCTTGGCTTCCTCTTCGTTGATGATGCCTGCGTTTAAGTCCGCATCCACGGCCATCTGCTTGCCGGGCATGCCGTCCAAAGTGAACCGCGCCGCGACTTCCGCGATGCGCGTAGCCCCCTTGGTGATCACCACGAACTGCACCACGACGATGATCGCGAAAATGATGATGGCGACGATGAGCGACCCCTGGGCCACAAACCCGCCGAACGTGGCCACTACCTGCCCGGCGTCGCCATTGGTGAGGATCAGTCGCGTGGTGGCGATGTTGAGCACCAGCCGGAACAGCGTCACGCCCAGCAGCAACGAAGGAAAAGACGAGAATTCCAGCGGCCCACCGATGTACATCACGGTGAGCATGACGACGCCCGAAACCGTGATGTTCAGCAGGAGGAGCAAGTCCATCGCGTGCGTGGGCAGGGGAACGAGGATGACCAGGATCATGGCCAAGGCGGCCATGGGCAACAGCAAACCGCGGTGTTTGTGAAACACCGACGCGAACCGCGAATTGGCAAGATCGCTCAGCGGCATCCCCGGGCCTCACGCAACCCTCTCGTGACCGACGTCCAAATCATGCGGGCGCTCCGACGAGTTCCTGATCGACGCTCCGCGGAGAGCGCCCGGTCAGTTCGTAGATGTAGGCCAGGATTTCCGCCACCGCGCGATAGAAGCGCTCGGGAATGTACTGGCCCACGTCCACGGATTCGTACAGCGCCCGGGCCAGCGGCTTTCGCTCCACGATGGGTATGCCGAACTCCACGGCGATCTGCCGGATGCGAATCGCCAGGTAGTCGGCGCCTTTGGCCACCACTTTCGGGGCCAGCATCGTCTCCGCTTCATAGGCAATCGCTACTGCGAAGTGCGTGGGGTTGGTCACCACGACATCCGCCTTGGGCACGTCCTTCTTGAGCCGCTGCATGTGAAGCTGCAACTGCAATTGCCGGCGGCGGCGCTTGATGTGCGGATCGCCCTCCATGCTGCGAAGCTCGTCTTTGACTTCCTCTTTGGTCATCCGCAGGTCGCGCTCATGGCGAAAGCGCTGCCAGGCGAAATCCAGCAGGGCGAGCACCAGCAAAGCAACGGAAAGCTTCATCCCCAACTCCCACATCAGCGACGCACCCAGCCGAATGACGTCGTGAAACCCCAGAGCGAAGGCATTGATGATAGCCGTTGCTGCGTGAACGACCGTGAAATACGCCACCACTCCCACCAGGATCACCTTGGCGAAGCTGATGAGTGCGGCCATCGTAGCACGCACCGAGAACAGCCTGGCCAAGCCCCGCAGCGGATTGATCTTGGAGAGACTCGGCGTCAGCGGCTGCCAGGTGAACAGCCAGCCGACCTGAGCGTAGAGGGCAATCAACCCCGCGAGGAACAACACGACAAGCAATGGACCCAGCCGCCTGCCCAGCGACGATCCAATCGCCGTGACCAAGGGCGTCATGTCCGCAAGCGACGTGGGAAACTCTGGTGCCAGCCCGGCCACCACGATGGCCAGCAGCGCTTGCCACAACCCCGGCCCGAGAATCCCCAACGCCGCAAAGGCCGCCACCAGAATCGCCGCCGCGGTCAGATCGTGACTGCGCGCCACCTGCCCCTTGGCCCGCGCTTCACTGCGGCGGCGCGGGGTCGGGGGTTCAGTCCGGTCCTCAGCATGCGCCGCCATCAGTGAATGCTCCAGTGACTGGGCCCCAGACCGAAGCTCGCTCGGATCGCATCCAGCCCGTCGGCCAGCGCCTCAAGCATCACGCCCTGGCAGGCCATGAGCGTCAATGCAGCTACACCCAACGTCAGCAGCGCTCGCAGAGTAAATCCCACAGAGAGAATATTGAGCTGGGGCATGGTGCGTGACAGAAAGCTCAGGGCCAGACCCGACAGAAACAGGGCTATGAGAACCGGCGCCGCCAGACGCACGCCCAAGGTGAACGCAGCGGTGAGCATTTCAATCAGCAGCAGAACGATGGAATCCCCATATTCATAGGAAAGCACCGGAATGATGTCGAAGGTGTCGAGCAGTGCCGCCATCATAGCGCGGTGCCCGCCGCCCAAAAGGAACATCCATGTCAGCACGATGGCATAGAGTTGGCCGATGATCGAAGACTGCTGCTCGAACAGGGGATTGATGACTTCGCCCAAGGAAATGCCCGCCTGCTGGCTGACCATTTCTCCGGCCACGTCTGCACCCATGAGCAGGATGGTCACCGACAACCCGATGGCAGCGCCAATGATGAACTCGGCAACGCCGCCGACGACTACGCTGCCCAGAGAAAGGCCCTTCGGCAAGGTCGGCGCGATCGTGGGAAGCAGCATGGCCGCAAGGACCATGACTACTGCCGCACGGATGCGAACAGGCACGGCCCGTCCGGAGTAGAGAGGGGCGCTGATGGCCAACCCCGTCAGGCGGAACAGGACCAGAGCGAACGCCGGAAGACTGGCGAAGATGTCGGTAACTGGAAATGGCATATTCGTGGTCGATTCATCCTCAGTCAGTGCGGCAGTCCGCAGCCAGGGCTTACCACGGCAATGTCCCCAGCATGGACTTTGTGTACTCGAGCATCTGCTCTGCAATCCAGGGCGTGAAGATCACCGCCGCCACGACCATGGCCGCAATCTTGGGGACGAAGCTCAGGGCCTGTTCCTGCAACTGCGTCACCGCCTGGAACAAGGAAATGGCCAAACCCACCACCAGGCCGATCACCAGAATCGGTGCCGCGGTCACTAGCGTCATCCAGAATGCGTAACGACCAACCTCCAATGCCGTGCTCAGTTCCATTGCACACCTCGCTTAGAGGGAGGGCGAGGCTCCTGCCGAGCCGCTCCGCCTCTATTCCACCTACACGAAACTCTGCAACAACGTCTCAATCACCAAATGCCATCCGTCGGCCAGCACAAACAACAACAGTTTGAATGGCAGTGAAATCAACACCGGCGGAAGCATCAACATTCCCATAGACAGCAGAATGGTCGCAATGACCATATCAATGACCAGAAATGGCAGATAGATCCGAAAACCCATGACGAATGCGGTCTTCAGCTCACTGAGCATGAAAGCGGGGATCATCACAGTCAGCGGCACTGCGGCGACCTCAATCTTCTCATCGGGCTCAATGGCCCGGTCGCGGGCATACTCCAGAAACAGATACACATCCTCCTCATTGCCTGCCTGCTCGATCTGCCGGTACATGAAATCCTTCAGATGCGCCGCCGTCACCTCCATGGCCTGCTGCTGGGGCATGCGGTTTTCCAGATAGGGTCCCACGGCCTCGGCGTGAACCTTATGCCACGTGGGCGCCATCACCAGAAGAGTCACGAACAGGGAGAGTGTCAGCAGCACCTGACTGGGCGGCAGTTGCGGTACGCCTACCGCCTGCCGCAGAAGCGCCAGTACAATGATAATCCGCGGGAACGCGGTCACCATGATGAGGATCGAGGGAATGAGGGTCAGGACCGTCAGCAGAACGAGGATCTGCAAACTGCCGCTGACGCTTTGTGGACTCGAGGCCGCAGGCAGAATCTGAGTCAGATCAGGAAGCGCAACGGGACTGTTGGCCACAGGCGCCTGCGCGGCGGCGGAGCCGGCGCAAAAGCCGGTGACCAGGATCGCTGTCGCGACGATCCGCTTCATGAGCGAGCGTCCATGCTCGTATCGCGCCGCTCCTTTCAGGACGCGGCGAAAAGGAAGCCGGTGTCTCCAACACCGGTTCTATTTGGACTGCAAAGCCTTCAGTTTCCTCAGCAGGTCGCGCAGCGGCGCGGAACTCCTGTCCGTCGCCTCGCCGCGAACGGCCGCCGCTTCTTGCGCCGGCGGTTCATACGCCGCCGTCTCCCGCGTCAACAGGCTGTCGAAGTCGTCGCGACCCGCGGGCCAACGCGCTCCTACGCGACCGGCCAGCTCCGCCGCTTCCTCGGGATCGCTGACCTCGCTGAGCGCCTGCACGCGGTCAGGCGAAATCCCCACGAGCACGAATCGCCGCCCGAACTGAACCGCCGCCAGACTGTGCTTGGGCGTGAGCCCCGCTCTACCGAAAACCTTCAGCACACCACTGTCCGGAGCGCGAACCGACGGCGCCCAGCGGCGCAGCAGCAGGAACACCACCGCCACCACGCCGAGCACGACGCCCAGCGCCCCCAGGCTCGTCCGATACCAGGGCACGCCCCGATCGTTGTCCAACGTCTCCGTGAGCGCAGACGGCTTGCGCCGCAAGCTTCGAGAAGGGATCGATTCCGCGCTCGGCGGCGCCGGCGTCGCACCGGGCAGGGCAGCGCCTTCGATGGCAACACTCTGGTTGGACGCGGGAGTCTGCCCTTCTGCAGGCGCAGCGGCCGGAACGCTCAAGCTCACCATCACACAGCTAATCGTGGCGGATCGGGAGCGCTTCATGTGCTCACCCGATGGGGATCGCTGGAGATCACTTCGCTGATCCGCACGCAGAAGCTGTCGTTGAGCACCAGCACTTCGCCACGGGCCACGAGCCGGTCGTTGGCGTACACATCCACGGGGTCGCCGGCAAGCTTGTCCAGCTCCACCACGCTGCCCTCGCCGAGGCTCAGCACGTCCTCGACCAGCATGCGCGTGCGGCCCAGCTCCACCTTCACGCGAAGCTTCACGTCGCTGAGCATGGACAGCCGCTTGGGATCGACTTGTGCGCCGGGCGATGCGGCGAGCGAGGGATAGTCAAAGCGTTCGATGTTCGGCGCGGTGGACCCACGCCCACTGGAAGGTGGAGGATCGGCGACCGCCGCGGGCACCGGCGACGCGCTCGCCGCAGCGTTCACCAGGGCGTCGATGTCTTCCGGAGTCAGCGCGGCGCTGTCGGCTTGCGGCGCCTCCGCAGAGGCGCCTTGCTCCGCTTCCTTCAGCAGGGCGTCGATGTCCGCCTGAGCCGCGCCATGCGCGGCGGCCTCAGCGGGTGATTCAGAGTTCGCAGCCATTCGTCCAATCCATCAGACCGTGGCGACTTAAGGACCTTCACTGCATGTCCGCGCGGGCTCAAGGCCCGCGGCTCGCCCGCGTCCTCCCTGACGTACGGGGTAGTATCGGCCCATGCCAATCAAATGCCCGAGCCCGATTGCAGCAGCTCCGGGATCAGGATTTCCTGGATTAACTGCTCGTCACCCAGCACGCGGGCGAGCTCATGCTTGAGCCGCCGCTTGATCGTTTCCAGCCCTGGCTCGTTGAGTTCCTTCGGCTCACTACTACGAATGACGACATTGACGCGATCGTTGATACGGGCCTTGTTGGCCTCCACAAGTTGTTTGGCGCGTTCCGCTTCCGGCGACGCTACCAGCGCTGATACGCGAATGCGCAGCGTGATCAGCTTGCCGGTGGTGCGGTTGCTGGGTTTGCACTCCGTCAGCTCGATCTCGGCGTGGGCGGAAGGCGCCGCCGCGCCGTGCGCCGGCTTTTCGCCGTGTTCGCCGCCGCCGGACTCACCGTGCCCCGCCGGCTCGCCGTGCTGCTCTTCGGTCTCCTCCTCCGCGGCACTGGCCGACTGCGGCTCGCCGCCGAAGAACGTCTTGGTCACGAAGAAAACCCCGGCGCCTTCCGCGGCCATCAAGCCGCCGATCAGCAGCAGGGAGGTCATCCGTCCCTTCTTCTTGGGGGTTGCAGCAGTCTGTTCGGCCTGGGGCTGCGCTTCACTTGCCGCCATCGGCGGACTCCTTTAGTTCTTCCGCCAGGTTGCTCCCGGCGTAATCATCAACCAGGTTCTCCGTAACCAGGATCTCGACGCGCCGATTAAGGGCGCGCCTATCTTCCGTGTAGGCCTGACGGACCAGCGGCTCGCTGTCTCCCGCGGCGACCAGCGAAATCCGCGCCGGGCGCACGCCGCTCTCCTCCAGCTTCCGCGCGACGGCCTTGGCTCGCGCGTAGGAAAGGTCACGAAGGTCTTCGAAGGGTGAGCCTTCGGGCAGCGGCTCGCGGGCGGCGTGACCGCGGATCACGATCTTGGTGTTGTAGCCGCGAAGCCGCTCCGCCGTCTGGGCGATCAGTTCCGCGGCCTCCAGCTTGAGGTTGGCGCTGAAGCGGTCGAAGGTCACTTTCCCGCCCACCACAATCTGCAGCCCCTCGCGTACGTTGGTCACGCGGAACTTCCGCCCGTGAATGCCTTCCTCGTCGGAGTCCCCGCGCTTGTCCGTGTACGGCGGGATCTCCAGTTCGATGAGCTTCTCCAGCAGCGAATTGGGCGTGTCCCGGTCGAGGGGCAGGTACCCCACGCTCGCCTCGTAACCCCCGAACGCCTTGTGCAGCGACTCTGCCGCCTGCTGGAAACGGTCGCGCTTGATCTCGCTCATCGCCACCAGCGCCACGAACACGCAAAGCACCAGGGACATCGTGTCGCCGTAGGTGACCACCCAATCCGGAGCGCCCTGACTTGTGGCTGGTTTTCTTAGCATGGACGCTCCGCAAGCTAGGCGGCGTGTTTTCCAAGGAAGTTCGCCCGGCGCATGTTGGTCGGCAGGAAGGTCTTGAGCTTCTGCTCCACGATTCGCGGGTTGTCGCCCTGCTGGATGGCCATCACGCCCTTGATGGCGATCATCTTAAGCAGCGCTTCCTCCCGGCTGCGCCGTCCGAGCTTCTCCGCCAAGGGCAGGGCAAACACATTGGCAACGATCGCCCCGTACAGGGTGGTAAGCAGGGCTACGGCCATCGCCGGGCCGATCATCTCCGGCTGATTCATGTTCTTCAGCATGATCACCAGGCCCACCAGCGTGCCGATCATCCCGAACGCGGGGGCAAACTTGCCGATGTTGTCGAACAACGCCTTGCCTTCCGCATGCCGCGCCTCGACGGCCTCGAGGTCCCCGAGCAGGATCGTCTCGATAAGCTGCGGGTCGGTGCCGTCCACGGCCATCTGAATCCCCGAGACAATGAACGGATCCTCAATCTGCCCGGTGATGTTCTCCAGGGCCAGAATCCCGTCGCGCCGGGCGATCTCCGCGTACTTGACCATCTCCGCAATCACGTCCTGAGGGTCCCGGCTCTTCGTAAAAAAGGCCTTTCGCGTCACGCGCGAAACGGCCAAGATGTTCTGGATCGGAAAGCTCACCAGCGCGGCGCAGACCGATCCTCCGCCCACCATGATGATCGACGGATAATCGATGAAGGGTGCGATATCGGAGGCCATCAGGATGGACCAGAGCAGCATCACCACTCCGGCCGCCAGGCCTATAATCGTTCCCAGATCCATCCTCTACGTCCCTTCTCGTCTGTGCTTCCCGTTGTCCCTTCGTTCCTCCGTCCCTGTCGTTCTCACACCACCTGAAACCCTCGAATCTGCCGGGCATAGTCGATCGCCCGGCGAACCACCTCGTCCACCGATTCTCGGACGATGACTGAATCGCCGTTCAGCAGGGTAATGATGGTGTCGGGCGTGGACTCGATCATCTTGATCAACTCCGCGTTGATCACGATCACCCGCTCGTCCAGTCGCGTTACCGTAATCATGTTTCCCCATGTAGCGTCGCCCCTCATGGGCGGCGCTTGAATTCCGAATGACATCCGGGAATCAAGCGCCGGAGACAAGCCCCGGCGCTACTTTTGCGCGGGGCCCCAGCCCTCCGGGCTGGGGGAACCGACCCGCTCGTCCGCCGGCACACTCGCGGTCAACACCTACCTCGCCAACAACAACAGCTCCTGCAACAACTGGTCCGCTGTCCGCACCACGCGGCTGGAGGCCGAGATTCCCGTGGAATACGTAATCAACCCGATGAACTCGCGGGCGATTTCCACGTTGCTCTGCTCCAAGGCTCCGGCGATGATTGAACCGGCCGTCCCCGTCCGCGGGGCGCCGATCGTCGCATTGCCGCTGTTGGGTCCCGGCAGGAACAAGTTGTCGTTCTGCGCCACCAGCCCCTCGTCGTTGATGAACGTCGCCACCGCCACTTGCCCCAGCACGCGCTCCTGCTGATTCGAATACACGCCGGTCACGACGCCGTCGCGATCAATCTCGTAGTTGGTGAGAATGCCCGCGGGGGCGCCGTTCTGGCTGGCCATGATCAGTTCGGACTCGCCCTCGGGACCGGCCAGGCCGACCAGCCCGCTCAGATCGAGGGTGAAGGTCAGTGGATTGCTCGAGCCCACGGCGTTACGATCGATGCTCAGGTCGGTGCCCGTGGCGCCGACAAACTGGCCGTCGGCGTCGAAGGTGATCGTCCCCGTGCCCAGCACCGATGACAGATCCGTGTCACCTTCCGACTCCGCATAGAAACGCCACACCGTGCCCGCGTCGGACTTCGACTCCACCACCGCCCGCAGACGCACATCGACGAGATTGCCCAGCGAGTCGTAGACTCCGAAGCTGGTGGTGACGCCCTCCCCGGTCGCGGGGGCGATGGTGCTGAATGTAAACGGCGAAGTAATCACGCCGGTGTTGTTGGTAATGGATCCGGCGTCAAGGACGATGGCGTTGGGCTCGCCGAAGTTGGACGCGATCACCAGCGATCCGGGCGCCGGATCGGGCCCGGCCGAGACGGTCACGCCCGGCGTGCCGCCCGTGGCCGGATCGGTGTTAATCCCCAGCACCTCCTGCAGGTGAGCCGCCAGGTCCCCGACAGTGGAGCCGGTAGTCCCCACCACAAACGTCGATTCCGTGATCGCAATCCCGCCCTTGGTGGCGTTGATGGTCAGTTCATCGCCCGTGGCGAAAAGCGGAATGCTGTTGGCGTTCACCAGATCGGTCAGCGCGGTATTCGCCGTCGCGGCGGCCCCGGACGCGGTCACCAGCGGCTGTGACGCAACAACCGCGCCCGCGCCGGCGAGAGTAGCGGCGGGATCGAGCCTTCCGTCCATGACCACCTGCGAGGTGGCCACGGCTGCACTTTCCGTGCCCAGCGGGATCACCAAGCTGCTCAGCGCCCCGGTGTTGATGGTTCCCGTCTCATCCGCCGCAAACACCTGCAGCGGCATTCCGTTGTTGGAAACCAGGGTCTGGGTGGCGTCGAGGTGAAAGGCCCCGTCGCGGGTGAACACCTGTGTCCCGTTGCGATCGAGAATGAAGAGGCCGTCGCCTTCCACGGCCAGGTCGCTTTGAAAGCCGGTGCTTTCGAAGTTGCCCTGGCTGAAGTTGCGTTGAATCGTGGAGACTCCCGTGCCCGTGCCGATCTGCCGCGGCAGCGTGCCGCCGGTTTCGGCGCTGGGTGGTTCGCCTTCAGTAATCGTGTTGTAGAGCAGCGTCTCAAACAGCGTGCGCTGGCTCTTGAACGCCGTGGTGTTGAGGTTGGCGAGATTATCGCCGACCACGTCTACACCCACGGTGTTGGCCTTGATTCCTGTAAAGCCCGTCAGCATCGCGCCGGTTAATCCCATTCGACTCTCCGGTCCCTGGTCCTTGGTCCTTGGTCCTCGGTACTTTGCATTGGCCTACTCTTCCGCCGTCGCAGTGACCACATCGCGCAGGCGCAGATCTCCTCCGGTGTCCAGTTCCAGCACCGCCTCACCCTTTTCGTCGAGCCGCGCCCCGGTGACGACGCCCTCGACAAGCAGCGGACTCTTGGGATCGCGGCTATCCAGCCCGATGACGGTCTGGCCGATGAGGGCCTCGGCCGCGCGAACCGGCGGCTGGATCGTGCTGACCTGCTCTAAGGGCAGTTCCATTCCGCTGGAAAGCCGCAGCACCGCCTTGCCGCCCTCCACGAAACGAACACCCGTGACCACTCCGCGGGCGCTGGAGCCGTCCTGGCCAGGGATGCCGGTAACGTACTGGCCGATCATCGCCGAGCCGGCGGTGACGTGCTGCTGCCCGGTGAGCAAACGGAGGGATTCCGTGAGCGTGGTGGACAGTTCGATCTCCCGGATGGAGGAAATCTGTCGCAGCATTTCGTCGTTGCCCATCGGCTCCATGGGGTCCTGATTGGTAAGCTGGGTCAGCAACAGTTTCAGGAAATCACTGCTGCCTAGACCATCGAAGGAATTCGGGTCCCGAGTTTGTGCCGCGGGGTTCACGAGCGATGCTGCGCTGATCGAAGCCACGTTTGTCTCCCTTTATCCCTGAACATCCAATCGTGCGAAGGCGAAGGCCCGCGATGGAGAAGACTGCGTCTTATTCTCATCCTCCCGCTGCGCCCGTTTCGACCCGTCGCGCATTTCCCCCTCGCGAACCGGCAACGGCGGCGGCGATTCCTGGACCGTCACATCAAAGCGGTGCACCCAGATCCCGTGTTGCTCCAAAGCAAGCTTCAGCTCGCCGGCGCGCTGGGCGACGAGATCGCGCGCCGCCTGCGTCTCGGTGCGAACATCGAGGGCGAGCTGATCGCCGGTAAGACGCACATCCACGCGCATCCGACCCAATTCGGGGGGGTGCAGTTGCAGGCGGGCAGAGGAGATCCGCTCACCGATGCGGATGGAGCGGACGAGCCGTGCAAACGGCGTCTCCTCGACTGAATCGGCAGTGCCGGAGGGGGACTGGGCCGTCTGCTCGGTGGGCGGTTTGGCTTCCGCGGGCCTGCGGACGGCCTCATGCACGGACGGGCGGTTCGTCGCAGCGTTCGGGGCGAAAGTCACGCCTTCGGTGACGGGCTGACCGGCGGGGCGCGAGGCGGCAAGCAGCTCCCCGACCTGCCGCGCGAGCGTCGGGTTTGCTGCACCAAGCGTTGGAGCGGGCGTGCTCACAGCGATCGACGCCGACCTCGGCATCGGCGCCGAGGTGATCATCTTCGGCGGTTCAGCATGAACTCGTAACGGAGCTTGATCCTTCGGTCGCTCGCTCGTGTGTGGCGCAATCGGCTGCGTAGCACGAGCCTCCGGTTGACGCGCGGCTGC
>SBAX01000063.1 GCA_005240095.1 Phycisphaera mikurensis
TCGGAGGGGAGGTGGGCGCGGGCAGCGGAAAGGTCTGAAAAGAGGACGGCCCGGTCACCGTTGATGTCGCGGCGCTCGTCGTCCGCGGTGGGATGCGTCGGAACTGCCATGCTGATCAGCGACAGGTCGGCCGCGGTCACGCTGCCGTCGGCATTCACATCGCCCATGACCACCGGCATAGCCACGTTGAAGAACTGGAGGCCCGGCCAGCCGGCATTGGCGACGGCGTACCACCGGCCGTGCTCCAGCGTCGCTCCGCCGTCCTGGATCCGCAGGATGTTGCCCTCCTCGATGGAGAACTGGAAGTTCGCGGATAGATCAGGGCCAAAGTAGCCCCCTTCCACCATCTCCGTGATCAGGATATCCCGCCCGCCCACAGGGGGCCCGGGCAGATCGCACAGGAAGCGGAGCCGGATCACGTTGCGCTTGGAGCGCCACAGGCTGATTCCGGCATCGGGCTGCGACGTGAGCAACCTGTTCGGGGCAACTTCGCACTCGTCGGGGATACGATTGGCGTTGCAGTCGAGGCTCCTGCCGCTGCTGACGTCGCAGTCGTCGGGCCGCTGGTTGCCGTTGCAATCGGTCTCGCAGGCATCGGGTATGCCATTGCCATTACAATCCGAGGCCTGCTCGCAGACATCCGGAATCAGATCGGCGTCGCAGTCCAGCGTGGTGCCGAGGGCGATCTCGCAGAGATCACGAACGCCGTTGGCGTCGCAATCCTCGGCGGGCTCACATTCGTCGGGTACGCCGTTGTTTTCGCAGTCCTCACTGCCGCCGCATCCCGCGGGGCAGCCCTTATGGCAGGCGATATCGCAGCCGTCCTCCCGACCGTTGGCGTTGCAGTCAAAACCCTGATGGGAAAGGCGGCCGACCCATGTTCCCCAGGTGTTGGGCTGCCCACGGGCGCCGGCGTACTGCTGAATCGTCCAGAAGCTCAGGTCGTCCTCGGGATCGACCATCGTCGCGGTGTAGTCTCCCCAGCGGCGCCTGATTTCGCCGGTACCGAAGACGGCCTCGCCGGCTTTCAGCAGCCGGATGGGGCCGGTGACGCCCGTGGGATCGTCGTGTCGCCGACCGGTGAAATACGCACCGATCAACGTGTCCTCATTCGATCCCGCGAACCCAAACGCCACGTCATTGATTCGGTTCACGGCCAGCGACGCAAGATACAGGTGTAACGACGGATGGCTCACCGTGCCGGAGTCAACGAGCTGCGGGGGCGTGGTGAAGGGATTGACGCGCATCCAATGGAACGCGCCACGGTTGTCCACATTACTGCGAAAGACAAGCCACACGGTGCGGTTGCGATAGACGGGGGCACTGCTCACCAGCAGGCCGGTGCTGACCCCGTCGCCTTCCGGGATGCCCGGCGCGGGGGCGGGCCCGGCGAAGTTCTTGGCCCAGGGCGCCGAGAGGGCGCCTTGCAGGCGCAGCGTCGGGGCAGTCATCGGCCCCTCCAGGAAGTAGATCCCCAGAGAGCCTCCCAGGGCGCCGATGCCCAGAACGAGGTCCGCTCCGAGCGGCCCGTTGCTGTGCACCGGAACAAGCGTGACCTGATCCTCTTCGACGTCCCAGCGAGTGACCGAACCGAGTCTCGGCGGATCGGCCAGCAGCGGCGCCTTCTCGAACGCCCACAGGCTTCGGGCCCCGCCCAGATCGCACACGCATGCGTTCACGCAAATACTCTGCGGCCCCACCCCGAGCATGGGAAAATCGTGCAGCACCTGGGGAAAGTCGGGATGATGAAAGAACACCTGGAACCACCCGCCGAGCGGGTCGCCGCTTCGCGAGACGGCTAAGACGATACCCCAGGGGTCGCCATGCTGCGGCGCTCGAGCGGCCGAGGCAATCCATCGCCCACTGAGTGCGTCGAAGAGGACGCAGGGATCAAACTTGGTGCCGCTAACGACTCCGAAGAAACTGGTCGTGCTGACGTGAGACAGGCGCGCACCGGTACGCTTGTCGAAAACGCCGACGCGTCCGTTGATGACTTCCATGAAATGGTCCCGCCCCACAGCGCCCATGGTGTCCGGGGGATTCACCCGCGAAGTCTGCAGATCAAGGGTCGGGAAGCGCAGCCCGTAGTGCGGCGCCGTGCCGCTCACGTCCCCCGCGATGGGCGGACCCACGATTGCGGCCACGTCGGGCAAGTCCTCTTCCTCCTCCGGAAGCCTCTCGGGGGCACGCGCGCCGCTGACCTCGAATGCCAGCATCTGATCCCAGGAAACGAGGGCTGTCCGAAGCGAATCCGCGGTGAGCTGAATCCCCGAAAGCGGGGCAAGCTCGACGGCGACTGGTTTGCCAGGATCAGTCAACTGGCGCGGCGGCGGAAGGCCCGCAGCACAGCAGAGCAGCGCAGCAAGAACGGCGGCACTGCGAACTTTGGAAAAAGACATTACCCCGTTCCTCGCAGCCGAAGGCACGATGCGAAACGGCAGGCCCGTTTTCTGGGGGCTGCGGGGTGGCCCCATTGGAACTTCGGCACGGTACGCGGCGGCAGGGCGATTGTCAAGGGCGAGCCTCGGCTCGGCGTTCGGGCTCCCGCTTTGGTCGGCCTCACCCTCGCCCTCCCAGCAGCTGGCCAGTCAGGCTCTGGCGGTGGCTTCGGGACTATCGGTTTGGCCGTTGAGTTTTGTGCGGAGCTCCCGGACCTCGCGTTCGAGATCGCGGATACGGCGGGTCCACTCCGGAAGTTTGGGAATGACGGCCATGGAGCGGCGGGCGAATTCGGCGGGGAAAGCCGGTGAGCCCATCACGGTGGAGCGAGCTTCGATGTTGCCGGAGATCCCCGATTGGGCGCCGGCGCTGGCTCCATCGCCGATGGTAATGTGCCCGGCGATTCCGACTTGCCCCGCGAGGGTGACGTGGCGGCCGACGGTTACGGAACCGGCCACACCAACGAGGCCGACGAACATGCAGTCGGGCCCGATCTTGGTGCCGTGGCCGATGACGACGACGTTCCCGAACTTGGTGCCCGCGCCGATCTCGGTGACGCCCAAGGTCGCCCGATCGATGGCGCAGTTCGCTCCGATCTCGACATCGTCGCCCAGAACAGTCCGGCCAACTTGCGGAATCTTGACCCACTTGTCGCCATGGGGGGCGTAGCCGAGTCCGTCTTCGCCAATGACCGACCCCGCGTGGATGGTCACGCGGTGACCCAGTTCGCAGTGGTCGTAGATCACCACGTTGGGGTAGAGGGTGCAGTCATCGCCCAGGCGGGCGCCGCAGGCGATGTAGCAGCCAGGATAGATCGTGCAATTGTCGCCGATGCCAACATCCGCATCGATGGTCACCCCGGCTGCGATATTGGGGTTCGCGCCGATGCGGGCGGTCGGATGAATGACGGCCCCCGAGCTGCGGCCCCACTGCGGATGGCAGCGATGCCCGTGAAGCGTGATGATCGCCACCGTGACCGCGCCATAGGGGTCGTCACAGCGCACCGCGGACAGCGCTGGAGGCACGTCCACCTCCGGGCGGACGATTACCGCCGAAGCCTTCGTCTCCGAAATTGCGCCGAGATACTTGGGATTGGACAGAAAAGTTATTTCGCCCGGCTGAGCATCGCTGAGAGTGTTTACCCCCCGAATGGTGCTGTCGGGCCCGTCGAGGCGTGAAGCGAACCCTGCGCCGGTCAAGTGACTGCATAATTCGCTCAGTTTCAGTTGCTTCACCAGGTGCTCCGCGCCAAAGAAACCAACCCTGGGGTCACGCTCGCGAGAGGCAAATGGTACTCGAACCGGCACGGTCGTGTCAAACGCCCGGACGCGCCTGGGAATGCCTACGGCAAGCAGGCTTTGGCAACGGTAAGGGGTTTTCGCGGTTTGGAGGCCATGGAGGAGTCGGCTAGGATGCGAGCCGACAAGAGAGACGAACGCAACCGTCGGTTTGGGAGGCGGGTTGCCTGACCCGACCGGCTGCGGTTATTGGAGCGCCATGAGAGCCGATCGACGACACGAATTGAAAGAGAATGAGCTGGCTCAGGCGCTGCAGAACGCCCGCGTCTATCTGGATGTGCACGGCAAGCAGATCGGCATGGGAGCGCTGATCGTGCTGGCGGTCATGGCGGCTGTGACTTTTGCCATGCGGTCACGTGCGGCCGCGGTCGAAGACGTCTGGCGACGCCGCAATCAACTGAACTTCGAATCCCTCGAGGAAGGCAAGAAGTCCCTCGCCACGCTGGAAGGCATCACCCATGAGCTCTCGGATCGTTCGTTCGTCATGGGAGCACTGATGGACCAGGGACGCGAGGCCCTCCGACTGGCGCAGCAAGTTCCTTTTCCACCGGACGCAGAGCTGAATCGCAAAGCCCGGCGTGCATTCGAAGACCTGCTGGCTCGCTTCAGCGACAACCCCCTGGCTACGGGATCGGCCCTGTGTGGGCTGGCGACGGTCGAGGAGAATGAGTTCGTTCTGGACAATGACTTGTCGCACAAGGACAAGGCCGGCGCATACCTGGATCGCGTGGTGGCAGATCCGCGTCTCAACAGCACGCCCTATCAGAGGATGGCACTGGATCGCATTAAGTCACTCGACGCGACGTTCAGCAAGGTGACCACGCAGGCACCTCCGCCGCTTCCTCCCCCGCTGCCTACGGAGACTCCGAGCGCGCCGGTGGACGAACCCAAGGCTCAGCCCGTTGAAGAACCGTAGGACCGACCGACCGCTCGCTTGGGCGAGCGCGCTGTGCGTCGCGTGCACGGGTTGCCAGACCGTGCAGCCCTCCGTGGATGTGCGCGTGACGTCCGACCCAGGAGCGCCCGGACAGCACGTCAAGCTGGCCGGGGCGATCAATGAAACACTGAGCTTTACCTTTTCTCTCACGCCCTCCGGCGAGTCGATCGCTGACCCCCGCTTCGAGATTCAGCCCTTCACGTCGGTTTCCGGCAGGATCGATCCTTCGTCCGTCGAAATCTATCGCATGCAACCTGTGCGCCTCGAGCGGTTTCCGGGATGGCACATTCGCGCGATTCCACCGGCCATGCGGCAGCGCGCCCCCCTTGACGTACTCGTGCCGTTGCACGCGCCTCGTGGTGGGTTGCCGGGCACGTTGTTGGCCGGGCAGACCTATCACTTCTGGGCCGACGTTTACATCCCCAAGGGTACGGCGGACGGTAGCTACACGTCGCAGATAGGACTTCGACCCAAAGGTCAAGGAAGCAGGCCTTCGCCCCGCATCTCTTCCTCCGAAGGAGGGGGAGTCATCGACGTCGAACTTACCGTTTGGCCGATGGTGCTGCCCGACGAGTCGCCGATCGCCTTCGTGGCGGACGTGGATCACGAAGCGCTGTTTGAACATCATGTACTTGCCGAGGGTTCCGGCGGACGCCCGCCGGAAGACTGGCGGGGGCATCCCCAGGCCGCGGAATACGACCGACTGCTCACCGCGACCATGCGCACGCTGCACGGCCATCGGCTGATGCCGGTGCTGCCGGCGCTGGCTCCTCAAGTGCGAATGGCATCGGGCGGCTCGGTGGAGGTGGACTGGGCGCACTACGACGCCATCGTCGAGCCTATGCTCAGCGGACGACTGTTTTTCGATCGGACGCCCTTGTCGGTCTGGCCGGTCCCGGTGGCCCGGTTGTTCGCCATGGGAGCGACTGCGTCGTGCGGTAACGCGTCGGCCTCGGCGGAGTTCATGCGGCGGTACATCTCCGCATGCATCGAACACTTCGAGGAAAGAGGATGGGCGGGGCGGGCCTATATCCTGGCGCCTATCTTTGAGGCGGAGACGATCGAGCCCGCAGAGCGCGTGCGTCAGTTGGGCGCCGCGGTCGCGCGCACTCATGACGTTCGTCTGGCCACCCGGCGGTTTCCGCAGGACATGTCGCCTTACGGATGGGTCGGGTTTGGGCAAGAGGAGCTCCCCGACGTTGATCTGTGGCTTCCGCCCGCGCAGTTCTACGCGACCGACGTGATGGAACAGCAACGGCGCGTGGGTAAGGCGACTTGGGTAGCGATTGACCGCCCCCCTTTTGGCGGATCGATCTCGCTTCATGCGCCGGCCACGCACGCGCAGATCCTGAGCTGGCAAGCCGCGAGCATGGGAGCGGCGGCAATCCACCTTGGCACGGTCAACGACTGGCCTCCGGCGGGGAACAACGTGGGGCCGCTGGAGTGCGTGGCGCACAATCCCGACGTTCTGCTCTATCCCGGGCGATGGTTCGGCCTGGATGAGCCTATCCCATCCGTACGCCTCAAGCAGGTGCGGCGCAGTCAGCAGGATGCGGCGTACGCGCGACTGCTTGCCGAGCATGGGCTTGCGGGGTTGGCGGAAGAAATCCGATTGCGGCTGTCGAGCCGCGCGGGAAGCGACGCCTATCGCACGCACTTCGCCGACGGGCGGTCCATGGGATGGGCGACCGATGCACTGGCGTACAATCTGGCGCGGCAGGTGATGGCCGAGGCGATGATGTCCGTCGCCGCCGCGGGAAAGCGAACCATCGACCTGCGGCGAACCATGGCCGGGTTGGCTTTCCTTTCGGCGACCGAGACCGTCGAGCTCCACGTGGATGGGTCGCGCGTTCGGCTGCGGGGCTCGCCGCCGACCATGGAGGCGGAGATCGACACCCAACTCACCGTAACGAACCTGCGGGCGGCGCCCGTCACAGGGGTGGTACGCTTCGGCCAGCCGCCGCCCGGCTGGACGAATGTCGCGCTGGATGAGACGACGTTGTCGATCGAGCCCGGCGACGCGCGGCGGACCACGTTGCTCACAACGGCCACGGGGTTGGCATCAGGGCCCGATGGCGTAACGCTGCTTCCGATCGAGTTGGCGGGCGATGACGGCGTGGTGTACCGCCAGACATCGCGGATCGCTTTCTTGACGGCTACGCCGCTGGTAACACGGCCGCGTATCGACGGCGACCTCTCCGACTGGCCGCCGGGGCAGCAGAATGTGGCATCCAACTTTCGCCTGATCAGCGGCGACCCGATCGGGGGGAGAGACTCGATGGAACGGTCCCGACCCGGCACACGCACCACCACCCTGGTCATGCGCGACGCCGAGAACCTCTATCTCGCGGTCACGTGCGAGTCGGACCGTCACGACGACCAGCACGCTACTCGGCGCAAGGGCATTCACTACGACGACTTGATCCCCACGGAAGACGAGGATCTCATCGAGGTCCTGATTGATCCGAGCAACGCGGGCACGCGCTCCCCGAGCGACCTTTTCCACATCGCCGTCAAGAAGTCCGGAACAGACCTGACGGAGAAGGGCATTCTCACCGACCCGCCCTGCTCCGCTCACCAACCTTGGCCGGTGAAGATCGAGGTGGCCACCAAGTCCTCTTCGCGGCGCTGGATGGTGGAGATGCGCCTTCCACTGGCGGACATAGACCCTGACTTACAGGCCGGCGCCGTGTGGGGCTTCAACGTCACTCGCTGGGACGCCGAGCGCCAGGAGTTCAGCACGTGGTCCGGGGCCGTGGGAAACGCCTATGACCCCATGTCCCTGGGAAACCTGTTCTTGCCCTAGCCAACGGGTCTATTCTCCCCCACGTGGGCAGCCGAGTGGGGATTGGAACGACACACGCGCCGGGGCTATGATGGATCAAAGCCAAAGAGACTCACGACAGTGATGGGTTATCGGATGCAGCGATTGGAACACAAGCCGAGCGTGCTTGCGCGGACGTACGGCGCAACCGACGCGCTCTCGCTGCCCAACGCGTTTACGCTGATTGAGCTCCTGGTTGTAATCTCCATCATCTCCCTGCTGATCTCGATTCTGATGCCCTCTCTGAGTCGTGCCCGTGAGCAAGCCAAGAGCGTCCACTGCCTGGCGCGGCTGAAGGAATACGGCAACGCCCTGGCGGCCTACGAAAACACCAGCGGAGGCATTCTGCCGCCGGCGGCATGGAAGCCGTCCCCCAGCGAACTGGAGAAAGTCTCCCCTGACAATCGCTCCCTTGCTTTGCCACAGGAGGAGCCCCTCATCGAGTACGGTTGGTCCGAGATTCTTTTCACCTACGTGTACCATCAGGACGTGCGCGTCCCGCAGTCTTTTCCCGTACAACGCAACGTGGACGGACGGCAGTGGGAGAAGTATTTCATCTGCAACGCGGCCGCTGACGAGGGCACGCACAGCGGACACTATCGCGTGTACCTGCCCGCATGGTCGGGAGGAGCAGGCCTGGACAACCGTGGGCGCTGGATCGAGGAGACCAAGCTCAATCCTTATCGCAGCGCCCAGCGGGAAATGATCCGTCCCAAGCTGCCGCTCATCGGCGACGCTAATGAGCTTTCCGAACGCGGTGACGGCTTGGGCGACGACGAGTGCAGCTTCATCGACGCCGGCGAGGCCAACTATGCCGGCTCCGACGGCCAGCGCAACGGCAACCGCTTCTCCGACCGCCACTACGGCGGCACCAATTACCTCTTCCAGGACCTCCACGGCGCCTGGGACACCCGCCTGCGCACCGACCTCGCCCGCGACTACGACCTCAACGGCGTGAGCGACATCGACGTCCAGCCGTAGGCACGAGCCGCGGACGCGGACAGGGTTGCTCAGTGGCCATCAGATCAGGTATACTTGACGGGCCATGACGATTCATATTCCAATTTCGCCCCAAACCGAAGCCAAGCTTCGCGAGCAAGCCCAGGCGCTCGGCAAAGACATCACCAGCTTCGTTCTCGAGGTCCTCGAGGAGAAACTGGCTTGCAGCGCATCTGCTCAGGGCGAAGAAAACCGTGAGGATCTCCCCGCCGAGCAATGGATCATCCGACTCCGGGAATGGGCGTCAAGCCATGCCCCACTGCCGTATGAGGCAGATGACAGCCGTGAGGGCATCTACGAAGGCCGGGGGGAATGAAGTTCCTGGTCGATACCAACATTCTCACTCGCCTAACCCAACCATCTCATCATCATCACGGCACCGCGAGAAATGCCCTCGAATCGCTACGGCGCGCCAATCACCATGGCGTGATTGTGCCGCAGGTGCCTTATGAGTTCTGGGTGGTTTGTACCCGGCCTGCTTCAGAAAACGGCCTCGGGCTTCCGGTCCAGAGAGTCATTGCAGAGTTCGCAACGATCAAGGCGCTGTATGCTCGACTCGTGGCCGCCATGATGCGGCACGGGCTGACTCACATTCTCACCTTCAACCCAACAGACTTCGCTCGATACGCCGGCATAACCGTCCTGGCGCCCGACAAGCTGATACAAGGCGTAGCGCACTTCGGATGACCGACTTGACCCGGCGGCGTCGGCGTGTATCTTTTGCGGTGTTAGATCAAGAGAGTTCCTTTCCTGAGGCTTTCCCATGCAAGACGTTCTTGGAAAACTGGGTCTTGAGGCGGTAAGCAGCGGCGGCTTTTGCGGCGAGTGGTTGGGCAGCGGCGAACGGCTGGATTCCGTCTCGCCCATCGACGGCAAGACCATCGCCTCCGTGCGGCAGGTCACCGCCACGGAGTACGACCGCATCTCCGCGCGAGCCCACGAGGCCTTCCTCAAGTGGCGAACGGTACCCGCGCCGATCCGCGGCGAAACGGTGCGGCAGCTCGGCAACGCCCTGCGCGAGGCGAAGAAGGACCTTGGCCGACTGGTGACCCTGGAAATGGGCAAGATCCTGGCCGAGGGCGAGGGCGAAGTGCAGGAGATGATCGACATCTGCGACTTCGCCGTGGGGCTCTCCCGCCAGCTCTACGGCCTGACCATGCACTCCGAACGCCCCGGGCACCGCATGTACGAGCAGTGGCATCCGCTCGGCGTAGTGGGCATCATCAGCGCCTTCAACTTCCCCGTGGCCGTATGGTCCTGGAACAGCGCCATCGCCGCGGTGTGCGGCGATTCTTCCTTGTGGAAGCCGTCCTCGCAGACCCCGCTCTGCGCCATCGCCTGCACGCGCATCGCCGAGCGGGTCTGCCGGGCCAACGGTGTGGACCCCGCGATCTTCAGCCTGGTCATCGGACCGGGCGGCACCGTGGGCCAGCGCCTGCTCGACGATCATCGCGTGCCGCTGGTTTCGGCCACCGGCAGCTGCAACATGGGCCGCAAGGTCGCCGAGTCCGTCGGCAAGCGCTTGGGCCGCACCATCCTCGAGCTGGGCGGCAACAATGCCATCATCGTGACACCCGAGGCGGACCTGAAGCTGGCCATGCGGGCCATCCTCTTCGGCTCCGTAGGCACCGCCGGACAGCGCTGCACCAGTACCCGCCGCATCATCGTCCACGAGTCCATCCGCAAGGACCTCGTCGAGCGACTCATCGCCGCCTACAAGCAGGTCAGCATCGGCAATCCGCTGGAGCCCGGCACGCTCATGGGCCCGCTGATCAACGCCGAGGCCGTCGAGACCATGATGAAGGCCATCGGGCGCATCAAGCAGGAAGGCGGCGAAATCCTCTACGGCGGGCAGAAGCTCTCCGGCGACCGCTATCCCGGCGGCTGCTACGTGACCCACTGCCTGGCCGCGGCCCGCAACGAATTCAAGATCGTGCAGGACGAAACCTTCGCCCCCATCCTGTACATCATCACCTACAAAACCCTCGACGAGGCCATCGCCCTGCACAACGGAGTGCCCCAGGGCCTCAGCTCGGCGATCTTCACCCGCAACCTGCTAGAGGCGGAGGCCTTCCTCTCCCACGCAGGCA
This sequence comes from Phycisphaera mikurensis, assembly GCA_005240095.1. GTDB lineage: Bacteria > Planctomycetota > Phycisphaerae > UBA1845 > UBA1845 > SBAX01. The sequence goes on from SBAX01000063.1 coordinate 10,588, forward strand.
GCGACTGCGGCATCGCCAACGTCAACATCGGCACCAGCGGGGCGGAGATCGGCGGGGCCTTCGGCGGCGAAAAGGAAACCGGCGGCGGGCGCGAATCCGGCTCCGACGCCTGGAAGGCCTACATGCGCCGCCAGACCAACACCATCAACTACACCACCGAGCTTCCCTTAGCCCAGGGAATCAAATTCGGAGACTAACCGCCGGCTTCCAGGGCCAATGTCATGGTTCCCATGCGACAAATCCGAGCCTTCGCCCGTCAGATTGCAGCGGAGTTCCGACCCCGCAAGATCATCCTCTTCGGCTCCGTAGGCACCGCCGGACAGCGCTGCA
>SBAX01000344.1 GCA_005240095.1 Phycisphaera mikurensis
ATCCGGGTGCTGCCGCCGCGTTCGACACCGAGGCGCACGCCCTGCCCGATCTGATCGAGGTTCGGATCGGCGGCTGGCAGCCGGAAGAGCCGGCCTTTGATCTGTTCTCCGGTGAGCACCTCGGCCAAGAGAGTCAGGCCGATTTCTTCCGCCTGGATCTCGTGCTCACCGGTCTAGTCAACCCACCCGGTGACGCTCGACCGAAGACGTTCGATCCGTTTCGATTCGGCCCCAAACCGGTGTACGGATTCATCGAGATGGACTTGGACCGGGACGTCCAAACCGGAGGCGAGCTGAACGCGCCGCAGTATCGCTACGTCGGCAATATCGCCCGCTTCGGCGGGGTCCCTGCGGACGACCGATTCCGTGACCGCGTCGCCCTCGACGCCAGCGCTTTCGACGGCGACATCACCACACCCCCATTTGTGGACCGCAGCGGTGAAGAATTCCATCTCGCCCTGCTCGGGGGGGAGTTCACTCGCCAGGACGTGGAAGTCATTGAGGGGAACGCAGATGGTATCTTCGAGGCCGGCGAGACCTGGCAGGTTACGGCGCCGTTCCTGCACCGCGCGCACGGCTTTGAAGATTTCAGCTTCGTCAATGGAGGAAACTATCCCGGCCAGTACATGCCCCTCACCACCGTGCAGTTTCGCCATGATCCTCTATCGGACCAGACCACCGTGTCCCTGGTTTTCCCACTGACCCCCGAGGGCGCGGGTCGGATGCGCGACGAGCCCGCCGAGCCCGCCAACTTTGACCCCACCGACCAGACGTGTGTTTACGAGGGGCTGTACGATTTGCAGTTCAGCGCTCAGTTTATCGAAAAGTACCCCTCCGGCGCGCCGGAGGAGCAGATTATCCGAGGCTGGGCCAGCCATGAACCTGGGGAGTTTCTCGAATCCCACGATTGGGACATCACTATCTTACTCGGGACGAGCTATTCGGAATCGATCGTGGAGGGAGTATACTACGTCTGGTCTGACGCCTATCCAAACGTGGTCCGCGGGGACGTAACGGGGGACGGGGAAGTCGGCGACGGCGACATCGAAGAAGTCGAGGACTTCATTGAAGCCAACGATGCTGCGGATGGGGAGTCCGACGGTGCCGTGGCAATCCCAGGATTTGCCGAAGACTTCAGCGTCTTCGACGTCAACCACGACGGGCGGGTGGACGGCTTGGATCTGCTTGCGGGTGAGGCCGATGGCGACAGCGACGACGACGAGGACGTAGACCTGTGGGACTTTGCACGATTGCAAAGCTGCTTTCATGCCGAGAGCCTGCTCGATCCCGCGTGCGCGGGCCACGACCTCGATCTCACCGGAGAAATCGACCTCGACGATCTGAGGCTGTTCGGCGAACGGTTCAGCGGTCCGCAAGTCCGGTGAAACGCTCGCGCCCGGCGTTTACGCTGATCGAACTCCTGGTGGTCGTCGGCATTCTGGCCCTGCTGGTTGGCATTTTACTTCCACCTCTCGGCGCTGTCCGCCGCAGCGCCAAACGCCTGGTGTGCGCCGTCAACATGCGGACGGTGGCGAGCGAATTCGAATCCTTCGTGGACGGAACCCATCCCCTGGGTCGCGGGGACAGTGAGGCCCTCGGCCCCGGGCGCTTCCGAATCAATGACTTCCAAGAGTCGCTCTATCGGATCGACGAGTTCTGGGATCAAGGGGAGCAGAAGACCGCCGCCTTGCGGGCCGACCGCGACCCCATGCTTTGTCCGGGGGGAGCGCGGACGCTCACCAAGAGAAAGGACTTCCCCTGCGGGCGCCAGGCTCTGGGACCCGCCGGGGACGTGTCCTTGGCGCTGAACATGCGGCTTCATCAGGGTGTGCTGGATTTCCGCGGCAAGCACGTGCTGGCTCCCGTGGCAAGATCCTTCGTATCTTCCCGCATTCTGAACCACCCTTCCGTTCCGCTGGTGCTGGATGTCGATGGCCAAGCCATGGAGACTCGCGGCGCCGATCCGTTCTACATCGCGCCGCCCACATCCGACCCACAAGATCCGTTCTCCTCGGGCCGATTCTGGTGCCAGTCCACACGCCATGGGCGTACTGTCAACGTCGGCTTCGTCGGCGGGCAAGTGCTCTCCAGCGACCATCCTGAAACGGAGAACTGGAACTGGGCGTATCAAGCGGAGGTCCGCTGATGCAGGCGGGCGTCTCCCAGAATCGCCTCCGCAAGAGACTCCTGGCGCTGCTGGCCGCGTTCGGTTTGTTTTCCGTGGCCTCAGCCGCAGCCACTATTTATGGCACGCAGTGGTACATGGCCCGCGCCATCCGCGACTTTGAAGAGGCGATCGGCCGCACCTCGCGGGCTGACAGGCTGGAGCTGTCTCTTCACCAGCAAGTGCTGCTGCTCTCGGCCCTCTCTTCCGGCCAGGACAGCGCAGCTCGGCCGTATCTTGCTGCACGCGATGAGTTCCAAACGCTCCTGCGCCAGGTTGCGGACTTCTCGACCACGTCGCTGGGCGAGTCGCCGTGGCGCTCCGCCGCCGCTGCTGCTGAGCAATTCGCTGCGGAGTCCGACCGCTGCCTGGAAGCCATTCAGAACGGCAATCTCGCCGAAGCTCGCACCTTGATCGAGGGGCGGATTGAGGCTTCGTTTCTGCCCGAGCTCGAAACGCGGCTTCGAACGGCGCGAACGGAGCTCGACGAATGGTTCAGACGATCATCGCGTGAACTCTCCGCCGGATTCGGGCGCGTGCTGGCCGTTACCTCCGCCGTAGCCCTGCTCGCTGCGGGTCTTGTCGTAGCCGGCACCGTGCTGATTCATCGTTGGCTCATGCGACCCATCCGGGAGTTGCAGCGGGCCACAGCGGGGTTCGCCCTCGGACGTCTGAGCGAACGAGTGTCCCTGTCTGAGGGCGATGAGCTGGGCGCCCTGGGGCAATCCATGAACGAGATGGCCGCATCCCTGTCCCGCGCCAATCTCGAGCTGCTGGCGTCGGAGAAGAAACATCGCCTGCTATTCCAGAACCTGCGCGATGCAGTGGTTCTGGTCGATGAGAACATGATTGTCGTGGAGTACCACGATACGGACACCGGCCTGCTGGGCATGGAGGGAATCGAGCACGTGGGCCGCCGACTCCTGGAGGTCTGGCCGGCGTGGGGCGATGCGGGATGCATGTGGGAGGCCGTAGTGTCCGCGGCCATCCACGAGGGACGACGATATCGGGCCATGGACTTGGAGCTTCCCTCGAACACGGCGGACCGCCGTCCGAGCATGGTCGATCTGCTCGTCTTTCCCGTCGAGTTCGGCGACAAGCGGCATGCCGCCATCGTTCTGCGAGACGTCACCGAGCGCGCCTTCCTCCAACGCCGCGTGCGGCAGGCGGAGACCATGGAGGCCGTGGGTACGCTCGCCGGCGGGCTTGCCCACGACTTCAACAATCTCCTTGCCGGCGCCATCGGCAACCTGTCCCTGCTCGAGAGCGAGCTGACCAGCGAGCGCCTTGCCGAGCGAATCCGTTCCGTCATTCAAACCTGCTGGCAGGCCTCCGGCCTTTCGCGACGGCTGCTGAACTTCGCCGGCAGTGCTCACGGGAATCCGCAGGTCTTGCACGTGTGCGATGCGGTCAGGACCATTCTTGCCTCACTCGACCCATCGTTTCTTGAAGGCGTTCAGTTGACGACAGACCTGGACGAGCCCGCCGCGGTCCGGATGGATCGCGATCAGTTCACGCAAAGCATGCTCAACCTTCTGCGCAATGCCCGAGAGGCCATGCCCAATGGCGGTCGCCTCTCGGTAAACGTGGACACTGTCCATGCCCGTCATCCGGATGGCGGTCAAACCGAGCAGCTCTTTGCCGTCCTGGCGGTGAGCGACACCGGCTCTGGCATGACCCGCGACGTCCAGGCGAGGATCTTCGAGCCCTTCTTCACCACCAAGTCGCGGGCTTCGCATCGCGGGCGCGGCATGGGTCTGGCCGTGGTCTACGCGGCGGTCCGCAACGCCGGCGGGTTCATCCGCGTCGAGAGCCAGCCGCAAGGCGGCACCACGTTCTATCTATATCTCCCGGTTTGTGAGAGCCTTTTCCCTCCCGCGGATGCGCCTTGCGACGGCCGCGCCGGAGGCGCTATTCTGATTCTTGAGCCCGACCCTGGCCTGCGCAACGTCATGTCCGAAACCCTGCGCCGGCAAGGATACGAGGTGCTTTCTGCGAGCGATGAGCAGGAAGCCGTCTGGCTCCGTCAGACTCACCCCGCTGTGTACTTGGTCATCGTTGACGACGCCTTACCGGAACCTGCATGGCGACGCCTGCTTAAAGAGCAGGACGGAGGCGAAGGAAGCGCAGGTCTGATCCTCGTCGGCGCGGGCATCGAACCAGGCGGCCTCTCCGAGATCGGGGTACGCCTGGTTGGACGCCTTCGAACACCTTTTGAGATCGAATCCCTGGTCCGCCTCGTGGGCGAGGCTTGGCGCACGGTCGCGCCCCATGCAAGCGGGGCGGTCTGAAGGCTCGTCATGCGATTCCGCGGTGTTCAAGCTCCTCCGGCTCTTTGCGGGACAGCATGTATCCAATGCCGCGCACGGTGTGAATCAGCCGGTCGGCGGCCGCGAGCTCCGTCTTGTTGCGAAGATAATTGACGTAGACATTCAGAACATTGCTGTCGTCTTCCGCTTCCTCCCGCCAGACCTCGCGAAGGATTCGGTCTCGCGACAGCGCCTCTTCGGGATGGCGCAGGAAGTACGCGAGCAACTCCGCCTCTCGGGCGGAGAGCGTGGACTCTGTATCCCCGCGGCGCATGACACGTGAGAGCAGGTCGAGCTCCAGGTCTGCGTAACTCAGAACATGGGTACGGGCGGATCGCGAGCGGCGGAGAATCGCCTCCACCCGTGCGGTGAGTTCCTCCATGGCGAACGGCTTGCACAGATAGTCGTCCGCTCCGCGGCGCAGCCCCTGCACTCGGTCGGAGACGGCTGCCCTCGCGGTCAGGATCAGGATGGGAAGATCGCGGCAGGTGGCCCGCAGCGGCCCCGTCAGTTCGAACCCGCAACCGTCGGGCAGGGTCAGATCGAGGATCGCCAGATCATAGGTGGAGGCCTCGAGCAACTCTCGCGCCGCTGCGATCGTCGCCGCCCGCACGACGCTGTAGCCTCGCGCCGCAAGCCCGTCTTCGACAGAGCGCGCAATCTCGGCGTCGTCCTCGACCATCAGGATTCGGTGCGCCCGACCATCGCCCACGTCAGATTCTCACGTCATGTACGTCGTCGAAGTATTCTAGCTCCGTTCCGACAGTTACCCGCCCCGAGGCAGGGTACGCAGCTACCAGGACGGCGTATGTAAGGATTAGAGGACTCTAATCAAGCTGTCGCGCCGCGTGCCGGGGCGGTATGCATGGGAATCCGCCGCGAGCGTCGCCGGCTTCACGTGTGACCTCGTTTTTCGAGGGGGGAACGGCTCTCAGGGCCTATTCTTGATTTTGAGAAGCATCGTGCGAAGCCGTTGCGCGTGTTCGATTCTGGCGGTTTTTCTCCCGTCCGCGGCGATGTATGCGCAAACGCCCGATCATCCCATCCTGACGGAGGTTTTCACCGACCCGCCGGGGGCCAACGATGCGCCGGTGGGGCGTGATCCCGGCAATAGCCATCAGGAATACCTCGAATTGTATCTCCCGCCGGCGGCCGGATTGAACCCCTCGCTGAACAAGGATGCCCTGCGGCTGGCGTTCTACGAGGTCGAAGGCGACATCAGCAGCTCTGGCTACAGGCTGGTGAACTATCGCATCGATCTGCCGACCTTCGATCTTGACCTGAGCAACGGCCTAACTGCCGGCGCGGTCGCCCGTCCATCCAGCGGCGTGATCGTCGTGGGTTGGGTGGACTACGTGGGCAATCCGCCGACAGGCCTGGCCGGGACACCAAGCACTCGGGTCGCCCTCATCAACGGCGGCGTGAGTTCGACGAGTGGCTACACCTTTGTCGCTCTCAACGGGGCACAGTTTGGCGGCACCACGAATTTCTCAGTACCCGCGGCCATCTCCCTCATCAACATGCCCAACGAAGCGAGCAGCGGCATCATTCAAAATGGCTCCGCCGCGTATCTTCTGGTCAATCGCGACAGCACCGGCTACGTCGAGCTTTACGACGACGAAGACGCCACGCATGTGCCGCCGGGGGAGAATGCCGATCCCTCCTTGGATACGGGCACCGTGCTTGCGACCACGGCCCTGTCGGACGGATTCGCCGCGAATGACGACTCGGAATTCGACGTGTTTCTCCAACCCTACCCTGCGGACGGCGTAATCGACTTGGACCTCGTCCTTCCACAGGATGGTGCCTTCAGCCTTTTGCTGGCCCAGGTGCCGGAAACGGGGTCTGACCCGCTGCTCCCGGCAGTTGCAAATGGGTATGCGCGTCTGTTTGTTGACTCGCCCAAGACCAGCGAGACTGGCGCGGCGGACGATCCCGTCGTGGACGCGACCACTGCGTATCGGCACGTGCACAGCAACGGACCGTTCTATCCAACGCCAGGTTTCGCGGCGTTAACAACGTCGCCACCTGATCACAGCGTGGCCGCCGCCGCGGATCAGGTATTCGAGCTGCTGTTCAGTACCACCGGGCGTCCGGGAGTCCTTGCGGCCAGCACCGGCGGGGATTTTCCCATCAACCTGAGCGCGTCTGGCGGAGCGTCCTCCAATCCCACGGCAGCGACTTTCGGCGCGGGACTCGGCGTAACCGGCGTGCCGGGGCAAACCGTCGCCCTGCCGAGCATTGCGATCACCGCCGGGGTCAATGCGGCACATCTCGCGACCGCAAACGCGACCGTCACGGTCACTGCGACCAACACTAACGGTGGCGATCCGCCCGTGGTGTCGCCGACCAGGACAACCACGGCGACGGCCACGGTGCTCAGACCCACGACCGGAAAGAATGCGTCCAACGGACCGCTGCAGACCACGGTATTCCTGGCCGTGTTGCCGATCGTTGACAGCCCGTCCACACTGAACGAGTTTCGTGCCAGCAGTTTGGGTGCCTATCTGGCCGCACAACCCGACATCACCGCACTGCATTCACGCGGCAACGGACCGACGCTCATCAATGCGTCCACGGATATCAGCAGCGCTTCGGTCACTCCCCTCATGGTTGCAGATCTGCCCGACTTCGGCGAGGAATGTACGACCTGGCGAAGCGACGCCGGGCCTCCAGGGAGGCTGAGCCTTGCCCACACTGTCCTCCAATCGGCGGAAAACGCAGTCTCTCCTTCGACCTATGCGGAGAGCATCAGCACGTGTGACGCGACAACGGTTATCCGCGCCCGCCGACTGAACCACCCGGATACCGATCCCGCCTCCGGCGACTACACGCCGAGCGAGTTCGTCTTCTTTGCTGACTCCCAGGGTGCCTTTGGCCAACCGCGAAGCGGCCTCTCCAACGCCACCACGTCGCGCACGTTCGAACTTGCCCTGCTGGACACCAACGTCCGCGGCGACGGCACGGTTGAGACTGGGCAGACCGACGACTTTGGACTGATCATCGAAGTCGCGGGAACCGAAGCGAGCTCTTCCGTCCTTCCCGGCGAGTTCGTTTTTCTGAGCCTATCCGGCGGGTACCAGGGCGCTGACGTCGAGCCGCGCCTGGATGCGACCGATGTCCTGCTGTACGTCTACCTGTTCGACCTGGACAACCTGCGCGATGTATTGGGGATCAGTTCCGTCGAAGCCATCTACGTGGTGGACGCCGGGGCTTCCGGTTCTCTCGACCCCATCGAGGTCTTCAGCCTGAACGCGGCGCCTGGCTTCCTCGCGAATTCGAACCCCGCTTCCGGCGAATCGCTGCCCCGATCCAACGGCAACACCATTCGCCTGACGTTCTCCGCGAACATCGCGGCGCCGGTGCCCGGCGAGGTTCTCATCCAGCCCATGCTCTCCGGCGGCGCTTTCGGGGCTGACGTCTCCGCGGGCTTCACCTTCACGGTGGAGAACAACCAGCAGGGCAATCCCCGCATCCTTAAAGTCGTGGATGTCGATCCGCCCAACCTCAACCACCGCCAATGGTACTCCTTCCGCAGCATCGGAGGTTGGGCCGGTGGCGGCATCTTCGAAGTGCAATACATGGTCCAGATCGGCGACGCCAACGGCGACGGCGGCGTCTTCAACTTCGACGCGGGCGTGATCAACGGCGGGATCCCCGACTTCGGCGCCGCAGACCAGGATCGCCGCGACATCGACGGCGACGGCACCATCCTTAACGATGACATCAGCATCATGAACGTCAGGATCCCGTCCTTTCCGGTTGCCAAGCCAAGTGGACACTAAGGCATGACGGCAAGAGGGCGAGAGAACAGTGCTAGAAGAACCCTCCTAGGGACCATCGGACCCATGATGGTCGTGGCCGTGTCAATGGGTGCTACAGCTACTTTCTCGCCCGTGGGGCCTACCCAGGTCGCCCCCGGAACCGCCGTCGTTTTCAACGTCAGCGTTGCAACAGAGACGCTCCCCGGGTTCGATGCCGCAGACATCGTCATCGGCTCCGACCACGCGAGCGACCTGGGGTTTACGTACAGCTCCGCGTGGCAAGCGGCGTTCGGTCGCGTGACACCGCCCACAGCGGACGTCGGGCTGTACGTGCAAGATGTGTTTGTGGGGGGGAATAACACCTCCTCCGTCGGAACGACCCTCCCGTTGGGGACGGTCACCGTGTACACGGCCGGGCTGAGCGAAGGCAGCTACGACGTGCGTATCGACGCGGACGTTGCTCGAGACGTGAGTTCACTGATTCTGACCGGAGTTCACGAGGACCTGGGCGGCCTGGGCACGTTCACCATTGCTTGCCCGTTCGCCGATCCCCAGTGCGACAACGACGTGGACCTCGATGACTTTCAGCTGCTCTGGTCCTGCATCGGCGGGCCGCAGCAAAGCGACCCTCAGTGCGGTCGGTATGACACGGATGCGGACGCCGATGTGGACCTCGTGGAGGTGGGCGAGTTTCTCTCCCAGTTCACCGGGGCACGGTAGGCAGGCGGTTGGAATATGGACCGGTCTTGCAGGTTGCTCATCTTACTGCTCCTTCAGTCCGTGCTCGGATCGCATGGATTCGGGCCATCCGCCGCCGGCGCCACCGCAGCCTTCGCCCCCCAGGGACCAACCGCCGTGAATGCCGGGAGCGACGTCGTTTTTGACGTCGCCGTCGCAGTCGATATGATCCCCGGCTTCAACACCGCGGACGCGATCATCGGAAGCGATGGGGCCACGGACCTGTTGTTTGCATACAGTGCCGAATGGCTCGCCGCGTTCTCCAACGTCACAACACCTCAGTACGACGTCGGGTTCTATACGCAGAGCGTATTTGCGGGCGGAAACAACGCTGCATCCGTCGGTACGGGCCTTGTCCTGGGATCGATGACTATCGACACGGCCGGAATGGCACCGGGCGCTTATCAGATCCGGGTCGATTATGCCGTCGATGGCTTCAGTACGCTCGGCCTCGATGGGGACGCCGATACCCTTGCGGGGGCTGCCGCGTATTACGTCGTGCCCGTGGGGTGTGGTAACGGCGCTCCGGATCCAGGCGAAGGTTGCGACGACGGCAACAACGTTCCGGGAGACGGCTGCTCGCCGTTCTGTCAGACGGAATCGCGACTCCCCCCCGCGCCCACGTGGAATTGCGCGGGCGGTCTTGGCAACGCGAATTGCCAGGCTCGCACTCGGGCTCTGACCTTCACCATGGTTCCGCCGGCAACGGCGACGG
>SBAX01000479.1 GCA_005240095.1 Phycisphaera mikurensis
CCGGGGAGGCCGAGGCTCCTGCCGAGCCGCATCTTCTCAACGCTCTGCCGAGAATCTTTCTCGGCACGACCCAAGCGGGATTCCCATCCCGCGAGCGCTGATCGCGGGCGAAAGACTTCGTGGGAAAGGATTCCCGCTTGGGCGGGGTGCGAGAAAGGATTCTCGCAGCAGATGCGCCGCTGAGGTCCACTAATCCACAGTGCGCTTATGGGGCGTGTGCGGCGCACTACGCGCGAGTCAGTTCAGCGCATGCCCTGCCGATAAACCGACGTGGTGATCGCGAGGAGGCGGACGCGCGTGCGCGCCCGCTTCTTGCGCGGGTGCATTCGGTGAACGCACCTTAAGAAGCGCCCTTAGGGAAATGAATCGTGGATAAATCCAGCCTCATCGGAACGATCATCGGCTGCGTCTGCTTCGGCTTCGTGGCGTACCACGCGTCGCACGGGCATCTGACGATGTTCCTTTCGCTGGAGGGCGTGTTCACGGTATTCGGCGGCAGCATCAGTGTCGTGTTTATGGCCATGCCTCTCAGCCGCGTCACCGCCGTTTTCGGATACTGCAAGAGGTTCATGTTCCATCGAGCCCCGGACCCGGTGGATGTGGTCAAGATGGTTGTGAGCTTCAGCGAAAAAGCCCGGCGAGATGGCATCCTGGCCCTGGAAAGCGAAGTCAAGAACGTCAACGATCCCTTCGTGTCCTCGGCGCTGCGCATGGCCATCGACGGATTGGATTCCTCGGCCATCGAGGCCACCATGCGCATGGAAATCCTCGCCATGCAGGAGCGCCACAAGTCCGGCAAGAAGTTCTTCGACCTCATCAAGCTCTACGGGCCCGGCTGGGGACTGGTGGGGACGCTCATCGGGCAGATCGGCATGTTCGGCCAGCTTGGCGGCAGCGTCGAGGCGATGGGGCAAATGCTCGCCCTGGCCGTCACCGCCACGATGTACGGAACTGTTCTGGCCAACGCCGTCGCCGGTCCCATGGGTGATAAGCTCGCCCTGCGCTCGTCGGAGGAAATCCTCGGCCGCGAAATGGTCCTTCAGGGCATCCTTTCGCTGCAGGCCGGCGACAACCCTCGCGTCACCATGGACCGCATGGTCGCATTCATCCCCAATGCCCAACGCGGAAAACTCAAGGCCGCGTAGGGGTTGGGAGGAATTGACAAGGCGAGCGCTAGCGAGGGGCTTGCAGTTTTGACCCCCTCTCCCTCCTAGGGAGAGGGCCGGGGTGAGGGTCAATGTCCGACGCACACGAACACGACGAGAAGAAACGCCACGGCGGTGGCGGTCATGGCCACGGCGGGGGGGGCTCGCACGAGGAGCACGAAGGCGCTCCGGAGTGGCTCATCTCCTTTGCCGACAACGTCACCCTCATGATGGGCTTCTTCGTCATCCTCCTGGCCATGAACCTCAAGCCCGCCAGCAGCGGCGGAGGGCAATCGAAGGAGCCCGGCCATCCTGAGGCTGCCGCCACGCCCGAGGTCCTCGACCTCGCCATCGCCATCCGCGAGGCCTTCCACAACCCCGTCGATCCCAACTCCGCCAATCCCGTGGACCTGCCGCTCATCCGCCGCATCATCGAGCGCAGCGGTCCCAGCCAGTCCGATCAGGAAGGCCAGATCGGGCGCGAGCACGACGTGCGTTCCATCCGGCCGTCCAGCTACTTCAGCCCCGCGGGCTCCGTGCCCTTTGACAGTGAAAGTGTCGTCTTGAGTGAATCCGGCAAGGAAGCGCTGCGGCAGATGCAAAAGGTCGTTCGCGGTCACAACCTCGTCATCGAAGCCCGCGGCCACGCCAGCGCCGCCGAAGCCTTCAGCAAGCCCGACCGCGCCCTCAAACTCTCCTACGATCGCGCCGTGGCCGTGGCACAGGCCCTGGTCGCCGAAGGACTGCAATGGCCGCAGCTCCGCGTGGTCGCCTGCGGCGACGGCGAACGCCTCGTTCCTGTCGCCTACGACGAAACCGGCCACCGGGCCAATCAGCGCGTCGAAATCATCGTCACCGACCAGATCGTCAAATCCCACCCCGAGGAAGACGAAAACGCCCCCAAACCATGATCCCTGGCCTGATCGTAGCGGCGACAGCTACCGCATATCACCAAGTCAGGTCCTTCGACAGCGTTTTCACCTTGTAGCATCGCTTATGAAGCGGAATCGCTCCGGGCGTAAACTCGCCGTCGCGGACATTGCCCGCCACTTTCGGGATCCAGCGTTTCACCATGGTGCCCCAGCCCATCTTCATGGCGAAGCGGTTGAACCAGCTCAGTACTTCCGCGCCCACGTGTTCGAGCACCAGTCGCGTGCCTTTGCCTTCCGGATAGAGCGTCCACGTGATGGTCATGGGCCTGTGCCGCGGAAGATCAGGTCGCTTCACCACCACCCAAGACCACACCATCCTCCGCGGCGGATCAATTTCCAGGACTTCGCACTCGGTCAGCCCGCACTGACCCATCATGGGATCGACCTGGAAGCGGAACTTGTGCCCGCGGACGGGCTCGAAATCGTTGGGCATGAGCCACTCGGCCAGCGCCCGCCGGTCAGTCAGCGCTACCCACACCGCCTCCGGCGGATAGGGGTAGACTGCCTCCTTACGAATGATCTTGGCCATGGGTTTTCTCCAAGTAGCGTCGCAGGCCTTCCAGCTTGCCGCTCCAGAACCGTTCGTAGTGAGCAACCCAGTCGTAGACATCGCGCAAACCCTCCGCATTCAAGCGATACCGTCTCTCGCGACCATCGCGCGTGGCCTGCACCAGGCCCGCCTGCCGCAAGACCCGAAGGTGTTGTGACACGCCCGGCTGCGAAATGCGAAACGGCCGGGCGATCTCCGTGACCGTTCGCTCCCCATCCGAAAGCAGATCGAGCATCCGCCTCCGCGTGGGGTCCGCGATGGCCGCAAATACGCCGCTATCTGCCCGCCGCCGGACCATGTGCGGCAATATATAATCATTCACTTATATGTCAAGCGAAAAAACCGGCTTTTTTTCCGAGTTTCTCCGGTGCTGGAGGCTGGATGCCCGAGCGCAGAGGCCCGACGCCCTGTGGGGCCTCACCTTGACGCCGCCCGGACGGGGCGGCTAATTTGCAGTCGCCTTGCAAATTGGCCCATCTGCAATACCGGCGCGGTTCTTATGGCGATGGCAACGACACCATGTGTTTCGCTCCAAATCTCAAATGTCAAGTGGACAGGTCGGAGACATGACTTTGCTCAGAAAGGAGCCTCACAATGGCACGCGACAAGGGTGGAAGCTACAAGCGCGGCGGTTTTTTCGTGGTAGGTTGCGGTGGTCTGCTGACCGTCTGCGGATGCATCGAGATCGGCGGCAACGGCGGGAACGGCGGCGAGACCGTGCCGCTCAAAGAAGCCAAGCTCAACATCGAGCACAACGCCACCGACTTGGACACTGGATTTCAGGGATTCATTGACAGTGAGGGCTGGCAGCGCCTCGACGTGACCGGGCCCGATGGAGTCGTGCTCACCTTGGAGGGGCGCGGGCAACTGGCGACCCTCGGACTGACCGAGCTGTTCTTCGAGACCGTGGAACCCGAGAACGCGGAAGTTCCCATCGAAGATATCCTCGCCATGCTTCCCGAAGGTGACTACACGATCGAAGGACCCACGGTGGACGGCGGGCGGACGGTGGGCACGGCCCTGCTGACCCACGATATCCCTGCCGGGCCGGTGCTCCTTTCCCCCGAGGAAGGCGCTACGGTGCCGGCCAGCAACTTGGTCATAAGCTGGAGCCCGGTCACGCAGACCATCACCGGGGAGGCCGTGACCATCGTCGCCTATCAGCTCATCGTCGAAGTGGATGAAGAGCCGCATCCCCATGCGTTCGCCAAGCGGCAGTTGAGCGTTCATGTTCCGCCTTCGGTGACCAGCGTGACCGTGCCCAACGAATTCCTGCAGCCGGGCACGCTCTATAAATGGGAAGTGCTGGCCATTGAAGAAAGCGGCAACCAGACGCTCTCCTCGAGCGAGTTTACCACCGAATAGCTGGTCTTCCTTTGGCTGCGGTGCTATGCTACGCAGATGGCCCTGTGAAGGGCTGTGCCGAGAGTCCCTTCTCGGCGCCAGGGGAAGACAGTCCGGATAGCGACCAAGGCCCACGCCATTCATGCGCAAGGTACGCCTGATTACGAAGATCCTCGCGCAGGCTGTGGTTCTCGCCGTCGCCGGTTGTTCGATTCCGCCGGAGTCGAAGGCCAAGCTCGACGTGGGGGTTGATCCTCAGGTCGCCGCCCTGGCCAAGTCGGCGGCCTTCCGCGACACCATCGGGTCGCTCACCTACTACGAGGGCATGGCCCCCATGCGCGTCCGCGGCTATGGGCTGGTGGTGGGGCTGGGGAAGAACGGCTCGGCCGACTGTCCCCGGCCGATCTACGATCGCCTCGTGCAGACCTTGTACAAGCACCATCGCTTCTCCAGCAGCGTCGTGGGCGAGAGCCACGTGAGTCCTGAGCAGATGATCGCCGACGTGGATACGGCGGTGGTGCTGGTGCAGGGGGAGATCCCACCCGCGGCCGTGGAGGGCAGCGTTTTTGATGTCAGCGTGATGGCACTTCCCGGCACGCAGACCAAGTCCCTGCGCGGCGGGCGCCTGTTCACCGCCGACCTGGAAATCTTCCGGGAAGTCAGTTCGACGGCGACGATCACCGGCCAGGTCCTCGCTCAGGCGGCCGGGCCGGTGTTTATCAACCCCTTCTCCGACGGTGACAGTCCCACCAAGTCCAATCCGCTGGAGGGCATCGTGGTGGGCGGCGGCGTGGTAAAGAAAGATCGGCGGATTCGCCTGGTTCTGTCAGAGGCCTCCTATCCCCGCGCCCGGCAAATCCAGGACCGGCTCAACGCCCATTTCCCCGGGGAGCGCGTGGCGGATGCGACTTCTCCCTCATTCATCCAACTGAAGGTGCCCGAAGAGCATCATGACGATACGGGTCACTTTCTCTCTCTGGTGCGAAGCTTATACCTCAGCCGCGATCCGGCCTTCGAGGCCGCTCGCGCTCGCGAATTGGGCGCGGAAATCGTGCACCCCAATGCACCGCATGCCCCGATTGCGTGGTGCTTTGAGGGCCTGGGGCGCAGCGCCCTGCCCGTGCTTGGCGAGTTGTACGGGCATCCAAAGGAGTACGTCAGCTTTCATGCCGCGGTGGCGGGCGTGAGGCTTCATGACCACGTGGCCGTGGATACGCTGGCGATCCACGCCACCAAGCCCAACGGGGAGTTTCGCTTCCCGGCCATACGCGCCTTGGGCGAGGCCAAGGGCATGGGCGCGGCCGCCATTGCCCTCCGCAGACTCCTCAACGACGCCGATCCGCGCGTGCAGGTCTCCGCGTACGAAGCTCTGGTCAAACGCGATGATCCAACGATCCAGTCCGTGGTCATCGCCCGTGACAACTTCACCCTGGACCACATTCCCGCCAGCGGCGCCAAGTTCGTGTACGTCAAGCGCAGCGGCGCCCGGCGCATCGCCCTCTTCGGCACGGACCTGAAGTGTTCGCCGCCCGTGCTCTACCGCTCGCCCGATGGCAGCGTGACGATCAACGCCGCCGACGGGGACTCCACGCTGACCGTCCTGCGGACGGTCGTCGCCAGCGGATCGATGTCACCGCCGATTTCGGCACCTCTGGAAATCAGCCCACTCATCCGTCTTC
>SBAX01000031.1 GCA_005240095.1 Phycisphaera mikurensis
TCTCCCCTCGGGAGAGGGGCCAGGGGTGAGGGCTGGGTCTAAGAGAGAGCCGGAATGAGGACACGATTCCCCCTCGGGGGAGGGGCCAGGGGTGAGGGCTCGATCAGCGTCTTCGCCTTTCATGAGCGCCGATTGTAGCGCGAATCGATTCCCGCTCGCAAACTTATGGGACGACCTCTCCGGCATTCGATCGTGCCATCCGCGGGAGTACAATCGAAGAGCCATACTCCGCCCGAACGGGGAAACAGGACAATCATCCGCAGTGTGCCTCCCCCCTTGCCAAGGGGGGAGTACGGGGGGTCGAGGCGTACACCCGACGCCTATGTCGTCCCAGCCGGTGCACTAAGAGTGCAGGGCGAGGAATGCTCCGATGGAAGGAAGCTCTATGTTCGCAACACGAGCACGCGCGTACGTGATCGTCGTCTTGGCGGTGCTGACCAGCGCAGCGGCCGCCGACGCCGCCAGCGCCTTCATCTACCAGGGCCAACTGAAGCGCGACGGCGTCCCGGTTAGCGAGACCTGCGCACTCACCTTTCGTCTCTTCGACGCCGCTTCCGCAGGCGCCCAGATCGGTTCGGACGTGGTCATTGCCGATGTGCAAGTGGCAAATGGCTTGTTTACGGCCGATGCAGATTTCGGTGCTGCCGCCTTCGGCGGCGCCGCTCGCTGGCTGGAAATCTCCGCCGCGTGCACGGGCGACATCACCCCGATCACGCTGAGCCCCCGTCAGCCGATCACGCCCGCGCCGCTGGCTATCAACGCCGATACGCTCGACGGGCTGCACAGTTCCAGTTTCCTCCAAGGCGTGCCCGTGCCCCTTGTACTCTCGGGAAGCGCCATCAGCACCCCGATACTTAGAGGCACCAATACATCAGCAACCGCCGGCGCCACCGGCGTCCTCGGCGAGTCCACCGGCACCTCCAACAGCACCTTCGGCGTATGGGGCATCAGCAACAGTTCGACAGGAATCGGCGTGTTCGGCCAGCATAAGTCCTTGTCCGGCAGCACCGCCGGCGTAGTCGGCGAATCGTTGTCCGGGGCGGCGGCCGCCACGGGCGTCTACGGCAAAGCCGCGGGCACTTCCGCGGTCAACAACGGCGTCTTCGGCGAGACCCTCAGCACCGGCGGGCGCGGCGTCTACGGCAAGGCTACCGCAGCAACCGGGGTCAACTATGGCGTCTACGGCGAGACCGCCAGCCCCAGCGGAGTCGGTGTGCACGGCTTTTCCGATCTCGGCGACGGCGTCACCGGGCGCACGGATGGCGACGGCAAGGCCGGAGTAACGGGCACCGGCACACATGCCAACAGCAAAGGCGTTCTCGGCAAGCACACTTCGCTGGCAGGCGTGCAGGCCGGCGTTCACGGAGAGACCGCCTCCGGGACGGGCGGGGCTCGAGGCGTTTACGGGCTGGCCACCTTCGGCACCGGTGGCACCTTCGGCGTCTACGGCGAAGCCGCCAGCACGTCGGGCCAAGGCGTATTCGGAATAGCGACCGCTACCACCGGAACCACCTATGGCGTTCAGGGCGAGTCCGCCTCCGGCACCGCCGGCGCTGCCGGAGTTGTCGGCTACGCCCGCGGCACCACCGGGCAGGTCTACGGCGTCTTCGGCAAGTGCGACAGCAACACCGGCTACGCCGTCTACGGCAATCACCCGGGAAGCGGTCGAGGGGTCTCCGGCGCCAGCGCCTCCGGTCCGGGCGTCTATGCCACCACCGGCACAGGCTCCTATGCCGTCTACGCCGAGCGCACCCAGAACAGCAACCGCGCCTGGCTGGGTGGAACGAGCGAGGGGGCCTGGGCCGAGAGCGTCAACGGCAACGGCCTGGTCGCCAAGACAACCAACGGCGTCAATGCTGTCTTCGCCGAGCGAATCGGAAACGGCAACAAGGGCTCCTTTGGCGGGCTTACCGAGGGCGCCCGCGGCGAGGCCGCCCAGGGCCACGGCGTAGCCGGCATCACCACTGACGCCGCCGGCGCCGGCGGCTATTTCCGCAACGACGGCGGCGGAACCGCCCTCATCGCCGACGGCCATGCCATCGTCACCACCCTCGACATCATCGACGGCGGAGACCTCGCCGAGCGTTTCGATGTCGGAGGCAATATCGAACCAGGGATGGTAGTAGTCATCGACCCCGACCGGCCCGGCGCGCTGACGCGTTCATCAAAGACCTATGACCGTAAGGTCGCCGGCATCGTCAGCGGAGCCAACGGTCTGAAGGCGGGCATCGCCCTGGCGCCGGGTAACTCGGCCCTGGTCGGCGGCGCCTCCGTAGCGTTGAGCGGTAAGGTGTGGTGCTGGTGCGATGCGTCAAATGGCCCCATCGAGCCCGGCGACATGCTTACCACGTCATCAGCGCCGGGTCACGCGATGAAAGCCACGGACCTCACCGCCGCCCAGGGCGCGATCATCGGCAAAGCCATGACCGCCCTTCCCGAAGGCAGGGGGCTGGTCCTTGTGCTCGTCAATCTGCAGTAGAGAAAACCCGCGCCCAGCTCAGTGCTCTTTGCCCTGGTATTCGCGGGTATCGGTCTTGATGCGAATCTTGTCCCCCGTCTTGATAAACAGGGGGACGTGAACGATCAGCCCACTGGCAAGTTTCGCTTCCTCGTAGACATTGCTGCCCCCGCCGCCGTGTTCCCCGGGAGCGGTGTCCGCCACTGCCATGGCGATGACCGGCGGCAACTGCAGCGCCACCGGCTGTCCGTCCACGGCCAGAACGCGGTACGTCTCCCCATCGACAAGATAGGCCGCATCCTTGCCCAGCATCTCCTCGGGGAGAGTGTACTGCTCGAAGGACTCCGTATCCATGAACACGCGGTCCTTACCGGCGGAGTAAAGGAATTGCATCGGGCGCACCTCCGCGGGGACCTCCTCGATCTTGCCCAGATCGTCGAGCGTGCGATCGCTGGTGCTCCCGTTCTTGATGTTGCGGAGCTTGAGGTGCACGGTGGGCTTTTGCTTGCCGGACTGCGCGACATTGAAGTCGAGGATGGACAGGAGCTGACCTGCGTACCGGATGACCATGCCGCGGCGGAGATCGTGAGTGCTGGACATCGCCTTTCTCCGAACGGACGATTCTATTCGATCTGAATTGTACCCAACGGGCGCATGCAATGCAACCCTCAACCCGGAGTTCCACATGCACAGGGTGCCCCCTCCATCGCGAGTACGTGTATAGCGTGAGGACGGCGGCAGGCTGAAAGCCTGCGCGACAGTAGCCGGGGGCAAGTCCGCCTCAGGCGGACGCCGCCCCCGGATCTCGCCCCGATTAGACATCGCGACCCTGAAAGGCCCTGAAAGGGTCGCATGCGTCACGGTGAGAGCGCCGCACTCATGATGGACGATACGCGAAGCGATGGGCGGGAAGCGCGATGATCAGTTGGTATACCGGTCAGGAACCGACGAAAAAGGCGCGACTGGCTCGTAGGACACCAGCCGCGCCCTGGTTTGTTGAGACTCGTCCTTGTTCCCTTGATCCCTTGATCCCTTCGCCGTTACGGCGCCGTCGCCGTCATCGCCGCATTCACGCCCGTCGTCTCTTCACCGGCGCTCACCGAGACGTTCTCCACGGAAACGTCGTCGTGGCCCACGAAGGAGAACTCGACACGATATGTGCCGGTCGCTAAGCCGCCCAGCAAATACGTGCCGTCCGCCGCCGTGGACGTCGAAGTCACTTCCTCGCCGTCGTCATCGAAGGCGGTGACGGAAACGCCCGCCAGCACCGAACCATCCGCGGCGGCCGTCACCATGCCGGAAACGCTGCCCGCGTCGAGCAGGTTGATCAACCGCATCGCGATTGATGGACGGAAGTGGAAGCCGGTGATCGTACTCGGGTCGTCAATATGCCCGCTGGGAATGGCCTGGAACGCACGGCTCATATCCACGTCCAGCAGCAGTTGCGTCTGCCCGCCGTCCTCCACCTCGAAGATGAAATGCAGCTTGATGCCCGACGATCCCCCGCTGGGCACCGTCAGGTTGAACACCCGCCCATCGGTCAGGGTCACCTCGCCCTCCGTGACCACCAGTCGCATCTGGTCATAGGTTCCCGCAGGCACATCCGTACCCGTCAGCAGGTCCGTCTGCCCGTTGCGAAGCTCGACCAGATTGAAGTCTCGCTCGCCCGTGAAAATCACGACCCACGGCCCGTCCTCATCATCGTCGTCATCATCATCGCCGTCGTCATCATCCTCATCGTCGTCGTCATCGTCGCCGTCATCATCCTCGTCGTCGCACTCGTCCTCGTCCTCCTCGCATTCCTGACCGGCGGCACACGGCGCGACCCCGGCTACGCAGGCCCCGGCCACGCACGTCTCTCCGCCATTGCAGAACAGGCCGTCATCGCACTGCGAATTGCTGCTGCACGTCGTCGAGCAGACGTCGTTGTCCTCCTCACAGAATAGCCCGCCGGTGCAGGGCTCAGCCCCGGCGGCGCAGTGCCCGCCGACGCAGGTCTCTGCCCCGTTGCAGAACGCGGCATCGTCGCAATCGCTATCCTGCGTGCACACTTTCAGGCAAGCGTCGGCATCCTCATCGCAGTCGAAGCCCGCGGCGCACGGAGCAATACCCGAGCGGCACTCGCCGTCCACGCACGGCTCCTCGCCATTGCAGAACAGTCCGTCGTCGCATTCCTCATCGCAATCTTCGACCCCGGCCTGACGGACTCTCACCTCGGTGATCGTGACCCATGCCGACTCGATCAAGTCGAACGGGTAAGGCTTGTCCGTGACGAACACTTGCAGGGTGCCCGTGCCGCCGCCGCCATCGGACCCCGATGGCGTGCAGCGCGTCATCGCCAGGGCGATCACGACCGGGACGCTCACGACCAGCCAACGGAATGGGCGATAATTCAGTAAGCGATTCATGCGTTGTAACCTCCTGGTGAAATCGGACTTTGCCCGAAAGCGACCGCGCACGACGCGACCACGCCCCGAGCGCCGAGGCGGGAGATGATCTACCGGGCAACCATACGATATCGGCCGGAATGACCGCGACCTGTGGCATGCATCACTATCTTACCGGCCGCCGCCCCGCAGCAACACATCCCGCCGCGCCACCACCTGTCGCATTTGTAAGTCGCGCGAAGGCCCGTGCTCCCTCGAACAGGCATCCCTGGAGCGGAAGGGGGAGGGCGAGGCTCCTGCCGAGCCGCATTGGCGGGTGGCACAGACAAGCTCTGCTTGTCCGTGTTGATGCGATGCCGAACTTGGAAGCTCCCGCCGAGGCAGGGCCCCATCCGTTGGCGGGGTGCCCGCAAGCAATGGCTGGGTCTCGATGATTGATCGCCGAATCACGCAACCGGAAAAGAACCTACGCCTTCACGAACGCCATCAGAACCTGCGCCAGCAGGAGCGGTTTGAACGCAGGATGTCCGAACACACACTCATCCACAGCCGGCCGAACATCCGGCTGCGCGTCGGCCTGTCCGGCGTGATTCCCGAACCCGTAATCATGAAATGCCATGCACCCGCCCGGGGCAAGAATGTCAACGTAGTTTTCGAAGTCCTTGATCACCTGCCGGCGCCCGTGGTCCCCGTCGATGAAAATGAGTGACGCGCATCCCGGGCGCAGAATCTTGCAGGCCTCATCCGACGGCCCCACGTACTGCACCACACGCCCCTGCTCGCCGAGCTGGGACAAGGTCAGCCGCACCTGCTGCTCATTGAGCGGCTGCTCGGTATGCGGATCGATGGAAATGATCTTCGCCTCACTCCCTACCGACCGCAGCCCCAAGGCCAGCGCCGAAAGCGACCGCCCTCGAAACGATCCGATCTCGATCACACACCCCCCGCGCTGGTGAAAGTGCTGGGCCAAGGCGTGCAGCGTGCAGCTTTCCACCGGCTCCGTGCAATGCACGAAGTTCACCAGCCGCTCGATCTGGTCGGCGGGCAATCCTTTCCACGTTATGCTGGCTTCCGCCCGCAGTCGCCGCGTCACGGCCACCGCGTTCGTCCACCGCACCGCCGAGTTCAGCCAGTCGTCATCGGGCATGGGCTCTACCGGCAGGAACAACTCGCGAAGCTCCCGCTGCGGATCGCGCGTGAAGGGGGTGTATCGCTGCGGCTCGGTCGCCCCACTGGCGAAAACCAGCCGCCCCATTACCGTGCTGATGTCCGGAAAGTCGGCGCCGTGGGAGGGCGAGGCTCCCGCCGAGCCGCACTGGGAGGGCGAGGCTCCCGCCGAGCCGTGTGTGCCCGTCGTCCTGTTGTGCCTGAACAGCGCCGCCGGCCGGATCGTACACCGCCGCGGCAACGCCCGCGTCGGCCGGATCACCACCGACTCCCCCTCCCGCTCCAGCTCAAACCAGGCCCCCGCCTGCCCGATCAGCCCGACGGGGACCTCCTCCAGGTTCCACACATATCGCCCGTCGACGACCTTCGTCGCGCTTGGTTTGGCGATCGTCTGAGTAGTTGTCACTGAGTATCCTTCTTTCAGTTCAGGCTAGGTCACCAACTCCGGCAGTCTCGGGTCTTCGTCGCCCCGGAGGGGCGTTCGGACTGTAGCCACGGGTGCAGTCCGCCTCAGGCGGACGCAACCCGTGGAAACCTCGTCTCCAGAATCTATCCCGCCCCCACAGGGGCGGAGGAACTGCGTGGCTTATCGACCAGGGTCAATCGCGGTCTAAAGCGCCTCGAACTGTTTCTTGGTCAATCCCGCCTGCCGAATGATGGCGCGAAGGGTGCCGACCGCCAAGTCGCCCGGATGGTTCGGAACAGTCGTTCGACGGCGAGTTGTGGGGTTGTACCAGATTTCATGGCTGCCGGCCGCAGAGCGGTCGAACTCGAAGCCCGCAGTCCGCAACTTCCGCACCAGCTCGCGGTAGGTCATGCGACCACCGTCACGGGGACCACGGCCTCCATGGATCGGGGCCGGCGACGTTTGGGAAGCGGCAGCGGGTCCCCGTGGGCGAGGCAGCTTTCAACGATCTTCCGCGCCACGTCGCGCGCGATCTCCATGGTCTCCGCGATGGTCGCACCTTGGGCCACCAACCCTTGCAGGTCCGGACTGGTCGCCACGTAACCGCCTTCGTCCAGCGGCTCGAGCTTAAGGCGAATCATCCACTCGCCGGAAAGAGTCTTTCTTGTCGTCGCCATGTGCGAATGATAGCATGCCACCACGGATGTTGTCCACGATGACGCACGGGGGTTGCATGGATTACGAACAGAGAATCGTACAGGATCCGGCAATCTGCGGCGGGCAGCCGGTCTTCCAAGGCACTCGGGTAACGCTCCGTACGGTGCTGGCGAGCTTGGCGGAGAGGGCTAGCGTCCAGGAGATTCTCGACGACTTCCCGACCCTGAGGGAAGCCGACGTTCGCGCCGTCGCCCACGGACTTGGGGATCACTCATGAAGGCCGTCTACGACCCGCGAACTGACACCCTGACGCTGACCTTCAGCGACTCGCCCGTGGACGAGAGCGACGAAGAAAAGCCCGGCCTCATCCTAGACTACGACAAGGAAGGCAACGTCGTGGGAATCGAAATCCTCGACGCCTCCAAACGCGTCAAGAACCCGCGCTCCTTCGAGTACGCCGTGGCGGGGTGACGCAGATGTTGGCCTTCACGGACCCCGGGAGAGGCCGGCGCGTGCGTAAGCGGCTGGCCTGTCGAATGAACGATCACTGTCGCTCTAGACGAACCCGGAGTTCCATTATACGCTGTGGCATGCGGCGACTACGCCGCCGGGCGGACGCGACAAGGAGACATCCGTGAAGGATCAGCGACTCCACATTGCCGACATCGTTAGGCACATCGACGATGCCACGCTCGGGGCCTTGAACGTACCAGAATTCCAACGGAAATACGTTTGGAGGGCTTCCAAGCTGGCTGACCTTGTCGATTCTTTGTGGCGAGAATATCCGATCGGCACGCTACTCCTCTGGGAATCCTCTTACGATTCGCCGCAGACTGCGAAGGGCGACCAGGGCAGGAAGCTGTGGATCATCGATGGCCAACAGCGCGTAACGTCGCTCGCACTGCTCTTCGGCAGAAAACCGTACTGGTGGTCGGACGCCAATCAACGGAACAAATACTATGACCGATACGACATCCTCGTGAATATCGCAAAAGACAAGAATGCCCTGGAGTTTGGCTTGCCCAATCCCGTTCGGCGGAAATCCAAGGAGTGGGTCTCGGTTCGAGCTGTTCTGAAGTCACCGAATCTGTCCGCCCTAAGCATGGAGATATCCAAGGATCTGGCTAACCATGAGTTGTTTGCGGAGATCCATGAGAAACTGCAGTCGATCAAGAAGATCGAGACTGCACAGCTCTATGAGATTATCGTTGATCATGAACTTGAGGACGTTGCGGAGATTTTCGCCAGATTGAACACAGCAGGAACCAAGATCCGCGAAAGCGATATTGTCATCGCACTCGTCGCTGCCAAGCAACAGGGTTGGATACGCAACAAGTTTGACCCATTCTTGAAAGACCTTGAGTCAAAGGGTTTCGAGTTCGATCCTGGTGTCGTTGTCAGAACGTTCGCGATTATTGGGCATGGTGTTGCCCGCCTCCGTGATGTTCCAGAAGCGTTCTGGGAGCCTTCGGACCAATTCGACGACACTTGGCGGAAGACTAAGGAGGCGATATCCGCCGTTATCAAGCATCTCATGGAATACGGCATCGTTTCCAGCGATCTCCTCCCGTCGCTCAACGCACTAATTCCACTCTTCGTATTGAGGGCGTTCTTTCCAAATGATTTCAATATCAAGAAGGCCCTTCATTGGTTGCTCGTGGCGACGCGCGACGGGCGATACAGCGGATCGGCAATCACCGTCCTCGATCAGGATACGCGCCAGATCCGAACCAAGCACGACTTCGATGAAGCCATCGACGATCTGACCTCGCCCCTAACTGCCCAACTGGACTTCAAGCCGGAGGATTTCCTAGAAGACTACGCCGACAGGTTCCTGCGCCTCGTCCTCTATCTCACGGTCTTCAACGCCGAGGCAAAGGATTGGATGAGTCAAGACGTGCGCCTCGGCTTCGACCGTGAAGATAACGAACTTAATGAAGGCTTCAAGCCAGAGTGGCACCACTTCTTTGCACGAAAGCTTGTTCGGAATGCGTTTCCTGACCAGGTTGATTCGATAGCGAACATCGTAGTACTCAACGAGAAGGCAAACCGCTCCTTTAGCTCGAAGCCGCCGCGCGAATACCTGAAAGAGCACAATGTATCGCGAGCACGCCTCGACGAACAGGCGATTCCGCCAGATGATGTGCTCGTCGTAGACAAGTTTGAGCAGTTCCTCAAGCAACGTTCTGAGTTGCTGGCGAAAAGAGCGACGGCATTCCTGCAAGGCCTTGACCAGCGATAAGCCCGGAGAGCAGACGGAGGCAACCAACCTTGACCAAGCGCACCGCAATCAACTAGAACCTCTCGCTATGTTCGACGCCTTGACATCCAAGCTCAACGACGTTTTCCGCGGGTTGCGGGGGCGGGGGAAGATCACGGAGGCCAACGTGGGCGAGGTGATGCGGGAGATCCGCACCGCCCTGCTGGAGGCCGACGTACACCTCGACGTGGCTCGCAAGTTCTGCGACGAGGTCCAGAAGAAGGCCATCGGTGCGGAGGTCATCAAGACCCTCAAACCCGCCGACGTGATGGTCAAGATCGTCCACGATGAGCTCGTGCACCTCATGGGCCCGGTCGATCCGCGGCTTCCCTTCATCACTCCGGGGCCCACGGTGCTGCTCATGGCCGGGCTGCAAGGCTCGGGCAAGACCACCACCTGCGCCAAGATGGCCAAGATGCTGCTTTCCCGCGCCAAGCGGCCCATGCTGGTGGCCGCGGACCTCAAACGCCCCGCCGCTATCGACCAGCTCGAAGTCCTCGGCGCCCAGATCGGCGTGCCGGTGTATTTCGAGCGCGATCAACAGAACCCCGTGAAGGTCTGCCGCAACGGCATCGCCGAGGCCCGCAAGACCGACCGCGACGTGGTCATCCTCGACACCGCCGGGCGCCTGGCCATCGACGAAGACTTGATGAACGAGATCGCTAAGGTGGCCGAGTCCACCAACCCCCAGCAGATCTACCTCGTCCTCGACGCCATGACCGGCCAGGACGCCGTCCACACCGCCAAGGCCTTCAACGAGCGCCTCGAACTCGACGGCATCATCCTCACCAAGTTCGACAGCGACACCCGCGGCGGCGCCGCCCTCTCCGTCAAGCAGGTCACCGGCAAGCCCATCAAGTTCATCGGCGTGGGCGAAAAGCTCGAAGCCATCGAGGAGTTCCACCCCGACCGCGTCGCCGGGCGCATCCTCGGCATGGGCGACATCCTCACTCTCGTCGAGCAGGCCCAGCGCCAGTACGACCAGGCCGAGGCCGCCAAGCTCGAGGCCAAGATGGCCTCCGGCAAGTTCTCCCTCGACGACTTCCTGCTGCAGCTCCGCAAGATGAAGGAGATGGGGTCGATGAAGGACCTCATGAAGAAGATTCCCGGAATGGCCGACGCCATGGGCGATCAGGAGATCGACGAGGGCGAGCTCGACCGCTTCGAGGCCGTCATCCTTTCCATGACCCCCAAAGAGCGGGCCAATCCCAAGATCATCGACACCTCCCGCCGCCGCCGCATCGCCAAGGGCGCGGGCGTGGACCCTGCCGACGTGAGCGGCCTGGTCAAGCAGTTCGAGCCTATGCGCAACATGATGAAGATGATGTCCGGCCAGTCCTTCATGCAGCGACTCAAGCTCGGCACCCAGTTCTCCAAGATGATGGCCACCGGCGCCGTCCCAAAATTCAAAGCCGGAACCACCGCCACCAAACGCGTGCTGTCAAAGAAGGACAAACGCAAACGCCGCAGACGCTGAGCCTCCCCCCTTCCTAAGGGGGGACCAAGGGGGGTCTCCCTCTCCCTCGCAGGGAGAGGGTTGGGGGTGAGGATCGAAACCTGGAAGCAATGCATCCTCACTCCTTCATCAAATGGAGCAAAAAGGTGCTCCCCGTCCCCTTTCGCCTCGGAGAGGTCGGGGTGAGGGCTAAGAGCTGCAGACACTCAGCTCGTCGAACTACAAATTCCTGCTGGCGCAATCTGTCTTGCCGAAATGACTTGTCACGGTCCCAGCATGGCCGATGCGAACGCATCCGCGTCTTCGACGTCAACATCCGCATCCAACTCAAAGTCAAAGATGCGGCAGCATGGCGGAACAACTACGGGGCCATCACTGGTGAAACACTCTTGCAACCGCGCAAAGTCTCGCAAATCGACTCTCAAACTCCGATCGAAGTCCCCCATCACCAACACCGCGCCCGTGTAGTAAAAGTGATAGCCCATATCGACGAAGTCATCGTCATTGGCCTCATCACTTCGCGTGAATCGCCCCCCCAAGCCGGATAGATTCCCTGCCAAAGTGCTGCCCGCATCCACGGCCGGGCTGTCCTGCGGTTCCCCCGCCGCGAGTTGACTCAGGTAGTAGCAGCCCGCCGGTCCCGGCACGAACATGGGGTCCTCATCCACGTTGCCCAGCCCCGGCAGTCCGCCCGCCACGATGCTGTAGGTCACGCTGATCGCAGAGAAGTCGTCGTTGGCGATCTCATCGCGACCGTTCCATAGGATCGAATCGATGACTTCCACGAAACTGGGTTGCTGCGGACAGCACGAATCGAAGGCCAGCGCATTTCCCGAGGGAGCGCTGTTCTCAGTCAGCGTACAGCGGCGAATCGCCCCCGTGCTCGCCCCGAACCACGCCACGCCGCCAGCCTCCGCAGAGTTCCCCACAAAGAGGCAGTTGTCGATCGCATGTCCGCTCTGCCATCCGCGAATAGCCCCGCCGCTGAATCCGGCCGCGTTGCCGAGGAAAACCGTGTTCCTCAGGGTGAGATTGCCGCCCTCGCTGTTGATCGCCCCGCCGAACGTGCCGACATTATTCTGAAACACGCAGGTGTCGATCTGCGGCCAGGCACCGGAGTTGTACAGTCCCCCGCCGCGATTGTGCGGATCACTGCCATCGGCGTGCCCGCCCGTAATCATGAAGCCGTGAATCTCCGCCGCATCCACGAAGAACGCCGAGATCACGTGATAGCCGTTCTCCGACGTGCTCCCGGATGGCAGCGCGTCGTCTCCGGCGAGGTCGCCGCTCAGGATGCTCTTGTGCAGTCGCGGGTCACTCTCGTTCGCGTCGATCGCCCCGCATCCCGGAAAACCGCCCTTCCACGTAACTCCGTTGGCCAGGAGGAACGTCGCCGCCCGGTCACCGGGCGTCTGCCCACTTCCCTGGTCCGGCCGGTAGGTCCCATCGGCCACGTGGATCCGGTCCTTCGGGAGCGCCACCGCCAACGCATCCTGCAAGTAGAGATGCCCCGAGCACCAGCTCGCCCCGTCGTGCGTCGGCCCGGTCGCGTGCGCATCGACGTAGCACTACAGCGCTAATTGTCATGGCGTTTGAGTCGTGAGGTTTTGGCGGTGCGGTTGCGGGCTTGGTGGTACTGGATGATGCGGGCGGTGCGTTCA
>SBAX01000364.1 GCA_005240095.1 Phycisphaera mikurensis
CGCCTGGGAAGGGAAATCCCAGTTCTCGCCGCCGTTTTCGGGCCGCCCGGCGGCGAGAACTGGGATTTCCCTTCCCAGGCGGGCGTTCCAGTCGATGCTCAGGTCGTACCACTCGGCCTCGGTCAGGCGCGGGGCGGGAGACTCAGGGGTTTGGCTCATGTCGGCAAGTGTTACCGCTCCCCGGCAAGGCCGCAAACTCCAGCATCGCCGGGCGAGCCCGGCGAGTTTATGGGGTTTGCAATCGACCGATCCTCCCCGGACATTACAGGGTAGAGAATGATTCGGCAGGCGGCGAACCCCGGCGTGGAAGCGAAGCTACGCGCGGCCTCGACGAGCGCTGCCGAGTTTGCTGCGCAATTCCAGGCTTCCTTTCGGGTGCTCTGGCTTATCGCGATCGGCATCGTCGGTGAGTCAGCGTTGGCTGAGGATGTGGTTCAGGAGGCAGCGATCATTGCCCTCGGAAAGCTGGATCAGTACCGGGCGGGGACGAACTTCACGGCGTGGACGGGGCAGATTGTTCGCAATGTGGCCCTGAACCGGGCACGGCGCGAACGGCGCCATCGTCCCTTGACGATCGAGCTTGTGCGTCTGGATGAGGGCGCCGGCGTGGGCGGCGGGGCGGCCCTGCCGAAAGAGCGGATTGAATTCGATGAGCGCGTAGTACGGGCTTTGGGGAGCGTGGGAGACGTGGCTCGGGCCTGCCTGCTGCTGCGGACCTTGGAAGGCATGGAGTATTCGCAGATTTCGCAGGTACTGGGCATCCCGGAGGGCACGGCCATGAGCCATGTTCATCGAACAAGAGCGTACTTACGCGAACGACTGGCCGATCTATGGAAGGAACGGTCCGAAGCCGACGGCAGTTTCGGAGACTAATGGAATGGGCGCGGGCATGCTGGATCAATATCTCGATGGTCTGTTGACGGAGGGAGACCGGGCAGCGTTCGAGCGGGGCTTGTCGCGCGACCCGGCGCTGGCTGGCGCGATTGCGTGCCAGCGGCGGATCGACGCATCGCTGGAGCGGCTGTTCGTCCCGGCGGATTTGGATCGCGTGGCGGCACAGCTCGCGACAGCGATCGTTGCCAGCCCCATGCCGATTGCGGAACCTCGCCGTGCCGTGCGTCCGCGAACCTTTGCGATTGCTGCAGGAATTGCCTTGTTTGTGGTGGTGGGGGTGCAGGTCTGGACGGAGACGGGGCGCCGGCCGATCGATCCCTACGCGCCGCAACCGTGGCGCAGTCTCTCGCAGGTCTACGAAGACACGGTGGACGCCGGATTCCGCCCGCAGTGGGTCTGCAAGGATGACCGGGAGTTCGAAACCACCTTCCGGCGACGGTTCGGGCAGAGTCTGGCGATGTTGCCGCCCCCGCCTGGCATCGCCTGGGCGGGCATAGACTATTGCAACAGCATCACACCGGCCACAACCACGGTCCTGGCCCACGTGTACGGGAGGGAAGTCCTCCTTTTTGTTGATCGCGCTTCCGGGGACAAGGAAGCGAGCGTGGCTGCGGGGTCGGGCCTGAACCTCTTCCAAAAGCGGCTCGGCGGGCTGGTGGTCTATGAATACACGCCCCACGACCGGGCGTACATGGTGGATTTGCTGTACGTGCCCGGTCTTGCCGGGCCTTGAGTGCAATGCGGGTGTAGTCGTGGACATATAGGGCTGGAATTCGCGTTTTAGCCAACGGCCAATGCTGGAGGAGGGGCCATGTCCCGGAACCATCGGAAGACCGCGGTCGATGCGTTACTCGTTCTCGCAAGTCTGATCTCTGCAGTCCACGCGGAAGTGGAGTACCCAAGCGGCACGCAGGACTTTGAGTCCATGGCCGTGGGGGCTGATATCAACACGCTCATCTCCTGGTTTTCGGTGAACTCGCCGCCGGAGAGTCCGTTCGCGGTCGTAGGAGCGAATGATGTGCTCGGTGTTCAGACGACACGGGGTGACTCCAGGCGGTGGCTGCGCGTGACCGACGAGGATGCGGGGAACGTTCAGAACCGCTTCTACGGTCCAGCCGTCACCGCACCCGTGGTGGAGGACTACACCTGGGTCTTCTACGTTAATCTGGAGACCGTGCCTGCCGCGGAAGCCGCGACGAGGCCCAAGTTGGTCATCCAGCACAACAATACCGGGGGGTTCGGGAACGCGTGGGGGGTCGAGTTTACCAGTTCGGGCCCCAGGCTCGTGGTGTTGGGTATCGGCGGGATCCCAGCATCTACGCCGTTGGGTGGGCTGAGGGTCGGGAGTTGGATGAAAGTGTTCCTGCACGTGAACTTCGCCACCAACCGGGTTTCTGCGTCGGTGGATGACGGACCAGGTGCTTCGTTGCCCATCAATCTCGCGGGCTCCGCGGATAAGAAAGTGTTCCGTTTCTGTTTCCGAGGCGAGGGAAGCGGCAACGCAGGAACGATGCTGATCGACGATGTATCCGTATCCGTCGGGCGAGCAGCCGCGGCGCCGGCCCTCGGAGGCTACGGGCAGGCAGTCCTGGTGCTCTCCATGCTGCTGGCCGTCGCGGTCTTCGCAGCCCGCGCCCGCCGGCCGATGCCGGCATGAGTTCTTTCCCGGCTGGCCTTCGGCGGCGGTCAGACCAATCCAACCCTCCGAGCCTCGGGCCGGGATCGCCCTTTCCGCGAGCCGACCGGCAGGCGTCCACATCAGCAGCCCCATAACCAGGCTCGGCGCTGACATTCAGGTGACGTTCTGCTACATTATGGCAGGCCAGGCGGCTCAAGCGACTATGAGGAGGGGAAGGATGGGGGGCGTTTTCGGACAAGCCGGTCGGGGTTCAAGTGGATCAGCCGTCAGTCGAGGAATGGTCGCATGCGGGCTCGTGTTGCTGGCACAAGCCACGGCCTTCGCCTACCGCAGCGGCCCGCCGGCGGCGGTTGACGGCAGCACGGCGGCGGGCGGGGCCTCCTGTCGAGCCTGTCATGGGAGTACGCTCGGGGGC
>SBAX01000139.1 GCA_005240095.1 Phycisphaera mikurensis
CGGTTGTGTCGAAGGTCTTGAGCGAGATCAGCGCTGCCGGTTGGCTCGTGCGCGGCACGTTCGAAAGTCCCATCCGCGGCCACGGCGGCAACCGCGAGGTTTTTGCAGATCTAACAGCCGCCGGGACCGGCTCGCTGTAGCTTGGGCCTCGTGCTTGCTTTCGCCGGACGGTCTCGTAAACTTGGTTTCTCTAGCGCTTGAAAGCGGAGGCGGTTGGCGGAATGGCTCGGCGGTTCATTTCAGAGATCAAGGCCGGCGAACGGATCGAGGAGGAGATCTTCCTGATCCGATCGAAGGACCTGCGCACCACGAACAACGGCGCTCTGTACATCCATGCCGTGCTCGTCGACCGCACGGGCCAGCTTGTGGCCCGCGCCTGGCAGGCCACCGAGGACATGTTCCTGGGCATGCCCGAAGGCGGCTTCATGCGCTTCAAGGGGCGGGTGGAGAACTACAAGGGCAACATGCAGTTCATCATCGACGCGGTCATGCCCGCCGTGCCCGGGTCGTTTGACTTTGCGGACTTCATCCCCATCACCAAGAACGACATACCAACCATGTACAATCGCATGGTGGAGATCCTGCAGACCATCAAGAACCCTGACCTGGCGGCGCTGGTCAAAGAATTTCTCGACGACGAGCCGCTGATGGCCCGGTTCAAGAAAGCCCCGGCGGCGTCGGCCATGCATCACGCCTACATCGGGGGGCTGCTCGAGCACACCCTGCAGCTTCTGGAGCTGGGCCTGCTGGTCATCCCCAAGTACCCCAAGCTGAGCCTGGACCTGGTGCTGGCGGGTTTGTTCCTGCATGACATCGGCAAGGCCACGGAGCTGACCTTCAACGCGGCCATCGGATACTCCGACGACGGGCAACTCGTGGGCCACATCGTGCAGGCCGCCTTGTGGATCGATCGCAAGATCGACGCCATCGTCGCCCGCACCGGCAAGCCTTTTCCTGATCAGCTCCGCTGGGTGATTCAGCACATCGTGCTGAGCCACCACGGCAAGTACGAGTTCGGCAGCCCCAAGATTCCCGCGGTGCCCGAGGCCATCGCCGTGCATCACCTCGACAATCTCGACGCCAAGGTGCACATGTTCCTGGCGGAGATCGAGTCCGACCGCGATCCGGCCTCGAAGTGGACGAACTACAACAAGGCCCTGGAGACCAAGGTCTTCAAGCCCGACGTCTTAGGGGTGAGGAAGGGCAAGAACGGGAAGTGACAAGTTACGGATTACCAATTACCAGTTACCAAGGAAGAGAGGTTTGTAGGCCTTCGTCGCTTCGTCGCTCCGTCGCTTCGTCGCTTGGCCTTTGATCATGCGATATACACAACTGACAGACCACCAAGTTGGAACCATGCTCGAAGCGGTCGGCGCGGAGTCGATCGATTCCTTGTTCTCATCGATTCCGCAGCGCTTCCGGCTCAAAGATGATCTTAAGCTTCCCACCGGGCTCAGTGAGCTGGAGTTGCTCGAGGATACGAGCAAACTGGCGTCGAAGAACGAGAGCTGTAGCGACCTGGTGTGTTTTCTGGGCGGAGGGGCGTACGACCATTTCATTCCCACGGTCGTCGATGCCCTGGCAGCGCAGAGTGAATTCCTCACCGCGTACACGCCCTATCAGGCCGAGGCCTCGCAGGGCATGCTGCAGCTCTTCTACGAATTCCAGACCATGGTCTGCCAGCTTACCGGCATGGAAGTCGCCAATGCCTCCCTGTATGAAGGTGCCAGCGCCGCGGCCGAGGCCGTCCTGATGGCCAATTCCATCAATGACCGCAAGCATGTGGTCGTCGCCGAGACGTGCCATCCCGACATCCGCCGGACGCTGAACACTTATCTCCTGCAACGAGACATGGAGATCACCACCGTTCCGACCAGGGATGGCGTCGTGGACGAGCAGGCCTGGGCGAAGGCTATTTCCGATTCGACCACCGCGGCCGTGCTGCAGTCGCCCAACTTCTTCGGGTGCATCGAGCGAATGGACCGCCTTATCCCGGCCGCCCATGCAAAGGGGGCTCTGGCGGTTGTTTCCGTCGATCCGATTGCCTCGGGCATGCTCAAGACCCCGGGGGAGTTTGGTGCGGATATCGTTGTCGGCGAAGGACAGCCACTAGGCGTGCCCCTGCAGTATGGCGGCCCCTATCTGGGCCTGATGGCCACGCGGGAGAAGTACCTGCGCAAGATGCCCGGGCGGGTGGTGGGCATGACCAGGGACCTGGAAGGTCGCCGCGGCTTCTGCCTGGCGCTGCAGACCCGCGAGCAGCACATCAAGCGCGAGCGGGCCACGAGCAACATCTGCACGAATCAGGGCCTGCTGGCGGTGCGGGCGGCCATCTATCTCGCCACGATGGGGCGCAAGGGGATCGGCGAGGTGGCGTCGCGCTGTTTCGACAAGGCCCACTACGCCGCTCAACGTATCGCGCAACTGAAGGGCTATGAGTTGGCTTTTTCGGCGCCGTTCTTCAAGGAGTTCGTGGTTCGCACTACGCGGGGCGTGGACAAGGTCCTGGCCCATTGTCGCAGCCGGGGGATTCTTGGCGGAATCGCCTTGAGCAGTTTTGATCAGCGCCATGCGAACTGCTTCATGGTGGCGGTGACGGAGAAGCGCAGCAAGGCGGAGATTGAGAAACTGATCACCGCGCTCGAGGCCGCTTAGGGACTCTCGCGGCGGTTTGATCTATGGACGGGCGACCGAACCGTGCTGGCCTCTTTCACTACACGCCCCGTGGGTCCCTGGATCGTGGTCGGCGTGGGCGTTCTGGTGATGCTGACGTTGGGGGTGACGGCGCTGGCTGCAACGCTCGTATGGCGAAATGGATTTGTGCGCGGCTGGTTGGCGGCCAGGGAGGCCCCGCCGCTGTGTCCAAAGTGTGGTTACGATCTATCGGGACTCAGTCAGTGCCGCTGTCCCGAATGCGGCGCGGAGTACCGACTGGAAGAGTTATGGCGGGCCAATCCGCCGGCGTCGCGCCCCGGCGCGTAACAGGATGAGGCAATGACGACGTTGATGAGTCGAGTGGAAGCCGAGCCCATGAAGGAAAGTGCCGCGCCGGATCTGTCCGAGGACCGACTGCTGTTTGAATCCGGATCGCCCGGGCTTTGCGGGGCTTCGCTGCCGGGGTCGGACGTGCCCGCAGCGGCGCGGGAGCTGGTGCCCCGCGAATTGCTGGCCGATGCGCCGCCGCCCCTGCCGGAAATGGGCGAGCTGGACGTGGTCCGCCACTACAAGCGCCTCGCCCACCGCTGTTTCAGCATCGACGGCAACTTCTATCCGCTGGGAAGCTGCACGATGAAGTACAACCCGCGGGTCAACGAGCGGGTGGCTGCCCTGCCGGGCTTCGCCAACGTGCATCCCTACCAGGAC
>SBAX01000437.1 GCA_005240095.1 Phycisphaera mikurensis
TGACGCACCCACCGCGCCGCCGCGGCCCAAAAGGCCGCGGCGGCGCTTTTTCTGACCAACCACGCCCGCCCGAATCAAGGGTGGGTACAAGTCAAAATGCGAAGCCGGGCTACGCAACCCCTTGCGCCGCAACAACTTGCGGTTCGCATGGCCATTCTTCGCGATAAGCCTCCTCGGTCGCCCCACGGTGAGAATTGACGTAGCAGTCTACTCCCCGAATGCTACTCCTCGGAGACTAGCGATGCCCGCAGTGGGTCCACGAAAGCACGGCTGACACAGCCCTGGCACACGGAGGGGAGGCCGACCGTGCCACCCGGCCACGCTCACTCCTCGTCCTCGGTGTTTCAAGCATCTTGGGATGGAGGCTGCTCCGAGGCGCCGGTGGTAACGATAATCAGCGCGTTCCAATCTTTCATTGGTTTTAGGAATCTTGGTTCCAGCTCCGGGCATCCCGCGAGGGCCTGGATCACATAGCCGTAGAAAGTACTCAGAAACACCACGTCATCTAAGCTTTGTTCGAG
Source organism: Phycisphaera mikurensis (assembly GCA_005240095.1). GTDB lineage: Bacteria > Planctomycetota > Phycisphaerae > UBA1845 > UBA1845 > SBAX01. The sequence goes on from SBAX01000437.1 coordinate 522, forward strand.
CGACGGCGATGCGAAGGTTCCGTTCTTCGCAGTCAGCCAGTCCGGGTGCGCATTTCTGTGTCGCAACCGTTTGAACGCCTCCTTGACACGCTCGATAGCTTTGTGCCACTTCGCACCCAGGTACTTGTCGCGGAAGTTCTCTAAGCTACGGCTCCAGTCCCATGAGTTGTCTGCTGGGATGAATGGGCGCGCGTCGATCGTCCTAAGGATCGCTTCCAGAATCGTACCGCAGAGAAGCTCGCGACCCGCGTGAGTCTGCTGACGTGCGGCCTCCGCGAGCTGATCAAGCGTCCGGCGGGAAATGTCGGCGCAGCGAGCATCAGTGAGGAAGGCTCGCAGAAGCCGGATCAGGAGTTCCTTGGGGATTATGTCGTGCCCCGGCATAGGCCGCAGAAAGTCGAGCTTCGTAGTCTTGTGCCTGCGCCAACGTTCGCAATACTCGCGCTCGCCCCGCATGCACGTACGTTCAACGACCTGCACCGTCTCGCCAGCTACAATAGAGAGCGCAAGTGCGAAGGCGTTGGCGAATCCCCAGGCCTGCTGTTTGGACCAATCGCTTGCCCTTAGTGACCATTCGAGCCGTACATAACTGCCTTGCTCCACTAATGCGCAAACACGAAGGGACTCGTCCTCGTAGTCTATCGCGCTTAGTGTGAACTCCTGCCGTACAACGCGATCCGCAACCGTCGACTGCCTCGTCACCGAATCGGGAAGCACCATATCTTTACCAGTCGCGAGAATTGCGCGACCGACATGGCGGTCGGTAGACGCCTGTGATCGGCGAGAGACTTCGAGGAGCCCAGGAAAGTCGACTTCCAACCGATTGTCGCTAATCAGTTCCAGCTGATCAGTTACGACAATCTGGGACGAGATCCCCCGAACACCCGGCGCAAAGCGGACTCTGACGTGTCTCTTCTCGTGCGGCCCGAGAACTCGCGGCTTCCCAAAGTGGATGGTGCTGGGAATTGGGCTTGGCCGGTCCACGAAGGCATCGAGATGGAAACCCATGTCCGGGCTCCATTTCAACAACCCGCGACCGCTGTAGCTTCCGGCGAGCGCTTCGAACCAAACTCGTTGTAGCGCCCAGCTTCCATCCCGAAAATAGTCGAACATCAAGGTGATTGTAGCGAGTTTTTTCCGGGCGGCGATCTGGCGTGCATGGCGAATCCATCAGGCTATGATTGCGCGGAGCGAGAGACTGAAAGCGATCGAGCTATCGGGCTGGTGGCACTGTTGAACTATGAAAAGGCGTGTGTGCCACTGCCGTGCCGGCAGTGCTCTTGTTCTGGCCTAGCTCGCGTTCGGCGGTGACGACGTTGACAGCCAACTTGCCCTGTGCCCCCGCTCACGTCGTTTGGAGCGGGCGGAGGGCGGAGGTTTTGACCAGGCAGATGACGGAGTCGCCGGGGCGGAAGGCGAGGCTTTGCTGGGCCTGGGGGGTGATTTCGGCCCAGATGGGTTGGCCTACGTCGAGGTGGATGAAGACGTGCCCGGCGGAGGTGACGATGTCGATGATCCTCCCACGCCAGTGGTTGCGGACGCTCAGGCCGCCCACGTCTTCGCGGGAGAGCAACACATCGGCGGGTTGGAAACTGACGTAGATCGCGCCGCCGGGTGGGTATTGCCCCGCGGGCAGGACGGCCCGATTCTCGCCAAGCGCGCCGATCCACGCGCCCTGCTCCGCATGAATCTCGCAGATGCGGACGAGGTTCGTGGGGGTGTCGATTCCCGCCGCGTGGCTCTTGACCGTGGCGTCGAGGGTGGCCGCCGCCGGACCGGCCCCCACCACCCTGCCCCGATCCAGGAGGACCACGCGGTCCGCGAAGCGGCGGACGTCGTTCTGATCGTGGCTGACGAAGATGGCCACGATGGAAAGCTCCGCGACCATGGCGCACAGGTCCTGAATCAGGCGATGTTTGAGGGCCTCGTCCTGGGCGTTGATCGGTTCGTCCATGAGCAGCACGTCGGGGCCGCGAAGGACGGCCCGGCCGAGCGCCACGCGCTGGCGCTCTCCGCCGCTGAGCGTAGACGGTCTGCGATCGAGAAGCCCTTCAAGCCGCAGGACGGCCACCACGTGCTCGAACTCCGGTCGTGCCTGCTTCGAGTATCGCACTCCGAACTGGAGGTTCTGACGGACGGAAAGATGCGGAAAGAGCAGGTCGTCCTGGGGTACGAGCCCCACGCCGCGCTGCTGGGACGGAAGCTCCACGTGCGTGTGATCGTCAAAGAAGCACTTCTCGCCGAGCTGAATCTTGCCCCGTTGGGGACGGCGGACTCCGGCGATGATCTCGAGCACCGTGGTCTTGCCGCTGCCGGAGGGGCCAAAGAGGGCGGTGACTCCGGGCGGGGCCTCGAACTGCGCGTCCAGCGTGAACCCGCCGTCAAAGGAGTGGCCGCAGGCTACGTGCAGGCCGGTCATCGAACAGCCACCGAGAGTCGCCCGCCGCGCCGCGCCAGCCACTCGCTGCCCAGCAGCGCCGCCCAGGCCACGACGATGGAAAGGATCACTAGCGGCCAGGCGGAGGCGAATCCGCCGGGCGTCTCCAGCGAACCGTAGATCGCCAGGGGTACGGTGCGGGTCTGTCCGGCGATGTTTCCGGCGATCACGATCGTGGCACCGAACTCGCCCCAGCCGCGGGCGAAGGCCAGCACCACGCCCGACACGATCGCCGGCCAAGCCAGCGGAATACTCACTCCGAAAAACGTACGCCAGCGACTCGCTCCCAGCGTGCGGGCGATGGCTTCCAGGCGCGGATCAACCGCGGCGAACCCCAGCCGCACGCTGCGCACGAGCAGCGGGAACCCGACGACTGCGGACGCCAGCGCCGCTGCCCACCAGGTGAAGGCGATCCGTACGCCGAGCCAGTCCTCCAGCGCCTGTCCGATGATTCCGCGGCGGCCCAACGCCATGAGCAGAAGATAGCCCACGACCACCGGCGGCAGAACCAGAGGCAGGGTCACGAGAGTTTCGACGATCACTTTTCCGCGAAACTCGCGGCGCCCGAGAATCCACCCCAGCAGCACGGCCGGCGGCAGCGAGACGGCAACGGCGACCGCAGCAACTTTCAGGCTCAGTCCAACCGCCTGCCATTCGTCGGGACTCAAGACCATACTCCGTCTCAGCGACCAGCGCGACCGCGTTCGTTGCGACACTCGCAGGGAACGGCTCGGCGTTCGGGCTCCCGCCTTGGTCGCCCTCACCCTCGCCCTTCCGGCTTGCCCCTATTGTCCATCTACGATGGTAAACCCTGCCGCCGCAAAGGACCTCTTCGCCTCATCCGAGACCAGAAACTCGTACAGCTTCTGCGCGGCCTCATTCTTTTCGGCGCTCTTGAGCAGGATGATCGGGTAGCGAATGGGATCGTGCAACGACTCGTCGAAAACATAGACGGCCTCTACGTGACTGGACGCCCTGGCGTCGGTTGCGTAAACGACACCGGCGTCCGCTTCGCCAAGCTCGACGTAGGATAAAGCCATGCGCACATCACCGCCGCGCACGATCCTCCCCGCCGATGCCAGAGAGTCGAAGAGTTCGAGGCTGCGCAGGGCCTGCTCCGCGTACCTCCCGGCGGGAACGTTCTCGCCCGCCAGCGATACTCTTGCCCTGTCAATGGGAACCATGTCCGCGGGATAGCGGATGCTTGACGCGGCGCGCCGTGGAGTCACGAGCACCAGCCGATTGCTCAGAAACCGGCTTTGGCTCTCGACCAGATTCGAATCCCTCAGCTTGTCGGCCCACTCGCTGCTTGCGGAGATGAACACGTCGGCTGGCGCGCCGGCGATGATCTGCGCCGCCAACTGGTTCGACGAACCGGGGGAAACCCTGACCTGAACGTGCGAGGTTCGCTCGAAGGCGACCGCCAGGGATTCTACGACATCCTTCGTGCTCGCCGCCGCGAAAACGGTCACGGCTTGTCGGGACGCCGGTCGCGAATCGTCTTCGCAACCCGCCGCGGATACGGCCGCAACCGCTCCTGCCGCAATCTTGACCGCCAGCCGTGTTGAATTCACCGCGGGTTCTCACTGTCTGAAAGTCGAGTGTATAATCGATTAGTGGGACTCTGTCAGATGACCGAAAAGAAACAGGCATGATCCTCTTCCAGCCGCCGCTGCCGCCGAAGTACTCCGCCTTGACCGAGGATGAGATGGCTCTGGCCATCGCCGAACGCAAGCGCACCCTGGGATCGAGGCTGGTCATCCTTGGGCATCATTATCAGCAGGACGAGGTCATTCGCTTCGCGGACTTCACCGGCGACAGCCTCAAACTTTCACAGATCGGGGCCCAGCAGAAGGACGCGGAGTTCATTGTTTTCTGCGGCGTGCACTTCATGGCCGAGTCCGCCGACATCCTCAGCGACGATCGGGTGAAAGTCATCCTGCCCGATCTCTCCGCGGGGTGCAGCATGGCGGACATGGCCGAAATCGAGGACCTTGAAACCGCCTGGGACTTCCTCGTCGACGAGTGCGGCGCGAACCTGATCCCCATCACCTACGTCAATTCCGCCGCTTCCATCAAGGCCTTCTGCGGCGGGCACGGCGGAGCCTGCTGCACGAGCAGCAATGCCCGCAAGGTGCTGGAGTGGGCCTTCACGCAGGGCGATAAGGTCATCTTCCTGCCCGATCAGCACCTGGGGCGCAACACGGCCTACGCGATGGGCATCCCGCTGGATCGCATGGTGGTCTACGACCCCAAGACGCAGCGAGCCGCGGGCTTTAGACCGCGCGGACGCTCGATTGCCCTCGCCAACGATGGACAGTTGACGCCCGACCATGTCCGCAACGCTAGGGTAATCCTCTGGAAGGGGCATTGCAGCGTCCACGGGCTCTTCACCGAGGCCCAGTGCAACGAGATCCGCCGCAGCGATCCGGGGTGCAAGATCCTCGTGCATCCGGAGTGCAAGTGGGAAGTGGTCCAGAAAGCGGACCTGGCCGGCAGCACGGAGTTCATCATCCGCACGGTGAACGAATCACCCCCCGGCTCGCGTTGGGCCATCGGCACGGAGATTCACCTCGTCCATCGTCTGGCTTCGCAGCACCCCGACAAGGCCGTCCGGTCGCTCGCCGGCATTCAATGCCTCTGCACGACCATGTACCGCATCGATTTGAGGCACCTGCTCTGGGCGCTGGATGAACTCGTCGCCGGCCGCGTGGTCAACCAGATCAAGGTCGATCCCGAAACCAAGCGCCTCGCCGTCCTGGCCTTACAGCGCATGCTCGCCAACGTCGCCCCACAGCCTGTGGCCATCAAGTAGAAGACACGCAACGCGATCGTCTCCCTCCCTATCGTCATGGCTACCAACCGGCGATGATGCCCAGCCAATGGGCATGCTCGCTGAATACCTGAGTCTTCCCCGCACGGTGCACATCCTTTGTCTGGGCACGCTGATCAATCGTGCCGGCACGTTCGTGATGCTTTTCCTGGCCATCTATCTTCAGGAGCGGCTGCAGCTCGGCGGGCTCTTCGCCACGCGGGCCATCGGGGTCTTCGGACTGGGCACGCTGCTGGCCGCCCTGGTCGGCGGGCACCTTGCCGACACCATCGGGCGCAAGACCGTCATCTTGCTGAGCCTCTTCGGCGGGGCGAGCGTACTCACCGTCTTCGGATCCATACGCAACCCTACCGCTATTCTGGGCGCTGTTCTGCTGTTTGCCTTCCTGGCGGAGATGTACCGCCCGGCCGTGTCGGCGATGATCTCCGACGTGGTGGAAGTGGAGCGCCGCCCGCACGCCTACGGGCTGATGTACATCGCCATCAATGTCGGCGCGGCCATCGCCCCGTTTGTGGGCGGAATGCTCGCCACGCACGCCTTCGAGTACCTGTTCTGGGGCGACGCCGCCACCTCCGCGGCCTACGCGCTGATCATCGCCCTGAGCGTCCCCGAGACGCTGCGTCGCCCGACCCGAGATTCAAATCAACCTCACGATGCCGAGGCCGCACCCAGCGCCCGCGCCGCGCTGCGGCACATCCTCGGCGATGCGGTGTTCATCCGCTTCTGCCTGGGTACGCTCTTCCTGAGCTTCGTCTTCATGCAGTCGATGTCCACGTTCCCCCTTTATCTGGGGCATCTTTCCATTGGCCCGGACGTGTACGGCCGGATCATCGCCGTCAACGGCCTCCTCGTGGTCCTGTTTCAGGTGCCCATGACCCACCTGGTAAGTCAATTCAACCGCGCCAATGTCATCGTGCTGGCGGCGTTGGTGACCGGGATCGGATTCGGGCTCAACGGATTGGCTTCAACGCCCACGGTGTTCGCCGTCATCGTCGTGGTCTGGACGGCGGGCGAGCTCATGCAGGCCCCGCTCGTGCCCACCATCGTCTCGGACTTGTCCCCGCCCGCCCTCCGCGCTCGTTACTTCGGCCTGGTCTCGATGTGCTTCTCCGGCGGCAATCTGATTGCCGCCCCCATCGGCGGTTGGGTGCTCGTTCGCTACGGCAGCAACTGGTTATGGGGCGGATGCATCCTCACCGCTCTCTGCAGCGCCGTTTTCTACCTCAGCATCCACCGCCGCCTGACCCCTCATCGAACACACGAGCGCGGAGGAAGTGACTTGTGAGCGCAATCCGGGCAACTGAATCCGCGCGGCCTAATCAGGATCGGCTGGCGGTGGCGGCGGCGAGCGGGTTGACGAAGTGGGGGACGACTTTCTGCGCCGCCA
>SBAX01000368.1 GCA_005240095.1 Phycisphaera mikurensis
CGCAGGTGCCATCACACTGGCAGCACGCTCCGTCGCACACATCAGCTACCACCGACGCGCTCTCGTCGACATCGCGCGAGTCGGAGGGATGGCTGTCGCCCAGAGCACCGCTTGCGACGTTCTGCTCATCGGAAATGACATCATTGCTGCTGGGGGCGGGGATGCGCATGAAGTAGACGTCCTGCTCGTTCGTGCACCGCCCCGGATCCAGGTTGAAGGTGGCCGCAAACGCCAGGCTCGCCCCGGCGTTGTCCGAGATCATGTGATAGTAGTCGCCGATCTTGTTCTGCTGCGGCCAGCCGGCGTGGCTGTCCCACATCGGCGTCAGCGGACCGCGAACGGTCCAGTTCAGACCGCCGTCGATGGAGGAAGCCGTATACAGCTCGGAAACCCTCGGCACCCCGCTGTTGCGAGTGTCGTTCCAGACCACGTCGATGCGGCCGTTGGGAGCCACCGACATCGTCCCGAACCAGTGGAAGGCGCCGCTGGCAGGGTCGTCGTTGACCCGCACCGGAGCGCTCCAGGTCTGTCCGCGATCGGTGCTGCGGACGAACATGACGTCCAGAGGGTTGCCACTGGGCGGGACGACCGAGCCCAGCATGTAGACACGGTTCGGATCCGAGGGGTCCGCCGCAATCCACACCTGACCGAGCAAGCCGCCCGGATTGGGATCGTCGCCGCCGAACCCGCCAGTGACACCGCCGAGGTTCACGGAGTTCACAAAGTCGAAAGTCGGCAGGACGCCCGGGTCTTTGGCGTTGGATGAACGCGTGACCAAGTGCCCGTCCTGGCCTAATGTCGAGCCGGCGATATAGAGCGTGCCGTCCGGGCCGACATCGTTGGTGCCCCATTTCATGCTCGGCAGCGGGATCTGTCGCGGAGACTGGAATGAGGCGGCGCCGTTGATCGAGCGGGTGAAGTCATTGGGCGGACAGCAGGTGAATTGCACGTTCCAGTTTTGATAAACGTGCCCGGCGCCCATGCCAGAAGGCCTGTCGTCCACAGCGAGCCACTGCTTGTCGCCGCCGAATGCAGGCACCTCGGGCCCCCAGGTGACGCCGCTGTCGAGAGACTTGAATACTTCGGCTGTTGTCGTGCTGCTCAAGCTTGACCAGTAGAAGCTCCCATTGGCGTCTGAATCCAGCACCGGGTCGCTGCGAAACTGTCCGGGATCGAGGACGCCCGGAAAGGTCCATGTTGCTCCCCCGTCCAGACTGTAGGCGTGCCCCGCCTGCCGGAAGCTGTTGTCAACCGTGTTGAAATGTCGCCAGGCGATCGCGATTCTGTTGGGGTCCATCGGGTTGATCGCGATGGTGGGCTCATTCGAGGCGTCGCCGACGATGTTGTTTCCGGAGGCATTGACGTTGACCTGCACGCTGACGAAGGGGCCGCGCATGACAAGGGCGGGTTTGCTCTCCGCGCGCCCTTGCAACGCCTCCACTCCGGCGATGGGCGGTTGATCCATTCGCTCCGGCGGAGGGGTGGTCACGCGGCGATCGCCGATGATGACGGCGGTGGGCTGCTCATCGGGCGGCGCCGCCTGCAGCAAGTAGGCCGACCAAGCGACGCAGACTAGGACCAGCAGAGACCCCGTTCGAATCGGATGCATTCGTAGCCCTCCCAGATGTTTTCGCGGCCGGTGCGGCCGAACTTTTTGGCTCTTGCGCCGACACTATCCCCCGTGGCGAGGTCGAACCCCTAGGGTAACCCAAGGGACAGGCCGCTGCCAACAACAAAAAGGCCCGCCCGACCCTCTTTTTCTGGAATTGCGACCGTTTATGCAGCCTCTGGTTCGATGGTTACGGTGATATTGAAGGTGCCGAACTGCTCGGAGTAGAGCTCGGCTCGTTCCTTGTGAGTGACCAGCAGGAGGGACACCCCGGATTCGTGGGCTTCCAGGGTCTTCACCACCGCCTCCTCCAGCTCCAAGGTGGTCAGCTTGAGGATCGACAGGATGACATGCTCGAAGGTGTTTACGTCGTCGTTATGCAGGAGAACCTTGTACGGCGGAAGCTGCTTGGGCTTGCGAGAGGGCTTGGCCGGCTTCTTCGTTGGCGCCGCGCTGACCGCCGGACCGCCTTCGTCGAGTGCCGGAAGGACCGCAGCTTCAGATTCTTTATCAGCCATGGTCGTCGGCCTTAAACAGCGATCGCACAACCAAAATCTCTGGGTGATTATACGCCCCAAGGCCCCGCGCGCCAAGGAGCTTTAGGGCCGGGTCATCTCAAAAGTGACTTCCTGGCTGGCCGTCAGCGTAGCGCCCGTGGTGAGGTCAACGAACTCGGCGCTAGCCAGGAGCTTGCGGGACTCGGGCAGCCTCGCGCCCGGTGGAAACGGGCACTTCACGGAGAAATGCTGGGTCAGAAACTTGCCCTGCCACTGCGCCCGCACTTTTTCGATGTCGTCATAGACGCACACCCCCACGACCCGGGGCGAACCGATGTTGGTGTTGTCCACGAGCTGCACCTTGATGCGCCCCGGAACCTTGACCACGTCCCCGTCGGCGTCCTTCGGGCGCAGATAGAGCGTTACGCCATCGTCGCCCGGCTTGCCGTCGTAGTCCGCCCCGCCAGAGAGGCTGGCGATTTCCAGACTCACCGGGGCGAACTTGTGCAACGGGCGATCGGGCGTGAAACCTGCGAGCTCTTCGACCTGCTTTTCAAAGACGGCGATGGCTTCTTCACGCTGGGCCAGGTCCCGGGCGAGCCGTTCGTTCTCCGCCCGCAGGTCTTGGTTCTCTTTGCTCAAGCGCAGAGCCTGTGGACTCGGGCCGCAGCCGCCCGCAGCCGTGACCAGCCCGCCGACGAGCAGAATGCAACGCGCCCAGCGTGACGATCGCATGACACCATCGTATTTCGACTCTGGTGTTGTGTCGATGCCCCGTGTTGCCGCAATCAGTCACCTTCAACAGGGGGAGATTGGAGCAAGCCGGCATCGGTGGCGGATTCCATCATCGCGAGCCGCCGGTGAGCCTCGATCGTCTCCGGCGCAGTAGAGCCGCGGGTCTCGCTCAATCGGGCGTAGCTGTCGCGCAGAAATTGCTCGCCCTCAGCGTGGCGGCCGGCCGCGACGAGCACGGCACCCAATCGGCTCTCGATGGGGGCTAGTCGCCAGTGCCCGCGGGAGCGCGACACCGCCTCGCCATGGAGAGCTTCCCGCAGGAACGTTTCGGCCGACTGCCAGTCACGCCGGGCCGCGGCCAGGTCGCCCAGCTCGGTAAGCACGGACGAGACAAGGTGGATGTCGTTGTGCTCACGCGGGGCAATCTGCCGCAGTACTTGCACGTGCTCGGCCAGCTCGGCGACTTCGGCCATGCCGTCCTCCGGCCACCGGTCCACCTGCAAACACAGAGGACGTAGCGCGGGATTGCGCACCGCCAGAGAACGAAGATAGATGGCCAGTGCCTCCGCGTAGCAGGCAGCGGCGTCTGCGTGTTCGCCTCTGCCCGAGGCGAGAGTCCCGCGGCGACTCCAGATCGCGGCGGTAGCCTGCTCCCCCAGCACCTCGCGTATGGGCTCTTCGAGAATGTCGAATTCCAGGGCGGCCTCCTCGCGCAGACCGGCGCGAAGAAGCGCTTCGGCGTAATCCAGGTGGCAAAGCACATAACTACGGCTGCCGCGCCCGTGGGCGCGGCCGAGGGCAGACATGGCCCGCTCGTACATGGCCTGGCTCTCCTCGTGGCGACCCTGCCGCGAGAGCATGGCGGCGTACGTGTGCAACAGACGGCCCATCGCGCGGTCGTCGCGCTCGGTGAGCCGCTGGGCCATGGCCACGGCCTCCCGAAGGCATCGCTCGGCCTCGTCGTAGCGCGGCGGACTCGCGCTGCGGTAGTAGCCAAAACCCAGACCGTGCAGGGCATCCACGATCTCGGCGTGCTCGTCGCCATAGAGCTTCCGGGACAGGTCCAGCGCTTCCTCCTGAAGGGGTAGCGCCCCGTCGCGATCCTCAAAGCAATACATCGCCCCCAGTCTTGCCAGGCAACTGATGAGCCGGTCCGTCGATCCCTCGCCGGTGCGGCGATAGGCGTCGATGGCGGCGCGCCAGTGAGGCTCGGATTGGGCCCCCATGCCAACGCCGTAGTAGGAGGCGGCAATGGTATGGTCTGGAAGAGGCTGGCGGCGAGCTCCGGGTGGTCCTTGAGTTCCTTATGCACGCGGCGTGCGGCGGTCTCGAGTACGTCGATCATCCGCAGCGCGTCACCCTCTCGCGTTTGGCCCGGAGACGCCAGCACGTCGCTCAGCAGGGTGTTGATCCGTGTGGCCACATCGCGGGCGCTGCTTTCGCTGCGCCGAGCCAGGGTCGCCTGCCTGGCCAGCACGCCCGCCGCCACTGCCCCGCCAAGCACGGTCAAGAATAGAGTCGCAGCCAACGCCGAGACCAAGCGATGCCGGCGAACGAACCGACGAAGCAGAAAGACGTTCGAGACGCGCCGTGCCGTAATCGGCTGACCGTCCAAGAACCTTCCCAGATCGCCCGCGAGCTGCTGCACGGAGGCGTAGCGCTCTTTCGGCTCTTTCGCCAGGGCGCACAAAACGATCGCCTCTAGATCCCGCTCGATATCCTCGACCACCGACGAGGGGCGTAGCGGCTCCTGGGTGCGAATGTTGTCCACCGTGCGAATGAGGTTGGCATGGACCGAGTAGGGCATGCGCCCGGTGAGCATTTCGTACAGCACCACTCCGAGGGAATAGACATCGCAGCGCTCATCGAGGGCGCTTGTGGGGCTTTCGAACTGCTCCGGGGACGCGTAGGCCGGCGTTCCCACGAAATCCGAGGTGAGCGTGGCGGTGCTCTGCAAATCGGCGAAGGTCGATTGAGCCAGGCCGAAGTCCAGCACGTACGGCTCACCCGACGCGTCCACGAGAATGTTGGAGGGCTTCAAATCGCGGTGGAGAACGCCCTGGGCGTGGGCATGGTCTACCGCGGCGCATACCTTCAGGAAACAGCGCAGGACGGCCCCGCGATCGGCACCGTTCTGTCGAGCCCACTCGCTGATGGGCATCCCTGCGACCCATCGCATGGCGAAGATCGGCGGACCGCTCCCACTCGGTCGCTCCAGGACCTTCACGATGTTAGGGTGATCGAGCGCCGCGACGGCAGCGAATTCTCGCTCGAAGCGGCGGCGGTCATGAGCCGAGGCGAAAGGTCCCGCGAGCATGCGTTTGACGGCTGCCGGCTCTCCGGTGCGGCGGTGACGCGCCCGGTAGACGATCCCCTGCGCCCCGCGCCCGACTTCCTCGAGGATCTCGAATTCGCCCAGCGTTCCTATTGTTGACCCTTCGATGGCCAGTCGGGCGTGGTCGAGCCACTCGTCACTCGGGCCTTCGAAGCCGAAGCGCAGGAGGTCTTCGCGGCCGAGGCCTTCATGGGGCAGTCGGGCCATTAGAGCTTCTCTTCCGCAGCGATCTGAGCCGCGATGAGGCCACGAAGCCGGTCGCGGATTCGCTCGCGCACGCGGCGAACGGCGTCCGGGGTCATCGAAAACACCTCGGCGATTTCCGCCACGGTGGCGCCGCTCAGCAGCCGATCGAAAATGTGCAGGCTCTTGGCTTCCGTGGTCCGTTGCAGGGTCTGCAGGGCGAGGCGGTAGTGGTGCTGAACCCAGGCCGTCTCCCACCGGGGATCGTCGTCGTTCGTGTCACACCATTCGGGCCCACGCCCGACCGTCGCGACGATCTTCCCATGGGCCTGAAGATGCCGCGCCACTGCGTTGCGGGTCGTCCTTCGCAGATAGTCGCGAAAGCGCCCCCGCCGAGGTTGGTATTCGAAGGACGGCAGGCTGCGGGCAAGGCTCATGAGCACGGCCTGGCGCATGTCCTCGGCGTCGGACATCTGCAGTCCGCAGTTGCAACAGTAGCGGATGATCAACTCCCCGTAGCGGCGATCGAACTCCCGCCACGCGGGATGATCGAAGGGCTCGCGCATTCGCAGGAGAAGAGATGGACGCGTGGATTGCCAAACCATGCAGACCCTACCCCGGGGACAAACATCCTAGCCTGCCGCAAATCGTGCGGCAAGCCGCCGGAGTTATTGGACCGCTTAGGGGTCTTTCAAAAAAACCGCCGCGGCATGTTCGGTTTGGGTCGGTGCCGCGCTATTAGGAACGGTTCGCGGTGGTGACTGCGAGCTGTCATTGAGTGTCGAACCCCGTGTCCGGTGGCTGCGCCGGACGAGGAGGCTTCCTTTGCGCGCAGCGTGAGCTGCGACGAGGTGGGAGGAGTAGCGCGATGATCGACAAGGGCTCATTTCGAGGCGTAAAACGATCGCGGGGCGTTTACGTGTTGGCGATGGCCCTGCCGGTCTTCGCGAGCCGCGCGAGCGCCGCCCCCGAGCTGCTCGTGAGCGGCTTTTCAGGGGATGTCGTGGCCCGGTACAGCCCCTCGTCCGGCGCGCCGCTCGGCGCGCTCAGCGGGGGATCGGTGAACGGGCCGCAGGCGGTCCGCCTCGGACCCGACGGCCTGCTGTACCTGGCGAACGAAGAGGACGACAACGTCCTGCGATTCGATCCCGAGACGATGTACTTCGTGGATGTATTCGTCTCCAGCGGCAGCGGAGGCCTGGATGGACCCACCGGGCTGGACTTCGGGCCCGACGGAAACCTGTACGTGGGCAGCTTCAATACCGATGCCGTGCTCGAATACAGCGGCCTGGACGGCTCCTTCGTGGGAACCTTCGTTCCCACCGGCGGTGGCGGACTCAACGGGCCCGACGTCGGCCTGATCTTCGGCCCGGACGGCAACCTCTACGTCCCCAGCTTCTGGAACAACCGTGTCCTCCGCTACAACGGCTCAACCGGGGCGTTCATGGACATCTTCATCAATGGCGGGCTCGGCGTCCTGCCCGAGCCGCGGACGCTCATCTTCCACACGGACGGATGGCTCTACATCACCAGCGACTCCGGCAACAAGGTCGTGCGCTTCAACGCCACCACCGGGGCGCTGCTCGACGTGTTCGTCGATCCCGGCGCGGGCGGACTCTCGGGCGCCTCCGGTATGGTGTTCGGCAATGACGGCTACCTGTACGTGACCTCGTGGCGAAACGACAGAGTGCTGAAGATGAACGCCGTGAACGGAGACTACGTAGGCGACGTGGTGTCCGGCGGCATCGACGGTCCGACCTTCGCATACTTCCATTCCCCTCCCGCACCCATCCCCACTGTATCCACCTGGGGCGTGGCGATCCTGTCCCTTAGCCTGCTCATCCTCGGTTCCGTGCGCTTGATGCGCCCGCGACCTGCTCGGAGTGGGCACTGACGCTCGTCTTTGAAGGCATCCCAAACCCGCATTCCGGACAACTGTCGTCAGGGCGCCCTCGCAGGTCGTAGCCGCATTCCACGCAAACGGGGACGCCCAACTCGCGGGCCTGAACTCGTAGCGACTTTCGAAGCTGCTCGCGTGTTACTGCATAGCCGACAAACATGGACCCGGCTTGCGCCAGCAGCTGAAAAAGCAAACGGAAGGCAAACGTGTTCCCCAACAACGGGCGAAGATATGCCGCTCCAGATCACAATGTGGCCAGGAAGAACAGCACCGCGAGCCAGCCGCGCAATGACTTCGTGAAGCACGTCGTACCCGCCTTGCGGAGCGCGCGAACGCGCTGGCGCTTCGCTGGAAACAGCTGGATCTCGGGATACCAGCGCGCGTAACGAATGGGATCAAGCGATAACACCAGGATCTCTTGATGCCAAATGCTCCTGCCTTGGTCATCGCGACGGTCCTGCTGAGTAGTCTTGGACGGATCGGTCATGACCTAGCCACCGCCAATGGCTGAGTTCTAGTCGCTGGGCGGAACGGCCGACAGCCCCAGGGCCTCGACCATGACGTGGAAGATGACGTTCTGCTCGAGCACGCCGTGGAACAGGTGCGCCTGCGGGCCGTCGGCGTAGAGGGGAACGTCCTCGCCGCCGTGGGTTTCGCTCTTGAGTGGGACGGTGGTCTCCTGTTTGTAGTCTGGATCTTCCGTTACGACATGGGTCAGGTCCGGGCGTCCGGCTGAATCCACGTAGCCGGGGCCGTTGGCGTAGCCGAGGGTGGTGAAAGGCAGCTTGTGTGTGTCGCGGGCGAGATGGGAGCCCGCCGCGCTGGCGGCGTCGCAGTCCGTGGCCTTGCCGAGGATGGGGCTGCCTCGCAGGGGATACCCGGCCATGGTGAAGACGTGGCTGTGGTCCGCGGTGACGATGATGAGCGTCTCGCCGCGGTCGGTCTTCTGGCGGGCGGTATTCACGGCGCGGGCGAACTCGATCGTGTCGGTCAGCGCCCGGTAGGCGTTGCAGTCGTGGTGGGCGTGATCGATGCGCCCGCCCTCGACCATGAGGAAGAAGCCCTTGCTATTACGGGCGAGGATGTCGATGGCCTTTGCGGTCATCTCTGAGAGCGAGGGTTCGCCGGACGCATCACCCGCGCGGTCGTGCTCGTAGCGCATGTGCGAAGGCTCAAAGAGCGCCAGCGCGTGTTTTGTTTTCATGGGATCGAAGGCGTCGAACTGGGCCTTGTTCCAGGCGTAGGCCGAACCGGGCCTCTTGAGCCACTCCACGACGAGGTCGCGCCCGTCCGTGCGGCGGCCGGTCTTGTCCGCGTATTCCGGGTCGGCGCCGGAGTTGGGCAGGAAGTTGGCCCGCCCGCCTCCGAAGGCGACCTCCAGCCCGTCGCCAACGCCGAGTTCGATCAACTGGCGGGCGATATCCGGAAAACCTGCGGCCTTGGCGGCGGGCGGGAGGTCGCTGTCGTCCTCCCAATCGCGGTCGGGCGAGTGCGCATAGCAGGCGGCGGGCGTGGCGTGCGTCAGCCGGGTCGTGCTCACCACCCCGGTGGCCACTCCCGCTTTTTCGGCCAGTTCCAGGATGGTTGTTGCTTCGTTGCCCTTTGTGGAAGCCGCGTCGCCGCGGATGGCGTTCTGATTGACGGAGAGGAAGCCGATACGAGTCTTGATTCCGGTGACGATGGCCGACATGGTCCCGGCGGAGTCCGCCACCTGCGCGTCGGTGTTGTAGGTCTTGATCAGCGCCGTGTAGGGCAGTCTTTCGAAGCTCAGCTCGTTTTCCTCTCCGGGCTGCCCGCGCGCTTGACCCTCCATGATCCGCGCCGCAGTGACGGTCGTGATGCCCATGCCGTCACCAATGAAGAGGATCACGTTCTTCGCCCGGCCGGTGATCGGCTCTTGCCGCTTGGCTTTGGCCACCGCCGCCTGACCATCGCGAAACCACTGCGCCGGGCTCTCGCCGCGGGCAGGATGGACCAAGGCGATGACAACGAGCGCGGTCGATACGGCGGGAACACGGATGTTCGCGGCACTTCCAGCCTTCATACCCAATCCTCCCCACACAAGATAAACAGCAGCATCCCGCAGGCTCCACCTAGGATACCGGAACCCCACCCCACGCTTCCCAGATGAGGGTTTTCAGGTTGAACGAGGAATGGATGACGATGGGCACGACAATCGACCCGCTTCGCTCATAGGCGTAGCCGATGAGCACGGCCAGGACGGTGAGGGCGATCACGGTATGAATCTGTGAGACGTGCACGATGCCAAAGGCAATGGACGTCAGCAGGATCGCCGCCCAGCGGCTGGGCAGGATGCGACCCAGGAAGCTCTGCAGAACGCCGCGGAAAAAAACCTCTTCGGCGACGGGGGCGATGATGGCCGCACTGACCCACAGCCCCACGACCATCGACATGGACAGCGGTCCCGTGCGGAGGGCCTCAATGGTGGGGTGCGGGGTGATCGGCTCGGCAGGGGCGAAATAATGGAGGGCCCGGACGGTGGCCTCCGCCACCCACGGGCACAGGCCGATGGCCACCACCGTCACCACGATCACCAACGAGACGGTGTGCCTCCGGCCTGGGGGTCGCGTTCCGCGGAAGAATCGATCGACTCCGCCGTCGAAGGACTGTCGCACGATCATCAGGCAGGCCACGACGCCGGCGATCTGTGCTGCGTTGCCGGTGAGCATGCGGGCACGAAGGTCGTCGCTGCCCCCGAAGAGCCATCGGGAAAGCCCACCGAATACCGCCGCCGCCAGCAGATAAATGCAGATCACCAGGAGGATGGAATCCTCACGCAGTGTGTGAGGCCGCGGAGGCGCACCGGCCAGCGGATCGCGCCCCCGACGAATCCAGCGCGTCAGCGCCACCATCGCGACGACGGTCGCCGCCGCCGTTATGATGCCGTCTACGACAAACGGAGCAGGCACGGCTTGAGCAGGGCCGAAGGACGCCAAGGACAGGCACACGGGCGTAAGCACGGTCACCGCGCATGACTATATTGGAGCGCATCCTTGAAACCAAGCGCGCCGAAGTGGCCCAGGCCAGGAAGCGGCGCCCCTTCGCCGAGTTTCGCGCCCAGATTGCTCGCCAGCCTCCACCACGCGACTTCTATGCCGCGGTGACCACCCCTTCGCCGTGGGGAATCAACCTGATCGCGGAGATCAAGAAGGCCTCACCCTCGGCCGGAGTCATCGTCGAGGACTTCGATCCCGTCCGCATTGCGAAGACCTACGCCGCGCACGGGGCCTGCGCCCTCAGCGTGCTCACCGACGAGACCTATTTCCAGGGCCGGCTGTCGTACATCGAAGACGTCCGCCGAGCCGTGGAGCTTCCCGTGCTCCGCAAGGACTTCATCATCGACGAGTACCAGGTCTACGAGAGCCGCGCCGCCGGCGCCGACGCCATCCTCCTCATCGCCGCGGCCGTCCCGGATTCCATGCAGCGATCGAGGCTGATCAGGACGGCCAATGACTTTGGGATGGCTGTGCTCATAGAGGTCCATACCGAGGAGGAGCTGAACCATGTTCATTGCTACGGCATAGGTGTGGCCCCCCCTAACCTGCTGGGCATCAACAATCGCGATCTTCACGCCCAGCGGACGGACTTGGCTGTCACTGAGCGCCTGGCTGCGATGTTCGATGCCCCGCACCTTCCGCCGCAGCTCCAGCCCAAACGCGTCCCTTTCGTTTCCGAGAGCGGCATCGTTACGCGAGAGGACGTCCTCCGGGTCCAGCGTGCCGGCGCGACCGCCATCCTGGTCGGCGAGAGCCTGCTCAAATCCCCCGACCCCGGCGCCAAGATCGACGAGTTGCTGGGTTCCAACGATCGAGCGCGGTAGGCCGTATAACAGAGGCATTTCGGCGCCCGTTACAGCCTCCTTCCGGGCGATGGTATAATGTGAAAACCTGAAACGCCGCGGAGTCGGGTGCCGCCAGGATCGGCCCGCTGCGCGCTTGGAATCTCTCCCAACGAAGTGGGAGAGGACGGACGATGGCTCAGTATCTCTCGCAAACCCTCAGCCAGCAGATGCGGATGGAGCAGCGGCTCACCCCGCAGCTCATTCAGTCTATGGCCGTGCTGCAGAAGCCGGTCACGGAGCTGGAGGCGTTCGTGGCCAACGCCCTGGAGACCAACGCCGCCTTAGAGCTGGCCGAGCCAACCGCCCCTGAGGAAAACACCGAGACCGCGACACAGGCCGCCCCGCCCGCCGAGGCCCAGCCCAAGCCCGACCGTGGGTTTACCCGGCTGGATCGTTTCGCCCGGGACTATGACTTCGACGGGGCCGAGCGGGCCCCTTACCCCTCCCGCTGGACCTCGGGCGACGATCGCGACCCGAAGATGGGGGCGATGGCCAATACGGCCGGTCGCGACAAGAGCCTTCAGGAACACCTCCTCGATCAATGGGCCCTGGTGGAGACTGACGACGAGACGCGCCGCGCCGGTGAGGCCATCATCAACCGTCTCGATCCGGACGGCTACCTGCGCATGCCGCTGGCCGAAGTCGCTGACGCCCTGCGTCCGCCTCTCGACGTGGCCACGGTCGAAAAGGCCCTGAGCCAAGTCCAGCAATTGGAGCCCGTGGGCGTGGGGGCGAGGGACGTGGTCGAGTGCCTGATGCTGCAACTGAACGGCATGCCCGGGGACAACACCATCGAGCGCCGGCTGGTGCTCAATCATCTCGATGAGATCATGCACAACCGGCTGCCGGCCGTCGCCAAGGCCACGGGCTATTCGCTGGGGGAGATCTCCGAGGCCATCAAAGCCATGCGCTCTTCGCTGGTGTTGCATCCGGGGTATCTGGTCGGCGAGCGCCCCGCTCCGCCGATCCGCCCGGACGTGATCGTCGAGTACGCCGAGAATGGCATCGGACTCAACGTCCGCCTGAGCCGCGGCAACACCCCGCACCTGCGCATCCGCGACGACGTGGCCGCCCTGGCCCGCGCTAAGGACAACCACAAGGAAACGCGGGACTTCGCCCGCAAGCATGTGGAGGAGGCTACCACGCTGATCGACGCCGTCGCCTTCCGCCGCCAGCGCCTGCTGGAGGTTGCCCACGCCATCGCCGAGAAGCAGCGGGAGTTTTTCGACGTGGGACCCTCGGGCCTCAAGGTCCTCCGCATGATGGACCTCGCCCAGGAACTCAACTGCGACGCCTCAACCATCAGCCGCACGGTGTCGGATAAGTATGTGCAGACGCCGCGGGGCATTTTTCCGCTGCGCTATTTCTTCACCGGCGGCATGGAAACCGAGGGAGGTGAGGAAGTCGGCTGGGAGGGCGTGAAAAACCGCGTCAAGGAGCTCGTGGAAGGCGAGCACCGCAGCCATCCGCTCAACGACGATCAGATCGCGGAATTACTCAAGAAGGAAGGCATCGACCTATCCCGCCGCACCATCGCCAAGTATCGCAAGCAACTGGGCATCCCCGCCGCCCGCCAGCGACAAGAATACTGACTTAGAACAAAATGCGCCGCACGCGGGCTTGATTGGGAACCATTCCGGCGCCTGCGAGGCCCGGCATCTTATGGCGTCGAAGCGAGGCGATCGAAGGCGGCGGTGACCACGGCCGCGTGGTAGCGCTCGAGGTTCTCTGGCTCAATGCGGGCCTTGCTGCGCAGTTCGGTCACCAGATCGGTGACCATCTGATTGTACATGCGTCGAAAGGCGATCTCGCGAAGCTGCGGCTGCACGGACAGAAAGTCCGGTTCCACGGCCGGCTCGAACTCATCGCAGCGGACGATGAAAAACCCATCCGGGGTCTCGACCGCTTCGCTGACCTGTCCGGCGCGGAGCTTGTCTAAGGCTTTCAGCGCCGGCGCATACCGCTCGCGGAGGCTGTCGGGGTTGATCCATCCCCAAGCGCCGCCGTCGGCCGCTCGCGTGTCGTGCGAGTACCGCCGGGCCACGTCCGCAAACGCCGCCCCGCCGCGAAGCTCGGCCAGCGCCGCCTGCGCTTTGGATCGCGCCTCCTCCCGCGCCGCCTGCGAGTGCTCTCGCGTCGGCTCGCTGGTTTCGTTGGGCAGAAACTGCGTCGTGCGGATGTCGATCAGGGACAGGCTCCGCCGGGCGGGCTTGCGCCAGCTCTCCTTGTTGGCCTCGAACGCCGCCACCAGCTCCGCCCGCGTAGGCTCGGCCACCTTCGGCCGCACCGCCGTCTCCAGATACCCGGCCACGATGAACTGCCGCCGCAGCTCCGCCTTGGCCTGCTCCAGGGTCATCCCCTGCGACTCCAGGTACTTCTCATACCGCCGCTGCATGCCGTCATGATGGGCGGTGACGATCTTGCGAATCTCGCTGTCGACGTACGCGTCGATGCGCTTGCCCATGGCCTCGTCCTGCCGCAGCGACGCCTTCTGGTAGAGGAGCATCTCCGCGATCTTGTCCGTGATCAGCTCCGCCCCGCGCTGAGCAACGAAATTGCGAAACGCTTCCGGCGAAAGCGTCTCCTGCTTCTCCCGCAGCTCATCGCGACGTCCCCTCCAGAGATCCGCCGCATCGATGGTCTCAGTCTGCACCGTCAGCTTGGAAACCGGAGAAACGTCGGACGCATTCGGGGAAGGATTCGCCGACCCCGCGCTGGCACTCGCCGATGATCTGGTCTTCGCGCAGCCGGCGCCACCCGGCTTCTTGGCTGTGCTTCCCACCGGCCCCGCGCATCCGCAGACCAGCAGCCCCACCGCCGCACTTAACCATCCGAGCTGTCGAAGCGCGCCAGTCGTCAATTCGGAGCTCCGCAAAACTGTCGAACAGTTCTTTCTTGACCCGCGTCATGCCCGCCGTCGTCCTACAGGATAACGCCAGGCTTCCGACAGGTGTAGCGCGATTCTGAAAACTCAATCCGCGGTTCCGCCCCGCGCTGTTGCAGGCTCCCACGCCTTCCGCCGAGAATGGTACCTCAGTCTCACGGCCGGAGCCCGGACATTCCGTCCACTACGCCCTCGCCACCACCCATCGACTGCTACTACACTCCCCCCATGCTTCGAGGCAATTACGTTGCCGGCCGCCTCCTTCCGATCACACTGCTGTTGGGGGCCATGCTCATTATCAGTCCCGGCATCGGGACGGAGACGGCCTCCTTCGGCTGGTGGGACGCCTGGCGGGCGTTGCTGGGGTGGCCTATCCACGCCGCAGAACTCACCGGGCGCCCGCTGGTGGACCTCGATCGCGACGGCGTCATTTCTGATGGGGAGCAGGCATCCTTCGTCGCCCTGGCCCGGCATATCGGCTTCGGGCAGCGGTTCCCGCGATCCTTGCTCGCCCTGCAAGTTGGCGTCACGCTGGCCCTGTGCGGGGCGACGTTCCAGATTCTTTTCCGCAACCCGCTGGCTACGCCGTATACCCTCGGCATTGCCAGCGGCGGATCATTGGGGGCGCTGATCGCCCTGCGCTGGGGCTGGACGGTGGCATGGCTGGGAATCTCCAGCATCGCCGTCGCCGCCTTTGGCGGCTCGATTGCCATCGTCGCCGCGGTGTTTCTCATCGCCCGAGGTTCGCGCCGTCTCACCTCCAACGAATTGCTCCTCGCCGGCGTGACGCTGGGCCTCTTTTGCTCGGCGATGATGATGTTCGTCACCGCCGTTTCCAACGAACGCGAGACCTTCTTCATGGTCCGCTGGATGATGGGCTCGCTGGACCCCGTTCGCACCATCGAAGGTGCGATGATGCTGCCGCTGATGCTTCCTGCCTGGATCGTTCTTGTGGCCTCCAGCCGGGCGCTGAATCAGTATCGCCTGGGCGACGAACTGGCCGCCGCCCGCGGCGTCAATGTCGCGGCACTGCAAGGCATCTGTGTGCTGGTGTGTACCTTGGCCACCGCGGCAGTGGTGGCTCATTGCGGACCCATCGGTTTCGTCGGCCTGGTCGTCCCCCACATCGCCACGCTCCTGGTCGGTTCCGACTGCCGAGTCCTGCTCCCGACTTCCGCCATCCTTGGCGGCGCTTTTCTAATCCTCTGCGACTGGGCGTCCCAGACCACCATGCGCGTCGCCGGGTACCTCACCAACCAGCAACTCGGTAGCGCCACGCTTCCCATCGGGGTGATCACCGCGATCGTCGGGGTACCTCTCTTTCTGACCCTCCTGCGAACTCGTCGAAGATGAACCCGTACGGCATTTTCGTCACCTTCACGTTACATTCGATCCCGGCGGTCGGTGGCGTCAAAATGGGGGGAAAGGTCTTCGTTGACCGGGCCAAACGGCGCGGCGATAATACGGGGGTAACGCAAGCAGTGACTCCCTCGCCCAGGGATGAGGCGGCATGGGAGCCCCAACCGACAATGGCCTCGCGAGGGATAGGGACCTCGCAAAAGCCTGCCCGCGGTCGAGGGACCGCGAGAACCGTAGAGCAATGCCCCTTTTTCTGCGTCGTAGCGGGGCGCTCGCTCGAACATCGCGTTGAAGCGAACAATGCCCAAGTTCTTCAACAGTGATATGGCGGACCTCGCCCACCAGCTCACGCTGTCTCCGCGCCGCCTGCGCATGGAGCAGATCCGGGGCATCGATCGGCTCTTAGGCCTGATCGAGTCGGGCAAGACCTACCCCTTCGAGTTCGTCTGCTACCACATCACCAGGTATCGCAAGCGCGGGGCGGCGACCGGCGCATCCATTCCGGCCAAGGCCTTGGTGTGCGATCTGGTGACTCTCGCGGAGGTGCTCAGCCGCAAGTCCAACCTTGCCGTGGCGGAGCTGGGCGAAGGTTTCTGCACCCACGAAGAGCTAGCCAAAGAGCTGAAAGTCAGCACCAAGACCGTGCGCCGGTGGCGCAATCACGGGCTCATGGGCTTGCGCATCGTGTTCGAGGACGGTGTCAACCGGTTGGCATTCTGTCGCCGCACCATCGATCGTTTCGTCAAGCAGCACGCGGGGTTGGTGGCCAAGGGCGCCGCCTTCACCCAGCTTTCCGAAAACGAGAAGAAGCGAATCGTTCAGCTCGCCCGCGAGCTCGTCGGGCAAAAGCCCATGAAGCTCCACGCGGCCGCCAAGATCATCGCCGAGCAGACCGGGCGGGCCGTGGAAACCATCCGCTACACCCTGCGCCGCCATGATGAGGCCAACAAAGCAGCGGCCATCTTCACCAACCACGGCGAAGCCCTGCGCTGTGAACGCCACCAGGCCATGTGGAAGTGTCGGGAGGCCGGCGACTCCGTCGAGGCGATTGCCTCGGCGTTTGCCTGCACCGTGGCCGAGGTCGAGGCCGTCCTGCGCCACGTTCAGCTCGAACAGTGGCGCCAAGCTACCCTGGAATGGATCCACAATGAGCTGTTCGACGCCCCCACGGCGGACGAGCTGATCCTTGGCGTGCCCGAACCGGCGGCGCCGGCGGTAGTCTCGCAGCGCATCCCAACCGACCTGCCGCCCTATTTGAAGTCCCTGTATCACACTCCGCTGCTCTCTCGCGAGCAGGAGCAGGATCTGTTCAGGCGCTACAACTACCTGAAGTTCAAGCTGTCCAGGACGCTCAAGAAGACCGACCCCGCAACAGCCACGGCCTCGCAGTTTCAGGCGATTTCAGATCTGAGATCTCAAATCGAGGACGTCCGCCAGCGGATCACGCGGGCCAACCTGCGCCTGGTGGTGAGCATCGCCAAGAAGCACGCAGGCTGGGCGAGCAACTTCTTCGAAATCATCAGCGACGGGAACATGTCGCTCATGCGGGCGGTGGAGAAGTTCGACTACGCCCGGGGCTACAAGTTCTCTACCTACGCGACCTGGGCGGTGATGAAGAACTATGCCCGCTCCATCCCCGAGCAGCACTACCAGAGCCGCCGCTTCGTCACCGGCCAGGAGACCGTGCTGGAGGCCGTTCCGGATCGCGTGGAAGCGATAGACTGCGGCGATCAGGAGCGCGTCCGGGAGCTCATCGACAGCGGACTCAAAGAGCTTTCCGATCGTGAGCAGGAAGTCGTCCGCCAACACTTCGGCCTGGGCAAAGACGGCAAGCACCTGACCTTAGAGCAGCTCGGCGAGCGCTTCGGCGTCACCAAGGAACGCGTCCGCCAGATCGAAATCCGCGCCTTAGCCCGCCTCCGCGAAATCCTCTCGCCCAGTTTGGCGGACGCATTGCCGGCGTGAGGCAAGAGCCTCGTTGTCGTTCCGACACCGGCGGACCACTGATCGACGATACGCGTGGGCGTGCAAGAAACCACCGGCCGGGGGTGCTTGGTTTCTCAGGGCGTGTTTGACTTTGCGAAATCGCGTAGCATCAGCGCGAGCAGTTCCATGGGCAGCCCGACCACGTTGGTGAAGCTGCCTTCGATGCGCTCCACGAACCGATCGCCACGATCCTGAATGCCGTAGGCCCCGGCCTTGCCCTGCCATTCGTTGGAATCGAGATAGGCCGTCAGCTCCGTCTCGCTCAGTCGGCGCATGACGACGGCCGTGGTGTCGTGGCGGATCAGGCGGCCCCGCGAGCGGGCGTCCAGCAGGGTCACCCCGGTGATGACACGATGGGTTGTCCCGGAGAGCGCCTCCAGGATGCGCCGGGCGTCGCCGCGGTCAGCCGGCTTGCCGAAGATCTCGTCCCCAAGGCACGCCACGGTGTCCGCACCCAGCACCCGACCGACTTCGATTTGCTCTGCGACGCTGCGGGCCTTGAAGTAGCTCAGGGCCTCCGCGAGCTCCACGGGTGAAAGATGTTCGACATCAGACGCCGGCTCGCTGATCGGCGGCACCATCACCGTGAAGTCATAGCCATGCTCGCGCAGCAATTCCGCCCGGCGAGGACTCGCCGAGGCCAGAATCAGCGGCGGCTTGGTCGCGCACGTCTGCATGGTTGCGGATTGTCGCGGGCGGTGCGATGGCAGACAAACCTAGCGCAGCCACTCGTCCAGATTCCGCAGGTTCAGCGGCGGCACGGGGATGGACTCCACGCTGGTAACCTTCCAGGTGGAGCCCGTCCGTCGGAAGGCGACTCCCCAGCGGGAGGGCAAGCGCCCATATACCTGTTCGGCCGACCGGATTTGCGCCGAGGCCTGAAAGTTGGCAATGGCCTGATCCCCGCCGGTAACTGTAACCTCGAAACCGCGCAGACGCGGCTGGTCCACACGGTAGCGGGTCAACGCGCTCTCTACGCGAGACAGAAACGCGGCCCGACCCAGACTGCCCGCCTGAAATTCGTCGTGGAGAACGTCGCCGATCTTCGCCACATCCCCCTCGTCAACGAGCGTCGCCAGGTGATGACAAACGTCGACGACCTGCTCTCGCGGTGTATGGACCAGTGCGGAGAGGAAGATCAGCGCCGTCGAGGCGGAAAGGCCGACCAGAAGGGCGCGAGACGACGCCCGATCGCGCCGCCGTGCCCAATGCCACAATAGGACGAATTCGGCGATGCCCAGAAGGAGGGCAAGGAGCAGGAGGTCCTCGAAGAGCAGTCGGTTGATCACAAGCGGCGCTACTCCGCGCCCGCGGCGATGAGATCGCCGCAGCCCTCGCGGCGGGTCACCGACGGCCAGTCCACCGCCGGGCTGTACCACTCTTCGAGCACCCGCGGGAAATCGTCGGAGGTCTTGACGGCGATGAACGCGTCCCGCACTGCCCGCCCGCACGGATGGTGCTCGGCGTACTTGATGCCGAACTTGCGCATGATCTTGCCGGCCATGGCCTGACCGTGGGCGGCCACCGTCTCGGCCCAGTGGAATTCGATGGCTGCGCGCTGCTCGGCGATCGTCGGCGGCGCGGGCAGTTCCCCGCCGCGCCACAAAGCCCGGCATTCCTGGAAAATCCAGGGGTTCCCGATGCACCCGCGGGCGATGGTCACGGCGTCCACGCCGGTTTCGCGGATCATCCGCACGCAGGCTTCGGCCGTGAACAGATCGCCGCTCCCGAAGATGAGCCGGTCGCCGACGTGACGCTTGACGCGTTCCAAAAACGCCCACGTGCTGGGCCCCACGTAGCGCTGCTCGACGGTGCGCCCGTGTACGGTCACGGCGCTGACCCCGATCTCGAAAGCTCCATCCAAGATTTCGAAGAAGTTGGCCTCCGCTTCGCGGCTGCCATCGGTGCCGCGGCGCATCTTGACCGTCACGGGGTGCGTAGCACCGACCGCGTCGTGCACGCGGCGCACAATCTGCAATGCGATCTCCGGCTGCGAGAGCAGGAAGCCCCCCCGGCAGCGGCCCAGCACTTTTCTCACCGGGCAGCCGAAGTTGATGTCGATCACGTCGTAGCCCGCCTGGGCCATGGCGAAGGCCGCGGGGGCGAACACCTCCGGATCGGCTCCCATGAGCTGCCCGCCTACCGGATGATCATCCGGGGCGACGGAGAGGATCTCCCGCTGCCACTTGCCCTTCTGCAGGACCAGCTTGTCGAGCACGACTTCGTTGAGCGTGTACGCCGCCCCGTAGCGCCGCGCCAGACGGCGCATGGGCAGGTCGCTGTAGCCGCTCAGGGCGGCTTGCACAAAGGGAACGTCCAACGCAACTCGCCCGACCCGAATCACACAATAGTCTTATCGTAATACGGCCCGCACTGCAATCGTACCGCCCGGAACCTGCGCTCGTGCCATTGGCGACCGCGGGGTACTCCGTGGCTCGTCAGGCAGCGACAGCGGGTTGGTGAGCGAGGGGGCGGAGGTAGGATTCGATTTCGTGGGGACGTTCTTCGCCGAAGCGGACGAGTCGGGCGCTGTTGAAGATGACCACGGCGGTGGCGAAGGTATGGGCGATGGCCGCGGCGATGGGTGTCAGCGGGCCCCAGATGGCCAGAGTCATGGTGATCACGATGAAGGCTACGCCAAAAAGGATGTTCTGCCAGACAACCTTGGTCGTGGCCCGCGACAGGCGAATCAGGAACGGCAGGCGTGACAAATCGTTGTTCATCAAGGCGATGGAGGCGGAGTTGATGGCCACGTCGCTGCCGGCGGCGCCCATGGCGATGCCTAAGTCACTGGCCGCGAGCATGGGGGCGTCGTTGACGCCGTCGCCGATGACCGCCACCTTGTGGCCGCGGCGCTTGAGTTCATCGACGAGCTTAAGTTTCTCTTCGGGCAGCACCTCGGCCTGGACTTCGGTGCAGCCCATCTCTGCGCCGACGCGGCGGGCCACGGACCATTTGTCGCCGGTGACCATGGATAGATTGCGAATGCGAAGCTGGCGGAGTTCTTCGATAGCCGAGCGGGCCTCGGGGCGGGTGCGGTCTTCCAGGCCGATCCAGCCCAGGAGCTTTCCGCCGCGGGCGACATACAGCAGGCTGAGGCCTTCGGGCTCGGCGTAGTCCACGTGCTTGGTGAGGCCCACGTCCACGCCCTGGTCGGCGAGCCAGTTGGAGCGCCCTACGAGCACCTTATCGCCGCCGACGAAGGCGGAGACGCCGCGCCCGGCCGTCTCCGTGAAAGACGCCGGGTGGGCCAGTTCGAGCTTGGCTTTCTTGGCCACCGCACCCAAGGCGAGTGCCGCAGGGTGCTTGCTCATCTGTTCGGCGGAGGCCGCGGCCCACAAGAGGTCTACGCCCTCCACCCCCGGTGCGGGCTTAAGCTGCGTAACGCTCAGCTCTCCGGTGGTGAGCGTGCCGGTCTTGTCGAAGATCACCGCGGTGAGCGAGCGGGCGAATTCAAGCTGGACAACGTTCTTGATGAGTATGCCCAGCCGGGCGGCGCAGCTTAAAGCCGCGACCATGGCCGTGGGAGTGGCCAGCACCAACGCGCACGGGCAGGCGATGATGAGCATGGTGATGGCTTTGCGCACGCCGACTTCTTTGTCCGCGGAGAAGAACCACACCACAGCGGCGAGCATCACGATCGTAGGCGTGTACCAGCCCGCGTACTTGTCGATGAGCCGCATGAGGGGGATGCGGGTTTTTTCGGCGTCGAGGATGAGCCGCTGCACGCGGCCCAGCGTTGTGTCGCTGCCGGCCTTGGTCACACGGATGTCGAGCATGCCGGTGAGGTTGTTGGTGCCGCCGAAGACTTCCTGCCCCACGGCTTTGTCCACGGGCAGCGATTCGCCGGTGATGTTGGCCTGGTTGACGGTGGATTCGCCGCTGATGACCTCGCCGTCGGCGGCGATGTTGTCGCCAGGACGCACGCGGATGACGTCGCCGGGGCGCAAGGCGTGGGCGTCCACGAGGGACTCGGTTCCCTCCGCGTTCATGCGGTGGGCTTTGTCCGGGGTGAGCCGCAGGAGCGACTCGATCGAGGCGCGGGCGCCCAGCGCGGTTCGTGTTTCGATCAGATTGGAAACCACCATAAAGAAGGCGATGATGCCGGCCTCCTGATATTCGCCGAGGGCGATGGCGGCGACCACGGCGAGGGCGACCAGTTCCTCCATGTGCGTGTGGCCGTGGGCGAGGCACTTGAGGGCGTGCCAGACCAGGGGAG
>SBAX01000418.1 GCA_005240095.1 Phycisphaera mikurensis
ACGGACCCGTACGCACGGTGGTGTGGGAGGGGCCGGGCCACGAGGCCCGCCCCTATCCCGATCCAGGGCAACGCCCTGGGTTCTTTCCGGCCCACAAACAGCCAAGCCCTGAAAGGGCGCGCTACGAGGCGGCGATATCGCAGGCATGCCATCGAAACCCGACGCGCCGCTCACTCCAACTAATGCCCTTTCAGGGCCCACGATCGCAAAAACTGCTGTTTGAGTAGCTAAAGCGCAGCGTCCCATGCCGTACTCGGCGCTCCAGTGGGAGGAGGCTCGGTGAAGCCGCCGGGGCAGTTGCCGAGAGTTTCCAGGTCGAGCGGCTGACTCGTTGTAACTACCGCGCCGACGCGGCGGCGGCGGTCGCGGGGCAGCTCCAGCTCGAACCCGCCATGCCCCAGCACCTTCTGCAACCCATCGCGTAGTTCCGCTTGGAATGTTGACAGCGCCTCGTGTGTGTGCGGGACCAGCGCACGGTCGTTGATGAACACTTCGAACTGGGTCCGCTTGAAGCGGAGCGGGCCGTCGGCCGCGAACTGAGCTTCCAGCCGGCAACAGGCGTGGGCCGCGGCGGAGAGGGCCTGTCGCAGGCGGTCCTCGTTGTTGCCCGGAAACGGCGCCTTGCGGTTGTAGCGCATCCCCCAGCGGCCGTCGGTATGGTCCATGCTGTAGTCGGCTTCATGCGCCACCAGCAGCACGCCTGGGCCTTCGGGGACGTGGCAGTAGTCGGCCACGTCGATGAGCAGCTCGGGCATGGCCGAGTCCTGAATCCACTGATGGAAGACGTTGATGAAGCGCGAGGGGTCAAACGGCAATTCGCCGTCCACAAACATCTTCACGTTGATGTGCTGCAATTCCATAAGCTAAGCATACCCCAAAACCCTCACCCCCGAGAGGGGGCGGAAGCGGGTCTGAGGCCCTATTCGCGTTCAACTGTAGCGTCGCCCCTTGTGGGCGGCGCTTGGTCGTCTAAGCGGCATCGCTCTCAAGAGCCGGACACAAACGCCGACGCCACTTTGAACGAACGCGTCGTCAGATGTTCGCCCCGGCGACTGCGGACTCGAACCGCCACCGCTGGTAGCACGCGTGCGTGGCCTCGATGAACAATTGGGCCTCTTCAATGGTCTGGTGGGCGGATTCGGCCGTGTGCGTGCGTCCGGCATTCTCGAACGCGTGGAACAGATACTGGGCGAACTTCGCTCCCGCAAACGGGTCGAGGAACTTCTTGGTGTCCACGTATCGCTCGCGGAACTCCTCCACGATCTCCTTGGGATCATGGGAGACGTCGTCGTACTGAGTCTGCACAAGGGCGCGGGCGGACCGCAGCATGGCCGCGTAGGCATCGTTGCCGGCCTTCTGGACGTTGCCCTTCTCCAGTTCGACCTGGGCGTTAAAGACCAGCCGCTCCGCGTCGTTCATGGCGAACTGATACGCCGTGACCACTTCACCGGCGCACTCCCCGATCCCCACGTCGCCGGTGCTGTACTCCCGCGGATCGCGCCAATCGGAGTAGAAGGAGCGGTCCTCATCATGCTCGGGCGCCGTCTTGGCCAGGTCCTCCAGCAGCGGCCTGATCTGGGCCTTGCCGACACGCTGGACGAACTTGGAGAACCGTTCGTTTTTCTCCCGGGTCCGGAGGTAGAAGTCGGTGATCCGCTCCAGGGCCTCGGGGATGCGCTTCGAGGGCACCGCCACCACGGGTAGCCCGAACGAGCCGGCATTCTCTTCCCACTGCCCGCCGAGCACCACCTGGAAGTGCGGCACCTGGAAACCCTTGATCATCCGGTTGACGCCGTAGAAGCCGATGTCCGCCACGTGGTGCTGCCCGCAGCTGTTGAAGCACCCGCTCACTTTGATGTGCAGGTCCTGAATCGCCTGATCGAGCTGGAAGCTCTTTTCGGCGAGTCGCCGCCGGAGTTCCGAGGCTAAACCTCGCGACGAGGAAATGCCCAGCTTACACGTGTCCGTGCCCGGGCAGGCCACGATGTCCAGAATGTTCCCGGCACCTGCCTGGCCCAGTCCTACGGCGTCCAGTTCCGCGAAAAGCTCGGGCACGTCCGCCTTGCTCACCCAGCGAATCACCAGGTTCTGCTCCACCGTCGTGCGCACCGTTCCGTTGGTGAATTGTCGGACGATATCCGCCAGCGAGCGGAGCTGATTGGCGGTGATGTCGCCCAGCGGTAGGGCGATCGTCACGGTTACGTAGCCCGGTTTCTTCTGCTCGCGGATGTTGGTCTTCAGCCAGCGGTGGTAGCGCTGGTTCCCGTTGATCGGGGGCAGCTCGCCGGGCGGGCGGAGCGGCGTTTCCTCTTCTTTTTCGATGTCCTTGAGGTATTCAGTCCAGCGGGGATCGACCGGCAGCTTGGCGCGCTCCTCCAGCACCGTCTGCTTGAACTTCCCGATACCCCACTGCTGCACGAGGAACTTCATGCGGGCGCGAGCCCGGTTCTGCTTCTCGCCGAACTTGCCGAAGATGCGAGCGATGGCCTGGGCCACGGGCAGCATCTCTTCAGGGGAAAGGAACTCATCGAACAGTTTGGCCTGGTAAGGCACGGCCCCCAGTCCTCCGCCGACGACGAAGCGGAAGCCGCGCTGCTCCCTGCCATCAACCATGCGGGTGACGGCCGTGTAGCCCAGGTCGTGCATGGCGGCCAGCCCGCAGGCATGCTGGGCGCAGCCGCTGAACGTGGGCTTGAACTTCCGCCCGAAGTTCTGCGCATCAGGATGACCGAGGAGAAAGCGTGACAACGCCCGGGCATAGGGCGTCACGTCGAAGGGCTCGTCCGGACAAACGCCCATGTACGGGCAACCGGTTACGTTGCGTACCGAGTTCCCACACGCTTCGCGGGTCGTGATCCGAGCGGCCGCGAGGCGGCGCATAAGCGCCGGCGTATCTTCGAGGTGGACGAAATGGAGTTGAAAGTCCTGCCGGGTGGTGACGTGGGCGATGCCGTCGGAATACTCCTCGGCCAGCTCCGCCATCACCTCGAGCTGCTCGGGATTGAGGCCCCCGTAGGGGATCTTGATCCGCTGCATGCCCGGGGCGTCCCAGAGCGTGCCGGGTCCCTTGCTCTCCCGCTGGGTGGGGTAGGACAACTGGCGGTTCTGCTTGCCGTCGTAGCGCTGCCCGTTGTCGTATCGTTGCCCGTAGACCCCCCGCCTCAGGCGGGTTTCCGCAAAGAGCTTCTCATCCATCTTGCCTTGCTGGCGGAGCGTGATTTGCGTTTCGAAGGCGTCGATTTCTTCGTCCAGCGGCTGCGGGAGCTTGCCCTGCAGCGCAGTCCTCCAAAGGGTATTGCTCGTTTTCATGATCGGCCCTCCCCCCGGCCAGTGGGTTTAGAAGCGAGACAGTGATTATAACGCCAGGGCCTGCGCGGGACAATGGTGCTACGGTGCGGGCGGTCGAATTCGAGCACCGTGCGTAGTATAATGCTGCACCGATATGGCCGAGGACCAGAACCTCCGCGTCTACGATTCGATCGTGGGACTCCTTTCCAGCGAGGAGAACCCAACGCCCCTCGTCCGTTTGAACCGGGTTATTCCCTACAAACATGCCCAGATTTACGCCAAGCTGGAGTGGTACAACCCCTTCGGGGCCGTCAAGGACCGCATCGCGGCAAACATGGTCCGCGACGCCGAGGAACGCGGCACCCTGGGTCCGGGAAAGAAGCTGGTTGAGCCCACTTCCGGTAACACGGGGTTGGGGCTGGCGATGATCGCCAACGCCAAGGGCTACACCCTCCAGACGCCGTTATCGGCCGCGATCCCGCTGGAAAAACGCACGGTGCTGCGCTTCTTCGGGAGCAATGTGATCGAGCTGGACGACACGTTGTGCCCGGCCCCGGGAGCGCCCGAAGGCGCCATCGCCTCGGCCATGCGCACCGCCGAATCCGAGCCCGATTTCGTGATGCTCAATCAGTACCAGAACGAGGCCAATCTGCTGGCCCACTATCGCACCACGGGACCCGAGATCTGGCGGCAGACACAGGGCAAGGTCACGCACTTCATCGCCGGCATGGGCACCTGCGGCACGATCACCGGCACGGGCCGGTTCTTGAAGGAGAAGCGCCGCGACGTGAAGGTCGTCGGCGTGTATGCCGAGGACGGCCACGACATCCCCGGCGTGCGCAGCCAGCGACAACTCGCCCAGACCAAACTCTACCGCCCCGATGAGTACGACCACACCACGGAGGTCACCACCCGCGAATCGTTCGACATGTGCTTCCGCCTGAATCGCGAGGAGTCGATCATCGCCGGTCCCAGTTCGGGCATGGCCCTGGTGGGCGGCCTGCGCTTCGTGCCCGACGAGCCCGGCGTAGTTGCGGTGGTCATCTTCCCGGACAACGTCTTCAAGTACGCATCTTCCATCTGCCGGCACTTTCCGGACCTGTGTCCCGCGGTCGCCTCCGGCGATGGGCAGGCCGCGCCCAGCAAGAACGAGCAGTTCCTCGAGCGGATGTTCGAGAACCTCAAGAACCCCTATGACACCGTGCGCGTGGACGACCTCCGTCAGTCGCTCCAGGCCGCCAACAAGCCGTTCGTCGTCGATGTTCGCGAGTCCGAGCTCTACGCCCAGCTTCGCATTCCCGACTCCATCAATATTCCCATGCAGGAAATTCCCGACCGCTCTGCGGAGTTTCCGGAGGATCGCGAGGCACCCATCG
Organism: Phycisphaera mikurensis; assembly: GCA_005240095.1. GTDB lineage: Bacteria > Planctomycetota > Phycisphaerae > UBA1845 > UBA1845 > SBAX01. Next base: position 4,665 of record SBAX01000418.1, read on the forward strand.
TCTTGGTCTGCGGCATCGGCAAGTTCTCCAAGCACTGGACGCTGTACCTCAAATCCATGGGTTACCGCAACGTCCGCAGCCTCAAAGGCGGCGTGAGCGAATGGGTCCGCAAGGGCTGCCCCACGCAATCGGCAGGTGCCTGACGGTTGTCACCGTATCTCGCAGGGGTTTCGGGAGGGCGAGCCTCCCGGCGAGCCGGGGATTTCGCCACAGGCCGGGCTCTTCAAACGGCTCGGCAGGAGCCTCGCCCTCCCCGGGCTCGACTCAGCCACTCGCGCTACCCCGGGACGAAACCTCGGCTAGAATCACCGCGGTCGGACGCGCTATGGCGAGCATTGATGCCTCTCAACCTTCTCTGCATCGGCGACGTGGTGGGCAGCCCGGGTCGGCGGGCGTTGCACGACTGCGTGCCCGCGCTGGTCAGGGAGCGCTCCGTGGACTGCGTGATCGTCAACGCGGAGAACGCCACAGACGGCGCGGGGTTATCCGCCGCGGCCTACGAGAAGGTCGTGCAGGCCGGGGCCAACCTGATCACGCTGGGCGATCACGTCTATCGCCGCAAGGACACCATCAGTGTCCTGGAGAAATCCGACCGCCTGGTGCGACCGGCCAACCTGCCGCCGGCCGCGCCCGGGCGCGAGTTCGCCATTCATCAAACCGCAGGCGGAGCGAAGGTCGCCGTCATTTCGCTCCTCGGGCGCATGTACATGAAGCCGCTTACCAACTGTCCCTTCGCCGCGGTCGATCGGATTCTGGAGAACCTGCCGCGGGACGTGAAAGTTATTGTCGTCGACATACACGCCGAGGCCACCAGCGAGAAGGTGGCGATGGGCTGGCACCTCGACGGCCGCGTGAGCGTCGTCTTCGGTACGCACACGCATATCCCCACGGCCGACGAGCGGATCCTTCCCAAGGGCACGGCCTACATCACCGACGTGGGCATGACCGGCCCCTATGATTCCGTGCTCGGTCGGCTCAAGGAACGGGTGATCGGCAGCATGCGCAGCGGCGTGCCCAGCATGTTCGACGTGGCCGAGGGCGACGTGCGCCTGTGCGGCGTCCTCGTCGGCGTGGAGCCCACGACGGGCCGCGCTGTCTCCATCGAGCGCATCCGCGTGGATGCCGATCGATCGCCGTCCCATGCCGCGGCAACGGTCGGCCGCGTTTCCTAGCTGCGCGTTTCTGCGAGGCCCGAAGGGCCGCAATAGACCAGCCCAGGGCAACGCCCTGGGTTCTTTCCGGCCACAAACAGCCAAGCCCTGAAGAAACTATGAAAGCCGGGTCGCCTTGACACAGTTTCGGGCTTTTGG
>SBAX01000399.1 GCA_005240095.1 Phycisphaera mikurensis
GCCCTGACGCACAAAGACGTAGACGGCACCGGCGTCGATCCCGGACTCATGGTCGTCCCCGGGCGCGTTCACGACGAATGTGTCGCCGTCGACCGACGTGTGGTTGCCGAGGTAGTCGTTCGCCACGGCGTCGGAAGCTATGAGCTTGGTCACTTCTGTTGGTGCAACCTCGCAGCCGTCAGGAATCTGGTTTGTGTTGCAGTCATCGCAGCCGAGGTCGCCGGCACAATTAGCAATGTCGCATTCGTCGGGGATGCCGTTGGCGTTGCAGTCGACGGACAGCGGCCCGAAGTTACTCAGGAAGATGTCGATCTCGCCATCGCCTCCCTCAGCAAGGTCGGCTCGCCCATCTTCGTCAAAGTCGCCTGCGGTGATATGTGCGGGGAGGTGGTATACGTCGGTGCATCTTCTCGCCGGTTCGAAGTCGCGGTTTCCCAGATTTTGGAGGACGAAGGCCGGACCGCCTTGCCCACCAACGGCGACATCTTGGTCGCCGTCATTGTCAAGGTCTGCCGAAGTATGCCAAGTCGGCACCGGACCGCCGGGATGGAGTTCGGGCGGCGCGAACGTACCGTTCCCATTGTTCCACAGCAGGGCAATCCGCGGCGGGGTTCCCAACTCGCCATTGTTGATTACGGCGAGACCCAGATGAGCGTCCCCGTCCATGTCGGCTGCGGAAACATACGATGGAGTGCCCCCCGTGGGGTAAAAGCTGGGAGTCGGGAAGAGCGTGGCGTCCACCAGCCCCATTGCTGAGTTGAGGAACAGGGCGACTTCTCCCTGCGCCTGCTCGTGGAGTGCAACCGCCACGTCAGCCCAGGCGTCCTGGTTGAAATCGGCAGTCACCAACCCAAACCCAGGCGGCGCTCCCATCGCAAATGACACGGGCGGGGCAAACATGCAGTTACCCGTGTTCCGGAACGCGTCAAGTCGAGAGCCTAGGCATGTAGTATCGACGACGAGATCGAGAAACCCGTCGCGGTCAAGATCGGCGGTGTCAACACGCAGGTAACACGAGTTATTGTCCACTATGACCGGTGCAGCGAACGTGCCATCCCCGAGGTTGCGTAATAGGAAAAGTCCCCCGGTCCCACCGTCGCCGCGATCGGCAACAAAAAGGTCCACGTCCGTGTCGTTGTCGCAGTCGCCGGCCGCCGCCGAAACCGGAAAACTGAGCCCCAGCGGATTCGGCACGCCCGTCTGGAATGTTCCATCACCATTCCCTTTGAACACAATGAGCGACTGATCTGCAATGGACACGACAGCCAGGTCCGTGTGGTTGTCGTTGTTTAGATTAAGAGCAACGTGCGTTCCGGCGAGCGTTCCAGCGGTGGACGCAATGAAATTCGGATTCCCCACGCCACCCATTGGCAAAGATGGGGCTTGCTCAAAGGCGATCCCCGGAACGACGTCGCATTCATCGGGGCACCCGTTGCTGTTGCAGTCCGCTTCGCACTCGTCTGGCACTCCGTTGCCGTTGCAGTCGGCGCACGCCGGGTCGCCAGCGCAGTTGGCGATATCGCATTTGTCGGTCGTCCCATTACCATCGCAGTCAATGACCGCAATCTCGAAGATAAAGACGGAGCCGGAGTCAGTTCCAGTAGCGTCGTCACCGTAGACTCCCACAAGCGCCACGTCACCGGAGACGGCCACGGGCCCGAATCCGTGGGATGCCGCCCGGCTTGAGGCCGTCAGCTTGCGTTCCTCGACCCAGGATAAGCCGTTGAAGCGATAGGCGTACGCGGCTCCGCATTCGGCCCCCGCTAGGCAATCATCCCAGATGGCCCCCACGACGGCCACGTTGTCAGAGAGGGAGACGAAGTTGCCAAAAATATCATCCGCCGCCGCGTCCGAAGCGAGTAGCTTCTGTTCCTCCACCCACAATGAGCCGTTCCAGCGGAACACATACGCCGATCCGCAATCGGCGCCCGCCGCGCAATTATCCAGCCATGCCCCCACCAACGCTGTGTCGCCACTCAGGGCGACAGAGCGGCCGAAGTAATCATCCGGCCCGCCGTCCGAGGCCAGGAGCTTTTGTTCCTCCATCCACGCCGACCCATTCCACCGGAACACATAGACTGCGCCGTATTCGCTGCCGTTATTGCCGTCGCCATGAGCCCCTACGAACGCCGTCTCCCCCAGAACGGACACGGAAATACCAAACGCGTCATGCGCTTCCCCGTCCGAGGCGAGTAGCTTCTGCTCTTGCACCCAGGATGAGCCGTTCCAACGGTATACGTACGCTGACCCCGAACCAGGCCCGCTGTCGCTGTGGTGAAAGGCGCCCACCACGATCACATCTCCGGACACCGATACGGAAACCGCGAATTGGTCTCCCTCCACTCCGTCCGAGGCGAGGAGCTTTTGCTCCTCAAGCCAGGATGACCCGTTCCAACGGAAAACGTACGCGGAGCCGGAATTGGTGCCGTTGTCGTCGTCTGTCCAGGCACCGATCACGACCACGTCACCGGACACGGACACGTCGTTCCCGAATTCGTCCACCGCCGCTCCGTCCGAGGCGACGAGCTTCTGTTCTTCAACCCAGGATGGCCCATTCCTGCGGAACACATATGCTGAACCGGAATCGGTGCCCGCGTCGTCGTCGTGGATCGCTCCCACAACGGCGGTATCTCCGCTCAAGAAAAGTGCGCTCCCGAACTTGTCATCCGCTGCTGCGTCCGAAGCGGTCAGCGTCGCGTCCTCATGTAGCTCGCACTGTCCATAAACCGGACTCAGCAGAGCAAATGAAAGTGCGAACCAAGCCGACACGATCATCGTCGATCGCAACCTCAACATGCCCTTGCTCCTTTCCTCGCACTGGGGGGGCAGGTGGCTGATTTTTTGGTGACGCAGAATGGGACCTGCTAGACGCAACAGCATGAAGTGAGTGGTGCGTTTCACAGACCGCGCCCAGAATCGGAGACCCGGATAAGAACGGTTAGGCTACGGATGCCATCCTAGCGACATCGCCGCCCCGTTTCAAGGCAGTGGCGGCTGTCCACTGGTCACACGCAAAGGACGAGCAGCCGCAAGCCGACCCGCTAAAGACCAGCCCCTTCAGCGGCGACTGCGCCGTCGTCGCCGCGGCTCTTCGCCGCCGGATTCGATGAGCATCGGCTCCGCCGGCTCCCCGTTGCGCGCAACCACAATCGTGTCTTGCAACCCCAGGTCGTTGGCCGCCGTCTTCTTGATGACCTTGCCGTGCTCGTCGAACTCCAGGTCCGCCTGGACCGTGTACTTCCTGGCCAGGTTCAGCAGCGCCCCCCGGAAGTCGTCCTTGTTCACCGTGGTCAGGGCCCGCACCGAGTCCACCACCTCATCGATGTAGCGCGTGAACACGTCCCGCCGCTTGGTGAAATCCGCCCGCGTGCGCTTGCGCTTGAGCAAGGTGGACAGCCTCCGCCCGCACTCCGCAATCGCCAGCTTCACCTCCTTGCGGATCTCGTCATAGTCCGCAATCGCCTCCTTGCCCTCGGAGATGAACGGCACCCACACGCTGGCCATGTGAATCAGAATCACCATCGGCGCCCGCGGCAGCGACCCCGACGACTGCGACAATCCATAGTTGTTCCACTTCGTGTCCACCACCGACTTGAACAGACAGCACGAACTCTGCTGATAGAGCAGCGGCACGCGGTTCGCAAAACGAATCACCCGCGCCTGCACTTCTTCTTCCTTTTCGTTGCCGCCCAGACCTTCATCGTGCTTGTCCGAGCCCAGCTCCCCGCCGTAGGCCACCCCCACTTCGATCTGAAAGGGATTGCCCCGATACACCGCGGGCGGGCGGGTGCTGGCCGTGTAGAACTCCGCCTTGATGCCCTTGAGCAGCCCCGAAAGGATCGCCTCCGCCCCCATCGGCGCCAGACAATCCGTGGACGGCGCCTTGAGCTTCGTCCCCTGAAGCGCCTGATACAGCTTCTCCGCCACCGGCGGGGTCACTGCATTCACCCACGTGGCCGGGGTCACCCCGGCCGCAGCGCACACCTGCCGGGCAATCCCCGGACTGACCCGCGAAAACTCCGCCGACAGAAACGCCCCCAGCTTCTTCGACTCCGTCTCCTTGAGCAGCTTCAGAAACGTGCCCAGCTCGATCCCGTAAGGGTGCGGCCGGATCTCCCGCGTCTCCGCCGGCAGCTCCTTCACTCCTCGCTCGAACGTGACCGGTGCTTCTCCCGGCGGATGATAGACGAACTTGGCGTGCGGATTGGCGATGGCCGTCAGCTCCAGATACTCCTCCACGCTCTGCCGCCCCTTGGTATAGGTCGCCTCCAGCTCGATGGACACTTCCGTACCGTGAGGCCAATCCACCTCCGCCGTCTTCTCGTCGATGATGTCCGGCCGGTTCTTCTTCGTATCGATGGCCAGCGTGTACAGATGAGCCTGCGACTTCGCCCCCGTCCGACTGACGATTCCCACCGGCTTGCCTGTGGTGATCAGCCCATACATCCCCGCGGCGCTGATCCCGATCCCCTGCTGCCCGCGGGACATCTTCAGCCGATGGAACTTCGACCCGTACAGCAGCTTCCCGAACACGTTGGGAATCTGCTGCTTGACGATGCCTGGGCCGTTGTCCCGCACCGTGACTCGAAAGCGCTCCGCATCGGTCTGCTGTATCCTGATATCTATGTCCGGCAGAAGGCCCGCCTCCTCACAGGCGTCGAGACTGTTGTCCACCGCCTCCTTCACGGTAGTCAGTAAGGCTTTGCGCTTATTGTCAAATCCGAGCAGGTGCCGGTTCTTGGCGAAGAACTCGGAGACGGAAATCTCTCTCTGCTGCTTAGCGAGCGTTTCCGCGGTTACTTCCGGCCGCTTTGGGGACGCTGCCGGTGCGCTTTCGGTCCGCTTTGGGGACGCTTTCGGCTTCCTGCGCGATTTGGATTTCCCCTTGGACTCGGCGCGCTCGAACCCCAGACTTAGTTGCTCCGCGGCTGATGCTCTCGGCATGGTCCTGCAAACCCTCCCTGGCTCTTGTGTATCGTCGTTGCCGCGGGAATCCAGTCAAAACCTGCGCGCCGCACGCCGCCCGTGACGATTTGGGCTGGCGTTTCGCCGCCGATTTGTTAAGATACCCGCCGAAGAATACACGTGCCTGCGTGTGCCATAAGTACTTGTCATTTATAGGGTTACGTGACTCGCTTGGCAAGCCGACCGGCCCCAAATCGTCCCCGCAGATCGACTGGCGAAGCCACCGGCCTGGCTGAAATCCTCGCCCGCGTCCAGCGACTGCACCCGGAGCTGTCGCGCGCGTGGTTCGGATGCTTGCGGGCCGAGCCCATCGACGGCGGCGTGCTTCGCATCCGCGCCGAGAACCAGGCCCAGCTTCGCCACCTGACCGAGCGCTGCCTGGAGGCCTTCAATGAGGCGAGCCAGGCGGCCACGGGCCGACTGATTACCGTGCGCTTCTTCTGCGAAGCGGAAGAAAGCGTCCATCAGCCCGCATCGCTTGCTCTTCCGGACAAGCCGCTCAACGACTGGATGACGTTCGGCACGCTCGTGGTCGGGCCACACAATGAGTTTGCTCACGCTGCGGCGATGGCCGTCTCCCAGGGCACGACGGCAGGGTACAACCCGCTCTTCATCTATGGACCGGAGGGAATTGGAAAAACTCACCTGTTACAAGCTGTCGCCCATGCCCTTGGTGGCGGCTCCGGCGGTTCGACCATCTACCGGACTGCAGAGGCTTGGACCAACGAGTGGATGGCCTGTTTAGAAGCGGACCGTCCACAATCGTTCCGCAGCCGCTATCGTTGCGCCGGTGCCTTGATCCTCGACGACTTTCAGGAGCTTGCCGAGCGCGAACAAAGTCAGGAAGAGCTCTTTCATACGGTCAACGCCCTGCTGGATGCTCGCCGGCCCATCGTGCTGGCGGCGTCGGTGGCCCCCAAGCAGCTTGTCGGCGTGGCGGACCGCCTGACCAGCCGATTCGCCGCTGGTCTCGTGGCCGCCATCGATGAGCCTGACTTGGAGACAAAGCAGGCCATCCTCCGTCGTCATGCAAACCTGCAATCCATCGAATTGCCGGATGGGGTGGTGCGGTTTCTGGCGGATGCCGTGGGTGCTTGTGGTCATCAGCTGGTCGCCTCTCTGGAGCGCTGCGACCTGCTGGCCCGGCTGCGAGGATGTCCCATTACGGCGGCTATCGCCGAGGAAGCGGTGCGCGACACGGCACCATGGATCCCACAGAACGCCGACTTGGCGATGCCCTTATCACACCGGCAAAGGGCCGGTACGCGGACGGCTGTGCAATGAACGGTGCCTGCTCACAGGTTTGGTCACAGCTATTGCACGCCGCGGCGAGGCAGTTTGCGAGCGTACCTTCTCGTCCGACAAGGGGTTATGTTCGCGTCAGTCCGGCAGGCGACGCAAGCGACAGAATAGAGTATTATGATCGGAGTTCTATCCACTAAGGTAACTATACGGATGGGATGACGTAAATGAGCATGGAGCAACACGCATGAAGCTGCGATTCAACCGACAGGAAGCGGCGGAGGCCCTGGCTGCTTCGTGTACCGTAGCGGCCAGTCGAACACCCAAGGAAATCCTCAAGTGCGTACGCGTGGAGGCCTTGCCTGACGCCCTCCTGCTCTCAACCACCGACTTGGAGCTGGGATTGCGGGTGGCTGTGACGCAGGTGGAGGTGGACGAGCCCGGGGAGACGCTGGTCGTTGCGGACACCCTTCAGCGGATCGTCCGCGAGTGTGCCGACGAGGTGATGGTGCTGGAGGCGACGGGCAATACCATGCACGTGCGTGGGGAGGGCAGCCATTTCCAGATCGTGACCCAGGCCCCGATCGACTTTCCTCCCGTGTCCGGCCTGGAGGGTGAGCCGGACTTTACGATTGACGACGCGGCGCTGCGCCGCCTGATCGAGTGGACCGTCTTCGCTGCGGCCAAGGAGAGCACGCGGTACGCAATCAACGGCGTTCTCTGGGAGCTGGCGGGCAAAGACCTGGTGCTGGCGGCCACGGATGGGCGGCGACTGTCGGTTGGCCGAAGCAAGCTCAACAGCACCAACGTCAAGTCCCTTCCCAAAGCGATCGTTCCGGGCAAGGCGTTGTCGCTGTTTAACCGACTGCCGGCAGAGCCCGATTCAGTCGTGGCAGTGAAAGTCACACCCAATCAGATCATCCTTCGGCTGGGCCGGGCGGTGGTGAGTTCTTCGCTGGTCGAGGGGCACTTCCCCAAGTACCAGGACGTGATCCCCACGGACTGCGATCGTGTGGTGGAGATCGAGACCGCCGAGTTCCTCAGCGCTCTGAAACGCGCTGCCCTGCTGACCAACGAGGAATCGAAGGGCGTACGCTTGGCGTTTGCCGACGGGAGCCTCACGCTTTCGAGCCGGGCGCCGGAGCAAGGAGAGGCCACGATCTCCATGGCCGTCCGCTACCGCGGAGAGGCCATCGATATCGGGTTTAACCCGGTCTTTCTGACCGATGTGCTGCGGGTGGCGAACTCCGACACCGTGACCTTCGCATTCCGCGAGGCAAACCGCCCTGGCGTCGTCCGCGTTGGTGAGCACTTCACCCACGTGGTGATGCCCGTGAACCTCTCGTCCGCGTGAACGTAGGTGCGGTGTGAGCCGAAACGGAAGATTGGAATGGACCGCCAGGAACCGCGCCCCGCGGGATACAACCGCCCGCGCCGGTGAGGCGGTGGCCCAAGCGGTCCGGGCGGCGAGTCGGACGGACGGGGCCGTGCTTGCCCTGCTGAGCGATGGCCTGGGCGCGGTAGTCGATGAAGAGTTCGTGCGCCATTGCCGGGCCCTGGCCGTTCGGAGCGGACGACTGATCGTCGGTGTGGACGCACCCTCGATGGTGAGCATGATGAAGACACGCTGGCGGAAGCCGCTGCTGGAGGCCATCCGTGCTCTGGCGCCGCGGAGCCGCGTGTCGGACATAAGTTTCGAGTTCGGCACCGGCGGAGTGCTCTTTGAGCGCCGCCCGCGCCGTGAGCCGGTCGACAGGACCTCTTCCGGTGGAGTGGAAGCAGACACGATCCATGATTGACGCGACGGCGACGGAACGGCGATACGACGAGTCGAGCATCACCGTGCTCGAGGGGCTGGCGGCAGTTCGCAAGAACCCCGGGATGTACATCGGCGGGGTGGGGTCGGCGGGGCTGCACCATCTGGCCTACGAGGTCATCGACAACGCGGTGGATGAGGCCCTCGAGGGGTTCTGCGATTCCATCCTCGTGCGGGTCAACGCGGATGGTAGCTGCACGGTGGTGGACAACGGGCGCGGCATCCCCGTAGGGCCCCTGACGCACGAGAACCCCAAGCTCAACGGTCGCCCGGCGCTGGAAGTGGTCATGACCGTGCTCAACTCCGGGGCGAAGTTCGATCGCGACAGCTACAAAGTTTCCGGCGGGTTGCACGGCCTGGGCGTCAGTGTGGTCAACGCCCTCAGCGAAACGCTCGAGGTGGAGGTGGTGCGCGAAGGCATGCAGCACACCATGGTCTTTGAGCGCGGCGACACTGTGCAGGAACTGCGCTCCGAGCCCACGACGAAGAAAACAACAGGGACGAGCGTGCGCTTCAAGCCCGACCCCGAGGTCTTCCAGGAAAGCGAGTTCAAGTTTGACATCCTGCAGAATCGCCTGCGTGAGCTGGCGTACCTCAACAGCGGGCTGCGCATCCGCCTGGTGGACGAGATCGGGGGCAAGGAATGCGAATACTGTTTCGAGGAAGGACTCCGCGACTTCTGTGCCCATGAGGCCGGCGGGGCGGAATGGCTCCACAAGGAGCCCATTCTTATCCGGGGGGCGGATGAAGCTCAGGGCATCAGTTGCGTGGTAGTGCTGCTGTTCACCGACAGCTACGTGGAGAAGATCCTCTGCTTCACCAACAACATCCACAACATCCATGGCGGCACGCACATGTCCGCGCTCAAGGCGGCCGTCTCGCGAGTGGCGGGCAATTACGCCAAGAAGAATAATCTCATCAAGGGCAATACCAACATCACCGGCGATGACTGGCGCGAGGGGCTCACCGCCATTGTCAGCGTCAAGCTCCGCGACCCGAAGTTCGAGGCCCAGACCAAGGTCAAGCTGCTCAATCCCGAGGTTGAGACGTTCCTGCAGCAGGTGCTCAACGAGCGCTTGGGGAACTACTTCGAAGAGCATCCTGCCGACGCCAAGCGGATCATCATGAAGGGAATCCAGGCGGCGCAGGCCCGCGAGGCGGCGCGCAAGGCTCGCGAACTGTCGCGGAAGAGCGCTCTGAGCGGGCAGGGACTGCCGGGCAAGCTGTGGGACTGCCGCAGCAAGGATCCCGATGAGTCCGAACTGTACCTGGTGGAGGGCGACTCGGCCGGCGGCATCGCCAAGCAGGGGCGGGACTCCTTCACCCAGGCGATCCTTCCGCTGAAGGGCAAGATTCTCAACGTGGAGAAGGCCCGCATCGACAAGATGCTGGCTCACGACGAAATCACCAAGCTCATTTCCGCGGTGGGCTGTGGCGTGGGTGATGAGGAATTCGACGTGGCCAAGTGCCGCTACGGCAAGATCGTGATCATGACCGACGCCGACGTGGACGGCTCGCACATCCGCACCCTGCTGCTGACTTTCCTTTTCAGGCACATGCGCCCGCTGATGGAGGCGGGCAAGATTTACGTCGCCCAGCCGCCGCTGTATCAGGTGAAGAAGGGCAAGCAGCTGGAGTACGTCCTCGACGACCGCGTGCTCAATCGCAAGCTCGCCGAGATCGGGCTGGCCGGCACGACGCTGGTCATTCGTGACGGCGGCAAGGAACGCGTGCTCGATGAGAATCAGCTTCGCGCTCTCGTGGCCCAGCTCGACGCCATGGATGCTCAGACGCGCATCCTCGCCCGCCGCGGCGTTTCCTTCGCCCAGCTCGTTCGCGAGCATCGCGATGCCAAGCGCGGGCTGCCCAAGATCCTGGCCTGCGTGCCGAAGCCAGGGACCAAGGACGTCGAGCGTGTCTTCCTCTATGATGAGGCCGGCCTTGCCGAGTTGCAGAAGCAGCGCGGCTCGATCGAAGTCATCGAGGCCCGTCACCTGCATCTTGGCGCCGCGGCCGAGGACGGCAACGGGTCGGCCGAAGGTCCTCAGCCGGTGCGGATCGTCCGCTATCAACTGCCCGAGTGCCGCGTACTCGACGAAATCCTCGCCAACATCGAGAAGTTCAGCCTGCCCGCGGCGGACCTCTTCTTGGTCCGCGAGGAGCTGGTCACCGGGGAGCTGCCCCCGGCGAAGTTCGCCCTGCGGGATTCGTCGGGGGAACTTACCGAACTGGACAACCTCTGGTCGGTGGGGCCCGGCGTTCGCGAGCTGGGCCGCAAGGGCTTGGCCATCAAGCGCTTCAAGGGCCTGGGCGAGATGAACTCCGAGGAGCTCTGGGAAACCACCATGGATCGCGAAAAGCGCACGCTGCTTCGCGTCATCATCTCC
>SBAX01000372.1 GCA_005240095.1 Phycisphaera mikurensis
GCAACCTGCTCCGCCGTCATGCCACACCTCCTTTCGGTTGGGGGATGGCATCGGCCTGCTCAACCATTTCGCTTGAGCAGAACTAGCGCTGTAGTGTTAAGCGCTAGGATCTACACGCGGGGTAGCGGAGCGGCCTGCGCTCGGTGGGTCGCCCCGCTTTGGGGTGTCCAGCCCGAAGGGCGGCAACGGGCATTATAGCCCGCGAGGGTCGAAGACATCCAGCGCTGCCGACTGTACAAAGAAACGCATGTTGACCGGGTGCATCCGGTCGGCGCCGCGGGGCCAACACCCGCCATGGATGGTTTCGTTAGGCGGCCCCCAAACGGTAGAATGCGCGGGCGGGCGGCTACCCCATCGGTTGGGAAGGGAAGGACGATGTCGATGGCTGGGCGACGCGTTGGGGCCGCGATTGCGGGCGCTGCCCTGCTGCATGCCTTTGCAGCAGAAACACGGGCTGGTGCAACGACGCCGACGCCACAGGAAATCGCCAACTTCTGGAGCACGGTGTTCAGCGGTCCTACGCCGTACGGCGTGCCTCCGCTTAATGGCACGCGATTCAGCCAGCGAACGGTCAGCAACTGCACAGTTTGGGACGTGCGCTTTGATTCCTACAAAGACCCAGAGACCGACTTGCCGGTTCGTCTCGGGGGTATGTTCGCGGTCCCCAACAACATCGCGCCGCCGGGCCCTGGGGGGACGTATCCCGGACTTGTGGTCACTCACAGCGTCGGGTCAACCGTCCCGGCGCCGGATGACGTCCAGGGAATGTCCACGTGGTTTGCACAGAAAGGATTCGCCACGCTTGCATTCTACATGCGCGGCTGGGGGACGAGTCCGATGTCCGTGACGGTGGATCTATTCACGGACTACCTGGCCGATGAAAACGGTCAGCCACTGGATTATCGCTTCACAGGGATGGCGGTCGACGCGTTCCAGGCCGGCGAATTCGTCGCGGCGCAACCCGAGGTCTGGGACCCCGGCAACCTGACGTACATTGGGCACAGCGGGGGCGGATTTGCCGTTCTTGCGGGCGGGGTTTTCTCGAATCGTTTCAAGGTCATCTGCGCCTCGGCGCCGGCCGCCGCGTGGCCGGACGCGGGCGCCTGGCTGGATTACGTCTGGGGCAACGGCTCGTTCCTGAACATTCTCAATTGGATCAACAGCCAACCCGACCCGGCCTACGCCAGGACGCTTGTCGAACGCTCGTTGACCTTCATCAGCATGTATCATGCGACCAACAACCCGTTCCTGGTGGCACAAAACGCGGCGTGGAGATTGGATGAAACGGCCATCTTCTATTACGGCGGGCAGGTCGATACCGCGATTCCCGCATGGGACGTGGCGGCGAACTTTGAACTTGCCGATCCGTCAACTCCGGTGCTGAAAGCCTTTCACTGGAGTCCAACCGGCGGGCACGGTGGTCCGGAGTTCTGGAACCGTGCCCAGGCGTGGATTGCGGGACACCATCCCAGCGCCACGGGGAGCGCGCCGGTGGCCGCGCTCGCCGTAACATCGATTAACGGGGCCTCCGTTTCCTTGTCCGCCGCGGGAAGTCAGGCATGGGAATATGACTGGAGCTACACCGGTGGCGCCATGACGGCGGATAACTACAACATCGTTTCCTGGGACTATGACTTCGGCGACGGAACAAGGACGAACTGGGGCCCAAGTGTCTCGCACACCTATGCGCAGGCGGGCAACTATCTTGTCACGCTCACGATCACAGATGGAGCCGGATTACGTGACGAGGCTTCGGTTCCCGTGACGGTGAATCAGGGATCGGGGGCCAACCCGCAGTTGCAAGTCGTTGCCGATATCCCCGAGATCGTCCCCGAGGAGCAACAAAACTCCTTTCTTGTTCGACTCACGGAGCCTCCGGAAGGCAACATCCCGGTCTCCGTGGATCGCACCGGTGGCGACGTGGATCTATCGGTGGGCAGCGGCGCGAGCCTCATCTTCACCCCGGCGAATTGGAGCGTTTTTCAAGTGGTGACGTTAGCGGCGGCCTCCGATGCCGATCGAATGTCAAGCACGGCGACTTTTGGGGTCGCCGCGGCAGGACTGACCACGGTTGATGTGAGCGCGATGGAACGCGACGACGACGCCCAGTTTCTGGTGGTGGTCGGGAGCGCATCGGTGTTGCCAGGCGAGACCGTCTCGGTGCCGATTGCGCTGGCTAACAACGATGGCGCGTCGGTGGCGTCGTTTTCGATCACGCTTGGTTTTGATGGGACGGCGCTTACCAGTCCCTTCGCGATACGCGGCGCCGATCTGCCGGGGCCTGCCTGGTGGGAGTTCAGCGCAACAGCTCCGAGTGCGGGGACGCAGGTTCTTGAGGGGAATGAGTTCGTTCAACCCGCAAACCCGATCATCAGCGGGGTCGTCGCCGAGGCCTCGTTTACTGTGCCGGAGGGCACATCGCCAGGCCTGTACTCGGTTGCCGTTGTCGCGACGACGATCAACGGGACTTTGCAGGCAACGGGTGAATCCGGATTCGTAACGGTGTCGGCCGGCGGGGAAATCCCCGCGATTCACAAATGGGGCGCCGCGGCGCTTGTTCTGCTGCTGATTTCATCGGGGGCGGTAATCCTGGGGCGTGCAACGCGCGCCGTGCCAGCGTCTTTCCAGGAGCGGAGCACGAACGTGGAGACCGATTAGGGGGGGGTGTGCATGGGTCTACCTCGTTGCCTGCAGTCGTTAGCGGCAGTTGTCGCCATGCTCGCCACGCCGTCCTTCGTGGCTGCGGCGGCGGTTACCGGCGAGGTTCGCCGCGCGTCGTCGCCCAACGACCCGATCGCCAACGCACGGGTGACGATCTTCACCGAAGCGCTCACGTTTTTCACCGAGGCCCGTAGCGACGTTCTTGGCGTTTACTCGATCGCCAGCGTGCCGGCCGGGACGTACAGGATCGGTTGTGAGGCGTTGCGGTTCGAATACATCGAACAGTCGGTAACCGTGGGCGCCGGAAACCTGCAGCGCGACTTCTCACTGGGCCCGGAAACGCACCCCGGTATCTGGAACATCATCGGGGATACTTCGCCCGAAGTTCTCGATGCCACGGACATCGCCGTGCTCCTTCCGAGCGGGGAGATCTTCTATTGCCACGACACCGAAGATCCCATCCTGTTCGATCCCGTGACCGGCACGAAATCATTCCCATCCGGCTCGAACCTGGAATCAGGCTGCATGAACGGAAGCCTGCTCCCGGACGGGACGGTGCTTTTTGCAGGCGGACAGGATGGGGACCAGCCCGGTGATTTCGTCAATGCGGTGCGTTGGGTCAAGCGGTTCATCCCGGTTAGCGATACCTGGGAGCAACTCACCGACCTGGTGCATCCCGTGGGGCGTTGGTATCCGGGCATGACGAGGCTGGCCGACGGCTCGTTCCTGGTCATGGGCGGCGGCCAATGCTGCAACGCGGCGCGCACAGACACGGCGGAGCGATTCGATCTGGCGACGCAGACGTGGACGTACACCGGATCGATGATCAACCCGGCTGAGTTTCCGCCCTCGGCCCTTCTTTATACTGGCGAAGTCCTGATCACCTGGTCTCCGCCGCAGCTCTACAACCCCGTCTCGGGACAGTGGCGACTGACCGGGAACTTCAATCAGCAAAGCCGCGGCTGGCCGGGCCACAGTGATCACTCCATTGTGGTTCTCGAAGACGGCCGGGTGCTCGCGATTGGCCTCCTCAAGGGCCCCAACAACAACTTGGTGATGGGCGAGGTCTATGACCCTGAAACGGAAACCTGGAGCCTCACGTCCAACCCCGGCATGGTCCGTTTGCAGAGCGAAGTCGTTCAGCTTCCCGACGGTCGCATCTTCGTCGGCGGCGGCGAGACGGAAGCAACCGCACCGCCAGTGCCGACTTCGCTGGGCATCGTGAAATGGACGGACCTGTACGATCCCGCGACGGATTCCTGGCGGCGTATGGCCGATATGAACCATTTCCGCGAGTACCACGCCGTCACATTGCTTGTTCCAGACGGCAGAGTGGTTACAACCGGCGGCACGCGGATCAAGTTTCAGGTGGGTCCGACGTCGAACGACATCGAGGCGTTTTCTCCGCCTTATCTGTTTCGCGGCGTACGCCCGCAGATCACATCCATCTCAACGAACACGCCTGGTCGCGGTTCGGTTCTTTCCTTGACGATCGCGCCGGACACCGGGATAACCGACGTCGCGCTCATGGGAATGCAAACCACCACGCACTGGGTGGACGGGGGCATTCCTCGTCGCCTGCTGCTTCCTTTCGACCAATCGAATTCGACCGTCGCGGCGGCGCTTCCTACCGATCCAAACTTGCTGCCCCTGGGTTACTACATGGTCTTTGCGATGGTCGATGACATTCCGTCGCAGGCCGCAATCATCCAGGTCCTTGAACAGGCACCGGTAGTCCCCGCGATCTCAACGGCTGGCCTTGCCGTTTCAGCGTTGCTGCTGCTGGCAGCAGGCTCCCACGTCCTGTCGCGAAGACGAGGTGAGCCGTGTCGGAAGCTGCCAGTCGACCCCGCGCCGTAGGTTTTGACTAACACTACAGCGCTAGTTCTGCTCAAGCGAAATGGTTGAGCAGGCCGATGCCATCCTCCAACCGAAAGGAGGTGTGGCATGACGGCGGAGCA
>SBAX01000452.1 GCA_005240095.1 Phycisphaera mikurensis
CACCGGGCAAAGGACTGGATAAACAACGTGAGCGCTGGGCCGAGCGCAGCAACCTGCTCCGCCGTCATGCCACACCTCCTTTCGGTTGGAGGATGGCATAGGCCTGCTCAACCATTTCGCTTGAGCAGAACTAGCGCTGTAGTGCTAACCGATCATTTCGAGGTCCTGGTTGGCTGGACGGTACGAGTGCCCACCGAGGACGGGATCGACGTATTCCACGTACTGACCAATCCGAACAAGGCCGACACGGACGGGGACGGCCTGGAGGATGGCGGCGAATACAAGCATACCTTCAACGGTTCGCCGGCCCCGCCGACCGACCCCAACGATTTCGACAGCGACAGCGACGGAAAGACCGACGGTCAGGAGTGCAGCAATCAGGCCGCGGTTTTGGCCGGCTGCACCAACCCCACGACGCAGTCGCTGGCGACCTGCTCGAGCGACCCACTGGTGGCGGACAAAAAGGTGACCATCCGCTACACGCAACTGACCGTGGATCGCGGCAATGACGAGGTCGGCGCGAACACGGTGGACATGTCCTGGCGCTTCCAGGCCCAGCACTCGACGGAGGACTACCCCGGGGCGTGGTACGGCGTCCGCACCGACCGCGCCGCCTGCGTGGCCATCGGAGCCGATGCCTGGTGCTATCAGGGCGGATATTGCAGCGTCCCCGAGGGAACCGACTTCGTCTTCCAGGGGCCGCACTGCCAGTACCTTGGAGATCCGCGTGTAACAAACCTTGATTGCGGTACGCTCGTGGGGCACTGCTCGTTGTTCTCCTTCATCCAGTGTACGGCTGATTCGCAGTGTCCTTTCAATTTCCTTGGAGAGACCTGCGCCGGAAGGGTTCGCGACGACTGCCTCGGCGGCAACGAAGTGGTCTTCACGTTGAAGCCGGGCGAGGGCATCCTGCTCAACGGCGAGGCCAGTCAGTACAACGACTGCATTGGCGCCGAATGTGCGGGAGGCCCCTATGCCGGGGATTTGTGCGATCCCTTTAACGTCGAGGCCACCTGCTGCCCACGTTACTGTGACGAGGGCGGCGCGCTGTGCCGGCTTGACTCCGAATGCCCGCGCTACTGTACTGGGACAACGGATGCGTGTACGGACGACGGCGACTGCACCGATCCGGACACCTGCGATCAGACGACGTGCGGGGCGCCTGTGTGTACGGGCATCAACTGTGAGTCGCCCTTCGCGGACAACCATGTGATCTACACCAAGAGCCTGTCGTACGAAACGTTGCAGTTCGGGTTCTCGGTGGAAGTGGCCAGGCTGACCGACGCCAACGACGCCCAGCAGTTCTCGCTGACGCTGATCGTGGAGATCATCGTGGAGTAGGCGTTTATCCAAACCATTTTGGACCGCGCGCCGCTCGCGCCGACGTTCCCACGTCGGGCGAGCGGCGCGGCGTTTCTATTCCGCTTGCTCGACGTTCCGGCAGCCATTCTCCGTCGCGGTTGGGCAGCGACGATGAAGGTCCACCTCTGCCGCAGTCGCGGCCGTTCTGAGGGCTAATCTGAACCTGCTTCGAATCTTTTCAACCACTCGGCGGCTTTCACGTCAAAACCCCGTCCTGGCTCCGCTGCGTGGTATGAGTTGTAGAGATCTACAATTCGCTGGATGGCGTCGCCCTTCGTCCTGTTCGAGACATCGGTACGATTTCTCAGTCCTTCTTGCGCTTCGAGCAGTAAGGGCTCTGCTTCAGTGTATCGCCCGCGTCCGCAGAGGGCCGCACCCAGCGCCATCTTGGCAAGGAATCGCTCGCGGCTGTCGGGCGCAAGCTTGGTCTCGCAGAGCTGCAGTGACTCCCGAGCGAGTTCTTCCGCTTCCTCATATTCGCCCTGACGCTCCAGGACCACGGACAGGCTCCGCAGGTTTCCGGCCACCAGCGGGTGATCCTCGCCGAGGAGCTTTCGATCCAAAGCCAGCACCCGGCGGGACAGTTCTTCCGCTTCCGCGTACTTGCCCTGCTGGCTGAGGATGCCGGCGAGATTGTTCAAACTGGTCGCAACATCCGGATGCTCCTCCCCCGAGGACCGCAACCGCATGGCCAGAGCCTGTCGAGAGATGTCCTCGGCTTCGCTTAGTCTTCCCTGCTTGGACAGGTTCACGCCGAGGTTGTTCAAGCTCAGGGCCACCCGCGGGTGTTCATCCCCCAGGAGCTTGCGCCTGAGGTCCAGCGTTTCGCGCTGAAGGACCTCGGCTTCGGCCAACTTGCCCTGTCTTTCCAGGACCCCGGCGAGGTTCTGCATAGGCCCCGTGACCTCCAGATGCCCATCGCCCAGCAAGCGGCGACGCATTTCCAGGCATCGCCGATAGAATGCTTCCGCTTCCGAATACTTGCCCTGACGATCGAGCGCCGTGCCCAGATTATTGAAACCTGTCGCGACGTATTCATGTTCCTCGCCGAGCAGTCTTGTCCATATGGCAAGCGCTTCGCGGTGCATCGCCTCCGCCTCAGCATATTGGCCGGCACGCAACAGAACGTCGCCCAGGCTGCTTACGTCGTTGGCCACTTCCACGCGGTCTTCACCGAAGATCTCCCGGTCCATGGCGAGAGACTCACGAAGGAGCCTTTCGCCCTCGGCGTATTTGCCGAGTTTGACGAGGATCTCGGCCAGGCATCTGAAGCTCCAGGCCACTTCAGCGTGCTTCTGACCGTACAGGGATTCCGTAAGGGGAATGGCCGGCTCGACGAGTTCGTACGCGCGGTCGTAGGCGCCCAAGTCGGCGTAGGTAGCGCCGATGGTTCGCCGGAGCGTGACTTCCGCCTCGGGCGCGTCCGCCAGCTCACCTTTCTGAATCCGTCCAGCCGCGGCATCGAGCATTTCGCGCAGCATGGCGCTGTCTCTGCCCTGGGCGACGGACGGGCCGGCGCCGCGCAAGATTTCAGCCATGAAGCCGGAAACCCGCTCCGCCTTACGGCGATCTCTCTGCGCCTGCTCCGCTTCCTGCTCGGCCTTCTTCTGGTTCTCCGTGGCAATCGTCTCGCTGAGCTCCGCTCTTTGTCTCTGCGCCGCCTCCGCCGCCAGCGCGGTGGAGGCTCGCGCTCGCTCTCGTTCCGCGCGATAGAACATGATCGTCGTGCCCAGCAAGCCCGCGCTGAGCGCCAGTAAGAGAGCCGCAGCCGCGGCCACTCCAAGGCGGTTTCGCCGAATGAACTTCCCGACGCGATACGTGGCGCTAGGCGGGCCGGCGGTCACCGGCTCATGAGCAAGGTAGCGTCGGAGGTCCGCCAGGAGCGCGGCCGCAGTTTCGTAGCGCCGGGCGCGATCCTTCTCCAGGCACTTCATGACCACCCAGTCCAGGTCGCCGCGCACCTGCCGGAACAGTGACTTAGGATCGGTATCGCGCGCTTGAGCGACCCGATGAACGGTGCCCGCACCGTCTGCAATGGGTGCGTCTAAGGCTTCGCGCCCTGAAAGCCCCCCGGACGATGTCCGTAGCTCCGTGAGCAACGCGCTGACCCGAGTGCTTGGCTTGGGCGGATCGACCTCCCGGATCAGGCGTTGGATCTCCGAAGCCGCCGCCTTGCGCATGCTCTCGGGATCAAGCGGCAGCGCACCCACCAGAAGCTCATAGAGGATGACCCCAAGGGCGTAAACGTCCGCTCGAGTATCAATGTCCTGGCTGAGCGGGTCGGCCTGCTCCGGGCTCATGTAGGCAGGCGTGCCCACCAGAATCCCCTGCTCGGTTGCAAAAGTCCGGCCGGTAAGTTTCTGCTGGGTGGCCTTGGCGATGCCGAAATCAATCACCTTGACCGCCGCCTGACCGTCAGTCATCGCCACCAGCACGTTCGAGGGCTTCAAGTCGCGATGAATAATCCCCTTCTGGTGGGCGTGCTGCACGGCCTGACAAACCTGCATGAACAGGGCGAGACGCGCTCCAACATTTAAGCGCTCTCGGTCACAGAACTGCGTGATCGGTACACCCTCCACGTATTCCATCACGAAGTACGGGCGTCCCTGTTCCGTGGCCCCGGCGTCGATGACTCGGGCAACGTGGGGATGGTCCATCAGGGCCAGCGCCTCACGCTCAGCCTCGAAGCGGGCCATGACTGCTTTCGTGTCCATCCCCAGCTTGATCACCTTAAGCGCCACGCGCCGGCGGATGGGCTGCTTCTGCTCTGCAAGATAGACGACGCCCATTCCCCCCTCGCCCAGAAGCTGCACCACTTCATAGGGACCGATACTTTGGGGAAGTACGGTCGAGTCCCGCTGGGAGGCGGGCGTGCCAAGGTGAAGCGGTGTTCGCAGGTGCGGCTCGCGGGCGGCGTCATGATGCCCCAGGAGGCTCACCACCCGATCGCGCAGCTGGGACCCTGGGCCGCAGCGCTCATCCAGCAAACACTGTCGGGCAGCCGGAGTCAGGTCCGCCAGCTCGTGGAAAAGAGCCTCGACTTGTCGTTCGAGTTCCGCGTCCATCGCCCATCATCCATACGTCGCCGGGCCAAACATCCCATCACCCAAGCCGGTCATAGAGCCACACCTTCACGTACCGCCAGTCGCGCTCCGCCGTAGGCAGCGAGACGCCCAGCGCCGCCGCCGTCTCCTCCATGGTCAAACCGGCGAAGTAACGGAGCATCACGAGCTTCGACTTGCGGGGGTCGATTTTTTCCAGGTCGGTGAGGGCCTCATCGAGCGACAGGATGTCGTCAGTAGGCGCATCGATCTCCACGACCGCGGCGGCGGTGTCCAGATCGACGCGGGCATGCTGTCCGCCATGCTTTTGCCGCCCTTTCCGCCGCGCCTGGTCCACCAGGATCTGGCGCATGGCCTGGGCGGCCGCCCCGAAGAAGTGAGCCCGCCCGTCCCAACCGGGGTCTCCCGACCCAACGAGCTTGAGATAAGCCTCGTGCACCAGGGCAGTCGTATGGAGCGTCTGTCCGCTGCCCTGCTGGCCGATCCGGGCATGGGCGATGGCCCGTAGCTCGTCGTACACCAGCGGCCATATCTGAGCCGCAGCCGCGGCATCGCCTTGCGAGGCCGCCTCAAGGATTTGCGTCAGGGGCGGGTGGTCCGAAGGGCCCATCGGCATTCATCATCAAGGCGTGATGGGTTCGCGGCCTGTTCCTCGTATGTAGCGAAGATGGATGTATGGCCCTCACGCCCGAGCGGGCATTGTAGCAAAGAGGCGCCCGCTCTTGGAGGCGTCTTTCCCGGCGTGCCGCCATGCGTCCGATAGGAGTCGAACAATGTACGCAGCCCGTTTTGGGATACTTCTTCTGGTGGCCCTTTTATCGCTCCCAGCGGTCGCCGACGTCGGCTCGACGTTCACCTACCAGGGCCAGCTCAAGCAAAGTGGGGCCCCGGCAAACGGCGACTTCGACCTGGAATTTCGCCTCTACGATGCAGCCACAGCGGGAAATCAGATCGGCAATGCAGTGATGATGCCCGCAGTGCCCGTGGTCAACGGCCTGTTCACCGTGGAACTCAATGCAGGCGGGGAGTTCGGCTCCGACCCCTTCAATGGGCAAGCTCGCTGGCTGCAGGTCACGGTGAGCGGTCAACCTCTAACACCACGGCAGTCGCTGACCGCCACGCCCCACGCGTCCTACGCCGGCACGGCCCGCCGCCTGGCGCTGCCATTCGAGGGCAGCGCGAATCCGGCCCTCGAAGCTCTATTCAAGGTAACCAACACGAACGCGGGAGGTCGCTTTGGCGGCATCTTTCAGATCACCGGCACGGGAAACGACAGCCGTGCCCTCACGGGATTGGCCACTGGATCCAGCGGCCTCACCTATGGCCTGTTCGGGGATTCGAACAGCACAGAGGGAATCGGCGTCTACGGCGAGACCTCCGGCCACGCCGGCGTGCAGGGCGTGAGCAAGGCCGCTTCCAGAGTCACCTACGGCATGTACGGTGAGTCGAGCAACAGTTCGCAGGGCCGCGGCGTTTGCGGCCTCGGTCACTACGGCGTGGAAGGCATCGCCGCCGATGCCAGTGGATACGGCGGCGTCTTCCTGGGCGCCGGTCCTCTCGGAAGTGGCAACGCCCTGCTCGTCGGAGGAGACGCGGAAATCCAGGGCCAGATCGTCGGTAACTTAGGGGTAGGCACCGACGCCCCGGACGTCAAGCTCCACGTGGTGGGCGGCAACGACAGTGCACCGGCGGGCGGCGGCTACATCCAGACGGGCTCCTCGACGAGCACCAACATCTCCATCGACAACAACGAGATCATGGCCCGGGACAACGGAGCGACCTCGACCCTTTACCTCAACGCCAACGGAGGGAACGTGTCCCTGGTTAACAGCGGAAGCGGCGGCGTGGCCATCGGTTCGTCAACCGTTCCCGCCGGCGTCAAGCTGAACGTCCAAGGGGGCGATGTCATGGTCGGCGGCGCGATCGACATCGGCCTTATGGAGGTCGCAGGACCCTCCGGCGTTGATATGGCCGTCATCAGTTGCCCCGCGGGAATGATTGCGCTGAGCGGCGGATGCCATTGTAATGGTGAATTAGGGGCATCGATTGGCAGCAAGACTGGTTGGTTTTGCAATTGTTGGAGCGGGGTTCTTGCTTCCAGCAACGTTCTGTGCGGACGAGCCAAATGATCGTGTGCCGTGCGCCAGAGACGATCGCATTCTCGTCCTGACGGGAGGGTACCGGAGATGAAACGCTTCAGTCGAGGCTTGGTTCTTGCTTGCCTGCTCACGGCGGAAGGGGGCCGTGTTTCATATGTCACCGCTCAAACAAACGTCTCGTGGCATACCATCGACGGCGGGGGAGTCATGCGCAGCGACGGGGGTGAGTTCGAGCTTTCCGGCACGATCGGCCAGCCCGACGCAGCGTCCATGTCCGGCGGGGAGTTCGAGCTGACCGGGGGATTCTGGTTCGAGCTTCGCCCCGGCGACTGCAACGAGGACGGCTCAGTCAGCCTCGCCGACCATGGCCGATTCGCCGACTGTCTGGCCGGACCGGGAGGCAAGCTGCCTGGTGCCGAGTGCTTGTGCTTCGATCTGCACCGCGAAGCGTTTTTCAGTTTGCATCCGCTGTGGTCTGAAAGACGGCGAAGTCGAGCAGGTCGACGGCGTAGTCGCGGTGCAGATCGAAGCACAAG
>SBAX01000459.1 GCA_005240095.1 Phycisphaera mikurensis
CCTGCCGCAGCGTATCCCGCAGGCGGAGGCCATGGCTCCGATCGTGCTGTGGATCGACGAGATCGAGAAGGCCTTCGCCTCGGCCGCCAGCCGCAGCATCGACGGCGGGCTGTCGCAGCGGATGTTCGCCAGTCTGCTGACGTGGATGCAGGAGCATCAGGCATCGGTGTTCATGGTGGCCACGGCCAACGACATCGAGGCCCTGCCGCCGGAATTGCTTCGCAAGGGCCGTTTCGACGAGATCTTCTTCGTAGACCTGCCGGATGCGGAGGCCCGCAGGCAGATCTTCACCATTCATCTTCGCAAGCGCGGGCGCGAGCCGAAGAACTTCGACTTGCCCCTGCTCGCCGAGGCGTCTGAAGGCTTCAGCGGCGCGGAGATCGAGCAGGCCATCCTCTCCGCCATGCACGACGCCTTCGCGGAAAACGCCGAACTGGATACGGCCCGCGTAGTCGCAGCGATGAAGAACTCCCCGCCGCTCTCGGTGATCATGTCCGACCGCGTGACCGCCCTGCGCCAATGGGCCGCCGGCCGCTGCGTCCCCGCGGATTGAGACCCGTCCATGGTCGTGGGCAACCCTGCCGTTTTCGCACGTGACGGTGATATAATGCAGTACAGAGGAGTTGCGGTTATATGAAATACCTTGGACCTGCCCGAAAAGAAAAAGGCCACGTCATCATGCCGGACTCGTTCCGCGACGTGCCGGAAGGTCAGGTCTATGAGGCCGTGGAGCTGGGCGGGGACATTGTGCTGGCCATTCCGCCGCTGGACGACAAACGTCTCGAGGAAGTCATCCGGATCGCCAAGCGCGGCATGGCTGAGCATCGAGCGGCCCTGGAACGGCTCGCGAAACATTGAACATTTCGCGGATCAGAGTAGGATGGAGTGGTCGTGCTGGGCTGTTGATTCGATGAAACAGAACATCAAAGCGTTTATCTATCCGGAGGACGACGGGTACGTCGTGGAATGCCCCGACGTGAACGTGGCCACGCAAGGCGACTCGCTCGATGAGGCGATTGCCAATCTGCGAGAGGCAGTCGAGCTTGCTCTGGAAGGCGAAGATCCGGCCACGTACGGGCTTGCCCCTGACCCATCCATCCTGGTCACTATCGAGCTGGGGCGACTGACCCGTGCCGGGTAAGCTGCGGGCGCTCGGCGGGGAGGATGTCATTCGCATCCTCAGCGGGTTTGGGTTCCAGGTCGCCGGTCAGCGCGGCAGCCATGTCAAGCTTCGGCGGCTTGGGCCGACAGGCGAGCGCCAGACTCTCCATATTCCGCTGCACCGCGAGATTCGCCGGGGCACGTTGCGAGCGATCTACCAGCAGGCGCTGCAGTACATCGCCGACGACGAACTCCGGGGACATTTCTACACCGAATAGCCTGGGAGGACCAATGGGGAATTAAACACGGCTAGGTTCATCACCCCTGAGCTCGCTTGTTACGGTGCGCGAGCCGGGCGCGGGTCATGCGCTCGCGCAAGCCGCCGCGCTCTACGAAGTCTTTCTCCAAGCGGCGGAGCTGCTGGTCGAGCAGGTAGTTGGTCTGGTGAATCAGATAGATCGCGATGTTGGCGACCACCTCGGCAGGGCGAGTGTCCACAAACTCGCGATAGGACTCATAGGAGTCATGGGAATTATGGCCCGGGCGGCGAACGTACAGCGCTTCCTTGGAGTTCTTGTCCCAGATCTTTAGATCCCGCGCACGCAGGAAGTCCTTGTAGTCGTCGAGCAATTCCTCGAGGCTGGCACGGGCCACGTTGGTGAGCTTGATCTCGGCTTCCTTGGACGTGAGTCCCGCCTTGCTGCCCTCAAGGATGTTCTTCTTGCCCGAACGGGTCGCCTGGATCATCTGATCCACGGTGCGGTCGCCTTTGGAAAGGAATCTGTGAGCGAAGCGGAAGGTGATGTCGTAGACGACTTCGGCCTTCTGGAAGGACAACAGCGTTCGGTAGTCGCCACGCGGTGGGAGGAGGCGCTCTGACTGATGGGAAGTATGGGAGGTATGGGAGTTATAATTCCCATTATTCCCATTCTTCTCATACTTCCCATCGTTCTTCATGCCTCATACCTCGCGCAACTTATGTCCCAGCTTGTCTCTCTTCGCCCGCAGGTAGTTGCGGTTGTGGTCGGTGGCGGGGATTTCGATGGGGAGCTGCTCCACGATGGTCACGCCGTAGACCTCCAGGCGGGAGACTTTCTTGGGGTTGTTGGTGAGGATGCGGAGCTTGCGAAGCCCTAAGTCGCGGATGATCTGGGCGCCTACGCCATAGTCGCGGCGGTCCACGGGCAGGCCCAACTTCTCGTTGGCCTCGACGGTGTCGAGCCCCTGGTCCTGGAGTTCATAGGCCCGCAGCTTGTTGTGCAGTCCGATGCCGCGCCCTTCCTGGCGAAGGTACACGATGGCGCCTTTGCCGGCCTTCTGGATCATCTGCATGGCGCTATCGAGCTGGCCGCCGCAGTCGCAGCGCACGGAGTGGAAGACGTGCCCGGTCATGCACTCCGACTCGACGCGCACGAGCACCGGCTCTTCATGGACGATCGGCTCCCCATTGGGGCCCAGTGCCCCCACGCCGCCGCAGGTCAGGGCCAGGTGCGGCTCGGGATCGACGGGCGAGTGGTAGGCGATGAGGTTGAAGTCGCCGTAGCGAGTAGGCAGCTTGGTGGTCACCCCGCGGGTGACGAAGCTCTCCCGCTGCATGCGGTACTCGATGATGTCGGCCACGGTATACAGCCGGATGTCGTGCTCCTTGGCCAGCTTCACCAGATCCGGCAGGCGGGCCATGGAGCCGTCGTCATTCATGATCTCGATGATGGCGGCCATGGGTCGCAGGCCGGCCATGCGGCACAGATCCACAGATCCTTCGGTCTGCCCGGCACGCACGAGCACACCGCCGTCCATGGCCATGAGGGGATTGACGTGACCGGGGCGGATGAGGTCCGCGGGCCTGGTGTCCGGAGCGCAGGCCACTTCGATGGTCTTGGCCCGGTCGCTCGCGGAGACGCCCGTGGTCACCCCGAAGCTCGGATGGGCATCCACCGTCACGGTAAAGGCGGTGCCGAAGCGGGTGGTGTTCTGGGCGGTCTGCAGCACGAGATTGAGCTGCTCGCAGCGCTGCCGACTCATCGGCAGACACAAAACGCCGCGCCCGACCTTGAGCATGAAGTTCACCGCCTGAGGGGTGATCATCTGGGCGGCGATGACCAGGTCGCCTTCATTCTCGCGATCCTCATCGTCCACCAGGATGATGAACTTGCCGGCCTTGAGGTCTTCGAAGGCCAGCTCGATGGGAGAAAACGGTTCACGTGTCATAGCATGTCACCTATAACTCTCTCTCCCTCGCAGGGAGAGGGGCGGGGTGAGGGTCGAGGTCTGTGTGCCGCTGAGTATCACGGCTCGCCACCGCCCCACTATTTCTTGCTGGTGCCGGCATGCTCCGCGGCGAAGCGGTTGCCGATGCGGACGTAGTCGGCCAGAGCGATGAGCGCCGCCCCGCTGGCCAGCCACCACAGCACCGGCCAGAAACGCTGCGCCCACACGGGCATTTCCGGGGCCACCAAGCCATATCCGATCATCAGCAATTGTAACAAGGTGCACGCCTTTCCCCAAACCCGCGGGCGCATGTAGAACTGCCCGGTGACGGCGTAGACCAGCAGGAACCCGATGACCGTCAGCACGTCCTTGCCGATGGCGATCACCGGCACCCAGTTGGGCAGGCGAAAGCCGTGCGGGGCGGTGGCGTCGATGGAGAGCAGAATCACGCAGCACGTCACCAGCAGCTTGTCCCCGACGGGGTCGAGAAATCGTCCCAAGGGCGTCGATTGCCGCAGCCGCCGGGCAAGAAAGCCGTCCAAGGCATCGCTTAAGGCCATGGCCACAAAGATGGCGATGGCCAGGTAGCGCCACCCCGCCCACGGCTCGTTGAGGTTCAGCAGGCAGATCACCAGCGGGACCACCAGGATGATTCGCGTCATGCTGATCCGATTCGGCCAGTTAAGCGACATGAGCGCCCGGTCCTTGTGCGAGGCTTGCGTCGATCGGCGAGCACTCGCGAGGCGAACGGGAGTGGACGGGAATCGAACCCGCCAGGGGCCGCGTTAACGACCCCTCAACGGCTTTGAAGGCCGCGGGACCCACCAGGCGTCCGGACACTCCCGAACCGACGCCGCGAGCGTACCACGGCCGCAGCCCGGCGACCAATGAAGAGATACGAAGACCGAGGGTGTGCTTACGGGCGGATGAGTCGCCCTTCGTCATCGACACGCAGCGTTTCCGTGTCGCGGCGGAATTGCAGGATGGCGATGCGGTACCCCGCGATCGCCCGGGCCAGGCTGTTCCGCGCCTCAAGCAGATCATCTTCCGCCTCGACCACGTCGCGGTTGTTGATCCGCCCCAGGTCGTACTGCGCCTTGGCCGCCTGAAGGCGAACATCGTTCTCCTCCACGGACATGGCCTGAATGTCGCGGACGTTCTCCTGCTGCGCGATTCGGCGTAGGGCGGCGCGAACATCGGCCCGCACCTCATCCACGGCCCGCTCGTAATCCCGCTGGGACTTGCGAAGGGTGATCAGCGATTCCCGATAGGCGTTGCGCTCCGTCCAACGATCGTCCATTCGCATGGACAGTGTGCCCCGCCATGTAGCCCGCTCGGTGTTGTAGCTCATCGAATTGAGCCGCTCGGGATCGGTGTCCAGGGTCACACTGCCGGACGCGTCCAAGTCGGGCAGGATGCGATTCTTGGCCACGAGCACCCCGCGCTTCGCGTCGTCCACGCGGTCGGCGTCATTGAGCAGGTCGAGGCGGTACTTAACCGCCACTTCGACGGCCTCCGCGGTCTCCACGGTCGGAAGCAAGGCGTCGAGCGACCGTGCCGCGTCGTCGGCGTCCTGATCGACCACTTCGAGCAGCGCGTCGACGGCCATGCCCAGACGGATCTTGAAGCGGTCGAGCGCCGTGGCGTATTGCTCCTTGGCGCTGGCAAGTTGAGCCTCGGCCTGCCGAAAGATGGACTGGGCCCGTGGGGCCTCGAAGACATCCTTGCTCTGGCCCATGCGGGCGATGAAATCCGCCTTCTCCCAGTCGGTCCTGCGGCTCTCGTAGCTTCGATAGGTGTTGGCCACCGCCATCTTGAGCTGCTGCAGATTGAAGTACTCGGAAGCAATGTCCACCAGGAAGGAGCGTCGAAAACGCTCGTAGGCTCGCACGGCGTAGATCAGCTCCCGCTCCGCGGAATAGCGCGATTCGTAGGCAGACTTCCCCGCCCCCCGCAGCAGCGGCACATCGGCCTCGAGGATGAAGTTGCCGCTCTCCCCGGAGGTTGCATGCGCGCCCAGGTCCCGCATGAGGGTGTTGATGAGCCGTGCCGAGACTTCCCCGCCGTAGGGCAATCGCTGGGTGACGGCGGCTTCGCTCACCGCGGTCATGGCCCGGTCGAAATCCCGCACCTGGCCGTAGTCGGCGAATTCGGCCTGCACAGAGGCCACAAACTGCGGCGTCCACAGGTGCCGCTCCAGGGTCAGATCCAACGCCTCGAGGTAGAGTTCTTCCTTGGCGTCCTGCATCTCGCGGGCATGTTGCATCGCGTAGACCAACGTCTGACGCAGGTCGAAGGTTTGAACGAGAGGTCGTTCCTCGTCGGTAAAGATGCTGTCCGTCATTCGAGCCGCGCTTTCCGGCTCCGCGGCGGGCGCCGCCTCCGCTGTCGTTTCCGGGGCTGCGGCAGGCTCCGGCGGCACGCGGAAGGCTTCGGGGAGGTCAGGGCTGGTCGGCCGTGGGTTGAAGCTGTACATCTCGTCGTTGGGGCGAACATCGCCGGTTTCGGAGCCGATGTGTGTGTTCGTCGTCGCCCCGAGGGCGGCCTTCTGGCGGTCCTCGATGACGCGGTAGACTCCCTTATCTGCGCGGTCGATGAGCACCGGCGCGCATCCTCCGACCGCGAGCGCGACGAGTGACCCAAGAAAGGAAGCGCTACAAATGGAGAAACCGCGATCAACCCACGCCATACAGCTACGCATATCCGCAGCCCCTCACGACCGTCAAGCCGTCTATCCGCCGTACCATCGCTTTCATACCGCTTTGTACAACGTTTTCGTCGCGCAGCATGCTGCCATTACAATGGGTCCGCACGCAAGAAACGACCTTGCGTGGATCGCTGGATTTTGGGCTATTGCTTGTGAATGCGTCTCGCTCCCATGCCGAACCCCTGAACCTCCTCTTCGGGCCCCAGCGACCCGCGTGGTTCGAGCTCGAAAGTGAGCCGCACGCCGAACTGATCAAGGTCGGCCATCGCCGAAAGATCTGGCGTCTGCGAATCCCGGATCGGACGCTGATTGCGAAGGTGTTCGAGGGGCCGCCACAGCCGTGGTTTTGGCTAGGGTGCCTGTTGCACATGGAACCGGCGGCGCGGGAATGGGCAACGATGTCCAAGGCGACACGCCGTGGCGTGTGCGTGCCGCGGCCGGTCAGCGTGGGTTGGAATGCAAGGCGACGCCGATCGGTTCTGGTCAGCGAGGAAGTATCTGACGCCCGGCCGCTCTCCGGAGTCTGGGGCCAAGTTGCCGAAGCCGACGCGACACACCGTCGGCGTGTCGCCGCGAGCTTGGCCCGCTGCGTTGCCCAGGCGTTCGCCCAAGCCCACCAGCAGGGCTTTCTCCATCGTGACCCCCATCCCGACAACATCCTCATCCAGGAAACTGCGGAAGGCGCCCGCGCGGTGTTCGTTGATGTCCGGGGGGCGAAACTGACGCGGCGACCTGTGTCGTTGCGGCGGGCGGCACACTGTCTGGCGCAGCTCGATCACTATTTCCGCCGACGTGCCACGCGCAGCCAGCGCCTGCGATTCCTCAAATGCTATCTGGCCCTCCGTGAGCGGCCGCGCACACCGGACAAGGAAACCGTCCACCGATGGCTTGCGGAAATCGCCCGCGCCGGTCTTGCTCACGCCCGCGCCTTAGCCCGGCAACGCGACCGGCGGCTCCAGCGCGACGGCAAGTACTTTGGGCAATTGGGACTCGCCCCCGGGCTGACCGCTACCGTGGTTCTCAAGCTCGCCCGGCGGCACGTGTTCGCCGAACCCGCCGTCCCCGATCGCAGCCCCGAGGAGTGGGCAGGCCTGCTTCAATCGATTGTGACAGGCGATGGCGCCGCGCCTCCAGCGCTCGCCATGGAGAAAGCAAGCCCAAATGGCCTCATGGAGCGCCTGCGCTGGACGGTGAGCGGCTCCCCCGCCAGACGGGCATTCCTTCGATGTCATTGCCTGCGGCACCGCGACATTCCCTGTGGGCTGATCCTCGGCTACGTGGAGCATCGAAACGGACTCGGGCTGATTGATCGCGCCTGGACAGTTCGCCCGGCCGGCGCGGAGGAGTCGGTTCGCGAGCAGGGGGAGGACAAACCGTGAAGGAAAGAATCGAGATTGTACGCGGCGACATCACCAAGCAAAGCGTAGACGCCATCGTCAACGCCGCCAATGTCACCCTCCTCGGCGGGGGCGGCGTGGACGGGGCCATCCATCGCGCCGCGGGGGTGAAGCTGCGGCTCAAGTGCGCCACCCTCGGCGGCTGTGCCACCGGTCAAGCCAAGATTACGCCGGGCTACAACCTGCCCGCCAAGTTCGTGATTCACACCGTCGGCCCCGTCTGGCACGGCGGATCGCGCGGTGAGGCTGACCTGCTCGCCTCGTGCTATCGCAATTCGCTTTCCCTGGCTCGTGAGAACGAGTGTACGACAGTAGCGTTTCCGGCCATCAGTTGCGGCGCATTCGGCTATCCCCTCGAGCAAGCGGCACGTGTCTCACTGCAAGCGGTGTACGACGACCTGCGTCGGCACGACCAGCCGCGTGTCGTGCGATGGGTGCTGTTCGACCCGGCCGCCTACGATGCATGGACCAAGGCCCATGCGGAGCTGTAGCTGCGGGGATTGTCACGCGCGGACCGTCAAGTCCACTTGATCGGCAATCGATCGGATGGCCTCGATGCATTGGGCGACGTGTTCCTCCAGAGGGATCCCCAACAGGGCCGCGCCGGCCTGAATGTCTTCGCGGGACACGGCCGCCGCGAAGACATTC
>SBAX01000068.1 GCA_005240095.1 Phycisphaera mikurensis
CGGCAGGGGCGACGCGACCAAGACGGGAGCGTCGCCCGCCCTCCCCAAGGCGCTGCGGGATCGAGAATGATGGTTTACAAACCGCGGCTTCGTCGGGGGTCCTCCGACGTGACTCATTCCCTGCCCGGTACTCCGACAGCGCGGAGCGGGCGCCTCCTAGGCGTGCTGCTCACCTGCCTGGCCGGTTGTGAGCGCGGCCATGCGGAGGCCCCGTCTGGAACGGCCGCCCCACTTCCCCTCCGCGACGTTCGCGTGCTGCTCGGAAACGACATCCCCCGGATGCGCTTGCGCTGCCCGCGCCCCCTGATCGTTACCGACGATTCGAACCAACCGCAAGGCAGCGTCCCGGCCACCGAATCTATTCTCGTCGAACCGGACGGTGCGGGAGGCCTGCGGCTTGGAGAGCGGTCGATCCGCGCAAGCCGCATCCTCCTGCGCGGTGGGGAAGGAAGCCCCATCAGCCTTGCCCTGGAGAGGGAGGGCGAATGGTCCGTGGAGCTGACCTATCCAGGAGCGCTGCACCTGCGCCCGCTGGATGCGGGGCTCATGGAACTCATCAATGAAGTTGACCTGGAGCACTACGTCGGGTGCGTCGTGGCCAATGAAGTGTGGCCGACCTTCGAGACGGAAGCTTTTCGCGGGCAGGCCATCGTCACTCGCACGTTCGTGCTCTACCAGATGACCCGCCGCCCCGACGCCGCCTACGACGTCCTGGCCACCCAGGGCTCGCAGGTGTATCGCGGGGTCCGCGAGGACGCCGTGGGCCAGAAGGCCGCCCAGGCCGCGGAATACACGCGAGGCATCGTGCTCACCTTCAGCGACCGCGGCGAGGATCGCCTCTTCTGCACCTACTTCAGCGCGGCGTGCGGTGGTGAGTCGCAGTCGGCCAAACTGCTCGGACCCGAAGGCGACGTTCCGCCGCTGCAGGGCGGGGTCCGCTGCGACTACTGCGAGATCGCTCCGGGGGACGCGTATCGCTGGGGACCGGTGCGGCTGGCGCTGGAGGACGTCACTTCCCGCCTGCTGGCACGATATCCGGAAATGGAGTCGCTGGGGCCTCTGGTGTCCATTGCGGCATCGGAGAAGACCTCCACCGGGCGCGTGGTTTCGCTGCGGCTGACCGGTGCAACCGGACAGACGCACGACATGCTCGCCGAGCGGTTCCGCCTGGCGGTGGGCGCTAATCTCCTGCGCAGCACCGACTGTACCATTCGAACCGTCGGTAGCGACGTGATCTTCGAGAATGGTAAAGGCTTCGGGCATGGGCTGGGACTGTGCCAATGGGGCATGCAGGGACAGGCGCTGTCCGGCAGGCAGGCCGCGGAGATCTTGCGCTTCTACTACCCGGGCGCGAAACTCACGCGGGCATACTGACCAGTTACCAGTTACCAGTTACCAGTTACCAGTTACCAAAAGAACTCGGCCGTGGGCTAAAGTGCGCTGTTGGCAAGTTGGCGCAGGGCATTGACGAGAGCGTCGATATCCTCGCCGCTGGTGCTCCAGCCGGGGGAGATGCGGATGGTGCCGTCGGGGAAGGTGCCCAAAGCGCGATGGGCATAGGGGGCGCAGTGCAGCCCGGAACGCACGGCGATGCCAAACGACTCGTCAAGGACGGCGGCCACATCAACGGGCGAAATGTCCACTAGCGCAAGGGAGATCACCCCTACCCGCGCGCGATTGTCCCGATTCCCAATGATCTTGATCCGTTCGTGCCCTTCGATGGCGTGGGCAAGCCGATCGAGAAGCTCGCGCTCGTGAGCGAGGGCTTTCCTAGGATCGAGCTCGTCCAGGGCGGCGCTGAGGCCGGCAAGCCCGGCGGTGTTGGGCGTGCCGGCTTCGAGGTAGGTGGGGAACTCCTGAGGCTGAGTGGGAAAGATGGAGTCGGCGCCGGTCCCTCCTTCGCGCCAGGGACGCATGGCGGCGCGAGGCGAGACGTAGAGCGCGCCGGTGCCGGAAGGGCCCAGCAGGGCCTTGTGGCAGGGGAAGGTAAGCAGGTCGATGTTCATGGCTCGGACATCGATGTCTACAACGCCGATGGCCTGGGCGGCGTCCACCAGAAACAGCAGGTCGTGCTCGCGGACGATGCGGCCGATGTCGGCGATCGGTTGAATGACGCCGGTGACGTTGCTGGCGTGGATGGCCACGATCAGGCGGGTGCTCGGCTGGATCGCCCGCTTTACGTCGTCGGGGTCGATGACGCCATCATCACGGACCGGCAGACGTGTCACAGTGATGGCACCGGCGTCGCTCATGGCCTGGAGCGGCCGGGAGACGCTGTTGTGGTCGAGCTGCGAGCAGATCACGTGGTCGCCGGGGCGCAAGACGCCTTTCAGGGCGATGTTCAGGGCGTCGGTGCCGTTGAGGCAGTGAATGATGCGGGAGGGGTCGTCGGCGTGGATCAGCCGGGCCAGCTTGACGCGGACTTCGCGGACGACGCGCTCGGCGGTGAGTGCAAGGCGATGGCCTGCCCGCCCGGGACTGCCCGCATCTTCGGCCAGAAATCGGGCCATTTCCTCGATCACTCGCGGCGGCTTGGGCCAGCTTGTGGAAGCGTTATCGAGGTAAATCGTTCGCGGGGCGTTCATCGGACCGTTACCCCACGCATTGGGTTCAACCTTCCGGTCCCCTTTGAAAGCTGGACGGGTGGGTGGCCCATCCATCGCGCAGCGATGGGTGGGGTCACGATGATGGAATGCGGACGATGCCGCAGCAGCCGAGAGATTCTCGGCGCTCGATCATCGAGCCCCCACCCTTTGCTGGCGCAAAGGATGGGGCACCCGCCCCAGCTTGTGGAGGCGTTATCGAGGTAAATCGTTCGCGGCATGGTCATCTGTCCTGGTTCCACACCTGCGCAGAGTTCTCGCTTACGCCAGCGCAAACGTGCGATGCTTCCGGCAGGCCATCGACTAGAATGATAGACAGCGGAAGGAGGTGCGTCGATGCGTGAGACTCTGCAGCCTGGCAGTGAATTCCCGGATATCG
This sequence comes from Phycisphaera mikurensis, assembly GCA_005240095.1. GTDB lineage: Bacteria > Planctomycetota > Phycisphaerae > UBA1845 > UBA1845 > SBAX01. The sequence continues at coordinate 2,983 of SBAX01000068.1, forward strand.
AGCTTCCGGATCAGGACGAGGCACGGAGGAAACTGTCCGATCTGATGGGTGGTTTTCATGCGATCGTCGTCTTTTCGCGCGGCTATTACTGACCGAAAGATACTCGCCAGTTGGCGAACTACGTCGCGGATCTGCAACCTGAGCTGGCCGTCAATTACTGCAGGCTCGCCGTGGTGTGGACGGACGATCCCGCGTCGACGCGCGCCGCACGGGGGGAGCTGGGCGCTACTTTCCCCTTTCTCTGCGACCACGAACGGAACGTGATCACGCTGCTGGACATCATGGACACCACCGACGCCCGCCACCCTGATATTGCGATCCCTTATACGTTCGTGCTCGACGGGGACCGTACGATCTTCAAGATCTACAACGGCTGGTGGTACGTGGGTCGGCCGACGGTGGAGGAGCTGCGGATGGACCTCCGCGCTCTGATGTCGCGTCGGCAGGATTGGTGGTACGCCAATACTCCGCCGCCCTACGCACAGCGGACGCGCTTGTAATCGCGGCCATTCGTGCTGGCCGGGTGGCCCATCCATCGCGCAGCGATGGGTGGGCCACCCTGGCTTTGCTGGGCACCCGCCTCCCGTTGATTTAACCCCCTGTGGTCCCCCTTGGTAAGGGGGACGGCGCCAAGGCAAATCCCAACGAAAAGTTTCCTGTTTTCCGATAAACTGACACCGGGTCGGGTTGTGGAGGAGCTGTCATGCTTCATGCGATGATCGCCTGGGGCGTTCGATCCGCTTTTCAGATTGCAAGCTACGCCGTGCTCCTGGCCGGGGTCGCGGCCTTGATCGCGTGGGCGGGCAGCTCCGCGTGGCTGGGCCCCAATCGAGCGGCGCCGTCTGAGCACCTGCTGGCGCTGCGCACGTTTGCGCTGCAAGTCGGCGTGACCTACGTGATCGCCGGGCTGGCGCTCGCCTGGCTCTCGCATTCCCGCAAACGCCGGTCGCTTCTGAAAGTGGGCATTGACGCGCTTACATCGGACGCGCCGCAGGAAACGGAAAGCAGTGCGACAACGACCCCCGGCGCCGGGTGGCTGACGCTAATCGCCGTGAGCCTGGCGATCCTTCCCATCATGGCGGTGGCGCGGATGGGGTCCATGTGGACTTTGTGGAGCGCGACCGCGGAGCTGGCCACGCGGTGGAGCCTCCCCGAGCAGTTCGGCGGCGCGGACGACACGTCGGGGCTGGTGCTCGTGCCGATTCTTGCCATAGGTCTCGTGCCAGTTGCGGAGATCGTGACCTGTGCGGCGTTTGTTCTCTGCTCGGCGGGACTGCTGCTGGTCTTCCCCTTCCGCAGCCGCTTCTTCCCCCGGGCGATGCTGATAAGCACATTTCTTCAGCTTGCGCTCTTGCTGACTACGTTCTATGCCCTGAACCTCGACCTGGTCGAGCGGGCCCGCACGTTGATCGAGCAAGAGGCGCGGAACAGCAAGGCCGAAGACGTCAGACTCTTCGCCACGTGGGCGGAGCGGCATCAGGCGGCGGTGGAGCCCATCGCCAGATCGCTGGCGTGGACGTTTGCGGGCTACGTGGTCTGGCTTCCGGCGGTCTTCGTGTCCGCGCGAGGGCGGGCGTACTTTACGCAGGAGCCCGAGACGGGAGCGAGTTTTGCTCTCAAGATGGGGCTCCCCTTGACTCGGATGGTGCTGAACCGAACAACCCTTCCCAGCCCAGAGGGGCTCCCCGCAGAGGTTCGCCGAGACTACGAGAAAGCCATGGCTTCGATCGCCGAGGCCCAAACCGCCGGCGCAACGGGGTCCACGGTCAGTACTGCGCGACGCAAAGTTCAGCGGATCGTCTACAACGGGCGCGTGTATCACAGCCTGGATGAGTTGCCGCCCGAGGCCCGCGAGCACGTGCGCGCGATGATGGTTGACCAGCAGGCCTAGCACCCGCGGCGACTGGTCCCCGCGGCGGCTCACTTTTTCGGACTGCCTCTCGCGCGCCGGGGACTGGTGCCAGCAACCGGTTACGCGTCGGCTCGGCATTTCGGTTTTTCGGCGTGTCTTGCTTCTGTTGTTTTTCCTCACCCTTCCCGCTTACAATGAGGCTTGATCCAATGGCAAACGGCGAAAGGAGGCCTTCGTGCATACTCCCAGTCGGGGTTTGCGAAACAGCAGCGCACAGGCGTCACCTGTTGCTCCTATTCTGTTAACGTTCACCGCGATGCTGACCGCAGCCAACGTCGCCATCGCCGATCCTCCGCAAGGAAAGATCGTGGTCTGGGATGCCCAGATCATAGGCGTTGATCTCTCAAGTGATGTGATTGCCGTCGCTGCGGGAGGATTCCATGGTCTCGCACTCAAGGCTGACGGCTCCGTCGTAGCCTGGGGCTACAACAAGTATCGTCAAGCGACTGTTCCATCAAATAGCCCGGATTTTGTTGCGATCAGCGGCGGCGGATTCCACAGCTTGGCTCTCAAGCAGGACGGCTCGATTGTAGCGTGGGGTCTGAACGATTACGGTCAGACCGACGTGCCCTCGCCCAACACCGGCTTTGTTGCGGCGGCCGCGGGCTGGTACCACAACCTCGGTCTCAGGGAAGACGGTTCCATTGTTGCGTGGGGCATGAATAATCGTGGTCAAACGGACGTTCCGGAACCCAACACCGGCTTTGTTGCCGTGGCCGCCGGCGCAGAACACAGCCTGGGGCTCAAGGCTGATGGTTCTGTTGTTGGCTGGGGATGGGATTACTACGGACAGACGAAGGTCCCCGAGCCCAACGCAAGCTTCTCGGCAATAGACGCTGGTTTTTACTTCAGCCTGGGTCTGAAGACAGACGGGTCAGTTGTTGGATGGGGTACGAACGATCACGGCCAAAGGAATGTTCCCGCCCCCAACACCGGCTTCAAAGCGGTAGCCGCCGGCTACCTACACAGCATGGCTCTCAAGGACGACGGCTCCCTTATTGCTTGGGGAAGTGACTATTGGGGTCAGGCAGCGGTACCGCTGCCAAGCACGAACTTCGTGTCGCTGAGCGCAGGCGGATACTACAGTCTGGGCCAGAAAGCCGATGGCGCCGTTATCGCGTGGGGTAGCAATGCCTACGGCGCAACCAACGTTCCCACTCCGAATGCCGGCTTCGTGGCGGGAGCCGTGGGCTTGGACCACGTTCTCGGCCTTAAGAGCGACGGTTCGATCATGGCATGGGGCCCGAGCTCCTATGGTCAAGCGGACGTCCCCGAGCCCAACACCGGCTTTGTGGCTGTTGCGGCGGGCTATTACCGAACGCTCGGCCTGAAAGCCAACGGTTCCATCCTAACATGGGGCTCATCTCAAGCACCCGTCCCGCTCCCAAACTCGGAGTTTACGGCGTTAGCTGCCGGCGCAAGCCACAGTCTGGGCGTGAAGGCAAACGGTTCCATTGTCGGTTGGGGCTCCAATAACTTTGGGGAGATAAGTATTCCCAAGCCCAACGCCGACTTCATTGCCGTTGCCGCGGGCGAGGATCACAGCATCGGTCTCAAAGTGGACCGGTCAATCGCCGTGTGGGGCTGCGGAGACCTCTGTTATGTTCCGGCGCCAAACGCCGGGTTCGCTGCCGTGGCTGCGGGCAGGTTTCACAACCTGGGTCTTCGAGACGACGGGTCCATCGAAGCATGGGACTGCCGTGCCCCGGATAACTATGGGCAATGCGACGTTCCACCACCCAACGCCGACTTCATAGCCATTGCGGCTGGGCTATATCACACTTTGGGGATAAAGGCTGATGGCTCTATCGTGTCATGGGGCTTGAACGCGTTCGGTCAGACGGACGTTCCTGTACCTAACGCTGGCTTCTTGGCGGTGGCTGCAGGCTGGGACACTAGCCTCGCCATTCGCCGCGTCGCGGGCGATGCAGATGCGGATGGGGATGTCGATTGGGCGGACTTCGCCGTCCTTGTTGATCATGTCTTGGGGCCTCTCATTGAGCCGCAAATCCCTGGATGGGCCTTCTATGATTCTGACTTCGATGACGACGTAGACCTTCGCGATATAGCCGCGTGGGCAAATGTGTTCACGGGTGAGCAGTAGGAGGGAAGTTGGTTCAGTTGCCAATCAAGTGATCGCCCACGAATCGCAAGTGCGCGCAGCTCGGCTCCTGTCACTCGACCCTCACCCCAGCCCTCTCCCTTAGGAGGGCGAGGGGGACACTACGCCCCGAAGTATTTGGCATAGAGGGAGCGGGCGCGATCGGGGTCCGCGGTGCCCTTGATGATGGCGCGCCCGTCGGGGAAAAGAGTCAATTCGTAGGAATCGACGAGGGCCTTGAGCATGAAGGCGTTACAGCGGACCGGGGCGGAAGCGACGGGGCGGAGCTTTTCGGCGATGGCGGAAAAGTCGATGCGCTTGTCGCCTGCGGGGTTGACCTGCACGGCGTCGCGACCGCAGAGCGTGGTGGTCGATCCCGCGAAGCATCCTTCCAGGTAAGCGTAGTCGCCGCGCTTGCAGCAGGGACAATTCCCCTGTTCGCGGGCGGACTGGACCTTGAGGTTGACCACGCGGGCGGACCAAGCGTCGATCTGCAGGAGATGGCGGTTGATCTCGGCGGCCTTTCCGGTGAGCAGCTTGATGGCCTCCAGGGCTTGGAAGCTGGCCACGAGATTGACGGCCGGGGCGAGCACGCCGGCCGTGTCGCAGGTGGGGTTGAGCTCCGGGGGCGGGGCGTCCTCGAAGACGCAGCGCAGGCACGGTGTGTCGTGCGGGATGATGGTCATGCACAGGCCGGTAGCGCCGATGACCGCGCCGTAGATCCACGGACGATGCGTCTTGACGGCAAGATCGTTGATCAGGAAGCGGGTCTCGAAATTGTCCGTGCCGTCGAGGAGCAGGTCGGCCCCCTCGGCAAGGCGTTCGATGTTCGTGGAATTCACGTCGATGACGACGGGCTCGACGGTGACGTCGGGGTTGATGCGGGCGAGCTTGTTGGCGGCGGCCTGGGCCTTGGGGAGGTTGGCGGCGAGGTCGTCCTCGTCGAAGAGGACCTGACGCTGGAGGTTGTCTCGCTCGATGAAGTCGCGGTCGCAGACGCGCAGGTAGCCCACGCCGGCGCGAACCAGGGTGTTGGCCAGTACCGTGCCGAGGGCACCACAGCCGAAAAGAACGACTCGTGATTGTGACAGACGTTGCTGACCTTCGGCTCCGATCTTCTCGAAGATGACCTGGCGCGAGTACCGCGCCCACTGCGGGTCGATGGCGGGACGGTGAGGCATTGGTCAGGTTCCGCGGGGCGGCGGGTCCTTGCGGGACAGCGCGGCGAGGTAGCCTTCAGGGGGCGGCGCGGCTTCGGAAGGCGGTGCTGCGCGAAGGGCCTTGGAGTCAGGCGGCGGATTCGGCACAGCCGGCTCGTCCGGAGGGGGTGGGTCCGGCCTGCGGGGCCTCTCCGGTTCGATCGCCCGGGAGCGTTCCAGCCCCACAGACTGGGGCTCCAAACCAAATGACGAGGGATGCGGCGGGCTTAGCTGACGGTACACATGCCAACTGTGCTTGGCGGAGGAGACGAACCCGGCACCACAGACGAAGTTGATCAGCGACTGTGCGCCTCCGCCGCCATCGGCGAGCATGACGAGCCCCGTGCCGATGAGCAGGAGTCCCGCGAGGCCGGCCACGAACGCGTCGGCGGCGAGAGCAACCGGGTGGCCGATCGCCAGCCCTACTGCAGTGGCCGCCATGAGCACCCCGCCGATGCGCAGAGTGTGGTAGAACACCAGCGCCGCCTTCGAGTAGAGGTCACTTCCAGTAGGTTCAGCGACGTGGTAAAAACCAAAGAAGATCATCAGCAATGCGCCGACGGCGGCGGCGCCGAGTTGGCTGCGGACGATTTCAGCGGCTGTGGAACGCATGATGATTCACTGAGCGGCGGAACAGCCGCCCTCGTCGTCCTCGGCATCCGATCATCGAGCCCCCACCCATCGCGGCGCGATGGATGGGGCACCCTCTTCAATGATCCGTTATCGCGTCGCTCCCTGGAACCACACCCAGGACTGGTGTGTAGTATAACTCGGTCGGATGTTTTGGGCACACGTGGTGCGGTTCCATTGGAGGATAGCCATGCGTACATCAAGTCCGGTGGTTCGGTCGTTCCGTTGGCTCGCCCTGGTCGGGACGGTGGTCCTTCCCGCGTTCGTGATGCGCTGCGACAAGGCGGCGCTCAACGTCCAGCGGGGGTTCTACGAGGGGCTGGGACTGAGCCTCAGCCAGATGCTCGTGGAGCAAGGTTTCCTCGTGGCGGGTGATCAGACGCAAGAGTAGCAGCAGTGTCGCCGATCAAGCCCGCTCGCTTACGGTCGCGGTACTGATTGTTGCGGGTGATAAGACGCAAGAGTAGAGGCACATTCCGCGTCTGACCCTCACCCCCGCCCTCCCCCTAGGAGGGAGAGGGAGTGCGATACGGCTCGGCAGGAGCCTCGCCCTCCCGTCTGACGGCTCGGAGCCTCGCCCTCCCGGTTTCCGGCTCGGCGGGAAGTCTCGCCCTCCCTCAGGGCATGGCGAACGGCTGATCGGCGGAACGGATAGTCAGCACGGCGCAGGGCGCCTTGCGGACCACCTTCTCGGTGGTGCTGCCGAGCAGGACGTGGGCGATGGCGCCGCGCCCGTGGGTGGCCATCACGATCAGATCGATGTTGTTCTCGCGGGCGTAGGCGATGATCTCGGCGAAGGGGCGCCCGTAGGCCACGTGCGAAACGACGGGGCGCTTCACGTCGGCGAAGAGGTCGGCGCAGAAACGTTCCATGCGCTTGCGGCCCAGGGCGATCATCTCTTCCGGCGGCGGGCCGACGGGCAGACTCTCCGGACCGATGGCACTCCAGTACTGATAGGCGTCATCGACGACGTGCAGGCAGTGCAGTTGGGCGTCGAAGGCGTCGGCCATTCCCTTGGCATAGCCGATGGCGGGCTTGGACAATTCGGAGAAATCGGTGGGGACGAGGATGTTCCGGATTGTGACGGCCATGATCTTCCTTTCGGCCCACATGTGAGCGACGTCCTTGCCGTTTGTGGGTGGGCCATTGAATCCTATGGCTGTTGGAAGGAGGCGTCAACGCGAGAACCCTCGATCGAGTTGTGAATCGGGGAACGCCGGACTACGCTTGTCCGCACTGTTCAGGGGAGGAAACGGTGCCTGGGCCATCCTGATGACACCAGTTCCGCAAAGCGACGAGAGCCCTGCACCTCCCTTGGAATACCCTGCCCGGGATCGAGCGGATGATCTCGATGATCCGCGGCAGATCCTGCGGCTGCGGCGCTGCCCGCAGTGCGACTACGACCTGCGGGCTTTGCCGCAGCGCCATCGCTGCCCGGAGTGCGGCTTCGAATACGACCCGACGATGTTTGCCGTGTACGGCTGGCCGATGCGTGAGAGGCTCTCTGCGGTCGGACGTTTGCTGATGGGTACATGGTGGGAGCGGGCCTTGGCGACGGTGCTTCTCCTGTTCATGTTTTCGATTGCCGGTTTTCAGATCTACATGTTCTGGCGCCGGGGTCGATACGCTGGTGCTGTCTTCGTGGCTTTTTTCGCCGCGGCGATCGTGGAACTCGTTCGCCTGTGGCCGCACGCTCGACGAACGCAGGAAGAGCAACAGGGAACGGTGCAGCTTTTCTTCGCATCGAACGAGGTTTCCTTTCACCGTCATGGCCAGAACGCCACCATGGTTCCCCTGGAGCGGTTCGCGAGGTTGCACTTTCGCAGGAACCGGTCTCAGAAAACCGGCCGAGATTTGTGGCACGTGCGATTGGCGTATCCGTGGTGGCACTTGACCTTTCGTCCGATCGACGCCCTGATCGAATGCACGCAACGCGAGGCGGCGCTGGTTCGGGGTGAGATTCGGCGGCGGATGGAGGCTGCCCGTGATGACGACAGGCCCTAAGCCGACGGATATGAGAATCCTTACGTGCATCGGAACTCACCCAGCGTCCGTTACCAGAGAGCGTTCCACCCTCACCCCAACCCTCTCCCTCATAGGGAGAGGGGGAACCTGGGCCGGGCCATTGCTGTCTTTCATTGAAGACGCTAGCATGGTTGCAGGAAGAAGATGCGACACTCGATCCGTTCACAGCAGCCCTCCGATCACCGCGAAACCCCTCGATCGACCCGGCCCGTTCGTGACCCATTTGGAGATGATTCCGCCAAGCGGTTGGAGCGGGCGGCGCTGGTGAGCGTGCTCCTGCCGGGCACGAAGGCCGATCTACGGAATCCTCTGGGCGAGCTGGCGTCGCTGGCGGAGTCGGCGGGGGTCAAGGTCGTGGACATGATGGTGCAGAAGCGTATGACGCTCTCCCCGAAAACCGGCTTGGGCAAGGGGAAGCTGGCGGAGCTGGTGGAGCGCGTCACCGAATCCAAGGCCAACGTGGTGATCTTCGATAATGACCTGGCCCCGCGGCAAATCCGCGAACTGGAAGAGGCCGTAGGTTGCAAAGTGCTGGATCGCAGCGAGCTGATCCTGGACATCTTTGCCTTGCGGGCCAAGACGCGGGAGGCCCAGCTTCAGGTGGAGCTGGCTCAGTTGGAGTACACGGCCCCGCGGCTGCGCGGGTTGTGGACGCACCTGGAGCGGATCGCGGGTGCGGGCGGCGGGACGGCCGCGGGAGCGGTGGGTGGCGTAGGCACGCGCGGCCCGGGCGAGCGGCAGATCGAAATCGACCGCCGCGTCGTGCATGATCGCATCTCGTTCCTGCGCCGCGAGATCGAGGAAGTCGACAAGCGCAAACAACGCGAGGTCCAGTCCCGGTCCGATCAGTTCACAGTTTCGCTGGTGGGATATACGAACTCTGGCAAGAGCACGCTGCTGAACAAGCTGACCCAGTCCGAGCAGTACACGGCGGATCTGCTCTTCGCCACGCTGGATACAAAGACGGTGCGCTGGAGCCTGGGCGAGGGTCGGGCGGTGCTGCTGTCCGACACGGTGGGTTTCATCCGCGACCTGCCGCATCATCTGATTGCCTCGTTCAAGGCCACGCTCGAAGAGGCGATTCACGCCAACCTGCTGCTTCACGTGGTGGACATTTCATCGCCCACGGCATGGCAGCAGATGGAGTCAGTGGATGAGGTGCTCAAGAGCCTGGGCTGCGAGAACATTCCGCAGCTTACGCTGCTGAACAAGATCGATGTGGCCGACGATGTGTCTCTGGCGGAGATGCTGGGGCGGCACCGGGCGGACGTGCTGCAGATTTCGGCCCTGACGGGTGAAGGGCTCGATGCGCTGATCGCCGAGGTGACGCGGCGGGCGAAGGGCGACGCCCTCGATGCCACGGTGCGGATCCCGCATCACGAAGGCAAACTGATGACCGAGTTGTGCGGGCTGTCCGATGTTCGCAGCCGGCGCTATACGGACGAGGCGGTCGAACTGGACATCCGCATCAACCGGGCTCAGTTGCGACAGCTCCAAGGTCGATACCCCGCCCTCTCCGTCCTGCAATCACACTAACGCATGAAGGCGGCGCTTCCGTTTCGGCGGACAATTCTCAGTGGCCTGGCAATGCTTTGCGCAGGGGGCACGGCCCATGCCCAAACGCCTACGGTCAGCGTGCAGATCCGTCTGCGGACGGGGGGGGAAGTCACCGGCCTGATCGTCGATCATGACGACCACGGCATAGTCATCGTTCGCGACAAGATGCCCTATGTGTTTGCGTGGCGGGAGATGGAGCTGGCCTCGGCGCTGGCGGCGCGGCGGGCGGCGCTGGTGCTGCTGCGGGGCGGCGAGGATCAGCTCACGGGCGAGGACTGGTTCGCGATGGGGCTCATGGCCCTGCGCTGGGACCGCAATGATGTGGCCGGCGGGCAGTTCCGCGAGGCGGAAAAACGCGACAAGCAACTGAAGGCCCGTGTCCGCGAGGCGCTCGAAGAATACCGGCGTCGCAAGCAGGCACGGGCGGCCGAAGACCCCTTCGAAGACGCGGTCAACGACGAGAGAGAGAATCAAGCCAGCGAATGGGCCGACGCGGTGCCGGAAAGACCAGCGGACATCGAGGCCCAGCTCAGCGATGCCTATCACACCTTCGGGGCCAAGGTTCAGGAAGTGCTGGGCAAGGACGTGGTGCTTCTGGAATCGGAGCACTTCTTGGTCTGGACCGACTGGGAGGGGAAGCTGCGCGACCAACTGCCCCGGCTCTGTGAGTCCATGTACGCGGCGCTGAGCGAGCAATTCGGAATCGCCCCCGATGAACAGGTCTTCGCGGCCAAGTGTCCGGTGTTCTGCTTTCGATCCAAGGCGAAGTTCCGCAAGTTCGCCCGCTACTTCGATGGATATGAAGCGGTCAGCGCGACCGGCTACACCCGGTCGATCGAGCGACACGGGCATGTGCACGTCGTCCTGCTGCGCCCCGGCAAGAGCGAAATCGACTTCGACCAGTTCGCCTGCACACTGGTCCACGAGGGGTCCCATGCGTTCGTGCATCGGCTCTACACCCATCGCCTGATTCCGCACTGGGTCAATGAGGGGCTGGCGGAGCTGATGGCGGAGCGGGTGCTTGGAGAGCGCTGCGACGTAGGGGAAACCGCGGATCTTCTGGCGCGGCAGTACGCGCGCTATGACTGGAAGCTCGACGGGCTCCTGCAGAGTGCATCGCCGTTGGAAGTCCACCAGTACCCGGCAGCCCACAGCATCGTGGCGTACCTGCAGTCGCGGGACCGGGCGAAGTTCGTGGAGTTCGTGCGCCGCCTGAAAGACGGGCGATCGTCCTCCGAGGCCTTGGCGGATGCCTATGGGCTGAGCATTGAAGAGTTGGACCGCGGATGGCGGGAGGCGTCGACACTGGGAGCGCCCAAGGAGCTTCCATAACTCCGATTGGTCCGTCGGCGTTTCCGACGCAGCTATGGGCCCGGCGTGTGGACCCTCACCCTGCCCTCTCCCTTGAAGGGAGAGGGGTTAATGAAACCGGCTCTGGCGAGCCGGCACGATTCATGCATCCCCGTCAAGACGGCCGACGTAGTGTTTGTGAACGAAGGATGACGCCCGTTTGACCAAGGCCGCCAAGAAACGCTGGTTTGATGTCCTGCGAGTGGTGGTGTGTGTGGCCGCCCTGTGGATCGTCGTGCGCGGGGTGACCCTGGACGATCACGTCGTGCTGAAGGACGGTCGCACGGAACTCGTCGGCATAGCCCCGTCGGCGGATGATCCGGGGCCAACCGCCATGCGGCGATTGTCCGACGCGGCCGTTCAGCCAGTGTCGTATGCCGACATCGCCACAGACGCGGACGGGGCGCCGCGCATCGCGTACGGGCTACGCAGTGCGTGGCGGAACAGCCGCAAGTCGCTGCTGCTGCTGGCCATCTTCATTCACTTCCCCGTAGTGTTTCCGCAGGCCCTGCGCTTTCGCTGGTTGCTGGCGGCGCAGAAGATCACGGTGGGGTACTGGGAATGCGTCAAGCTTTCCCTGGCCGGCAACTTTCTGAACTTCGCCACGCCGTTCGGGTCCAATGCGGGGGATGTCTTCAAGGCGTACTTCGTGTCACTGCACACCGAGCACAAGACGGAGGCGGTGACCACGGTAGTGCTCGATCGTGTGATCGGGTTGGGGAGCCTGCTGATTGTGGTGGCGGGGATCACACTGCTGGGCCCGCCGGGCACGCGGCTCGACGTGCTGCGCCCCTACATGCTGGGACTCATCGCCATCGGCGTGGGCGGCACAGCGCTGTACTTCTGGCCGACGTGGCGCAAGTGGTGGGCGAAGAGCCGCTGGCTGACGACGCTGCCGATGATCGACCATCTGAAGCGCGTGGACCGGGCGGCCCATACCCTGGCCGGGCACACGATGACGCTGGTTGCGGCCGTCCTGATCACGATTGGGTTGCAACTGATGGCGCTGCTGGCCTACTTTGTTGTGGCCGTGGCGTTGGGTCTCGATGCCCACGCTGGGAACATCCTGGAATACTTCGCCTATTTCTACAGCGGCGTGCTGGTGCAGGCCCTGCCCGGCCCACCGCAGGGACTGGGCACGGTCGAACTGACCTACCGGTATTTCTTTGCCCCCTTTGGAAGCGCATCACAGATCGTGTGCATGGCCTTCGCCATTCGCGCGGTGGTTCTGATCTGCGCCCTGCCCGGGCTTCTGGTGACGGCAACGGGCTCGTATCGTCCCAAGGAGGTCTCTTTGGACGAGCCCAGCGTTGCAAAGCCCGCCGACATACTCCCACCCAACCCGAATCTGCTGGCGACATGAGCTAGGACGACGACGCGTTTCGTTCCGCAGGGATGTAGTCCCGATAAAATAAAGGGGGATTCACGCGCATTTCATGGTCGGTTAAGCCAGCAGGGTGAGAATCCTGCAACTGGCGAAGGGCTCAAGACGACTCGCGAGGCAAACGGAATGGTGCGAGAAACGGTTCGTGTACGGGATGTTACCGTCACGCAGAGTATTTGTGTACCACAGCAGGCAGGAGAGACCCATGCGATCCTCGGAACTGGCGAAAACACTTTTGATGGCATCGTTAGCAGCGACTTTCGGGGTTCGGTTGGCGTACGCCCAGGAGCGCCCGCAGGATCGCCCGAAGACCACAACGGTGGAAACGACCACGACCACGATCACGGCCAAGCCGTTCAACCAACCGGCAACCCGCTGGCAGAAGGCAAACGATCTGCTGAACAAGAACATGCAGACCCGCACGGGTGAGAACCTCGGCAACGTCGATGGCTTCGTCGTGGACCTGGACTCGGGGCGGATCCTGTTCTTCATCGTGGGCTGCGACGGCAGGCAATGCGCCGTTCCCGCTCAAGCGGTCACGCTTCCGACGGACGCCAAGATGTTCACGGTGTCGGCGACGAAGGACCAGATCAAGGCGTATTCCTTTGAGAAACGGGCCTATCCCAACTTCAACGACCGCACCTTGGTGACGCAGGTTTACACGCACTACAACGTCCAGCCGTACTGGGAGACCACCACGACAACCACTACAACGACGGAGACCCCGCCGAAGACCGGCACGGTCACCCGCACGGAACAGCACATCTGGTATCGCTTCCCGGTGCGTACGCAGAAAGCCACGGAATTGATCGGGATGAATGTCCGCAACCAGCAGAACGAGAACCTCGGGAAGATCGAAGACCTGGCGGTCGATCCGGATTCCGGTCGCGTGATGTACGGTGTGCTCTCCTTCGGCGGATTCGTCGGCGTAGGCGACAAGTTCTTCGCCGTGCCGTGGTCGTCGCTACGGCAGACGTCGGCGGATCAGAAGGAACTCGTGCTCAGCGTGGACAAGGGTCGGCTGAAGACCGCGACGGGGTTCGACAAGAAGAACTGGCCCAGCATGACCGAGCAGAGCTGGTCGATCGAAGTGCATAAGTTCTACGGCGTCGAGCCCTATTGGGTAGAGCCGGGTCAACCTAAGCAGGAGAAGGAAGAACGCGGCGGCGACTAAGTCAAACAGAGGCCCACTCCAGCAAGGAGGAAGACATGTTGAAACTAGATTCCATGGAAGCCCTGTTTCTCGACCAGATCGCCGATCTGCTGGATGCCGAGGAGCAACTGATCAAGGCGCTGCCGAAGATGACGAAGGCTGCCACCTCGCCCAAGCTCCGGCAGGCCTTCGAGGAACACTTCGAGCAGACCCAGTCCCAGGCGGATCGATTGCAGCAGATCATCGACGCGCTGGACCGGAAGGTGCCGGCGAAATCGTGCGCGGGCATGAAGGGTCTGATCAAGGAAGGCGAGGAGACGGAGAAGGCCAGCGGCGATCCGGCAGTGAAGGATGCGGCGCTGATCGCCGCCGCCCAGCGGATCGAGCACTATGAGATCGCAGGCTATGGGTGTGCGCGGACGTTCGCGGAGATCCTGGGCCTGGAGGAGGCGGTGGGCATCCTGCAGGACAGCCTTAACGAAGAGGCTGCCGCAGACAAGAAACTGACCAGGCTGGCCAAGACGGTGGTGAACGTCGAAGCGGCCAGTGTGTAATGAATCCACAGGAAGTTCGCCCGGAGCGTGCGGGGATCCTCTCTTCGCACACGGGTGAACCTCCGGGAGTACCAATCCCGCCATGGAACCTACCCTCACGGGAGCTCGGCCGTGCGCCTGGACCGCCACGGCCGAGCTCACCCGCCTTTCTCTGGAGGCGGACACGGATTGCGACGTCTGCATAGTCGGGGCGGGTATGGCGGGGCTCTCCACGGCGTACTGCCTGGCTAAGGAGGGCAAGCGCGTCGTCGTCATTGACAAGTCGCACATCGGAGGCGGAGAGACGGGACACACCACTTGCCACCTGAGCAACGCCATCGATGATCGATACTACGAAATCCGCCGCATGCACGGCCGGGAAGGAGCACGCACCTGCGCGGACAGCCACACCGCGGCGATTGAGCACATCGAGAACGTTGTGCGCCAGGAGGGAATCGACTGCGCGTTCGAGCGTCTCGACGGCTACTTGTTCGTTCCGCCCGGCGCCTCCAGGGATGTTCTCGACCGGGAACTGGACGCGGCCATTGAGGCAGGCGTTCCCGACGTCGAACTCGTTGCCCGCGCGCCCCTCGACGGCTTCGACACGGGCCCCTGCCTGCGCTTCGGGCAGCAGGCCCAGATGCACCCCATCAGCTACCTGGCCGGGCTGGCGGCGGCGATCGAGCGCCTGAACGGACGAATCTTCTGCCACACGGAGATGCGCAAACTGAGCGACGATGGCTTGTCGCTCACCACCGCCGGAGGTCATCGCATCGACGCCTCGGCGATCGTCGTGGCCACGAATACGCCGGCCATCAATCGCGTCGTCATCCACACGAAGCAGGCAGCCTACCGCACTTATGTCATCGGGATCCGCGTGTCCGCAGGAAAGGTTCATCGCGCGCTTTACTGGGATACCAAGCAGCGTTCCACCGACTCTGCGGACGCCCCATACCACTACGTGCGCTTGGCGAGCGACCTGCACGATCCGTCGAAGAAGGGCGACACGGAAACCCTGATCGTCGGTGGGGAAGATCACAAGACGGGCCAGGCCGAGCATTCGGAAGAGCGCTGGGCACGGCTGCTGGAATGGGCCCGCGAGCGCTTCGCAGACTTAGGTCCGGTCGAATATCGCTGGTCGGGCCAGATCATGGAGCCGGTGGACCATGTGGCCTTCATTGGCCCCAACCCGACCGGACCCGGCAACGTCTACATCGCCACCGGCGATTCGGGAATGGGCATGACGCACGGGGCCATCGCCGGCCTCCTGCTCACCGATCTCATTACCGGGCGGCACAATCCGTGGGCTGATCTCTACGATCCGTCCCGCGTGACGTTGTCCAGCGCGTGGGATTACGCGCGCGAGAACCTCAACGTAGCCGTGCAATATGCCGGTCGGGTGCGGCCCGGGGATGTGACATCCGTCGAGCAGATTCCTTTGGGAGAAGGCGCAGTGATTCGCCGGGGTCTGTCGCTGGTGGCCGTACACCGTGACGAGTCCGGCGGGCTGCACGAGCGCTCGGCGATCTGCCCGCATTTAGGGTGCGTAGTGGCCTGGAACTCGAGCGAAAAGACCTGGGATTGCCCGTGCCACGGATCGCGTTTCGATACGAAGGGAATGGTGCTCAACGGCCCGGCCATCACGCCCCTGCCGCCTTGCCATCGACCGGCGACAGCCGCGCGTGTGCCCGTGGGGTGATCGTTGGCGCTGCAACAACGTAATCTGGAGAATTGATCATGGAATTCGAAAACATCTCGATGGGACGGCGCGAGGCGCTGGGTACGCTTGGACTGGCCGGGATTGCCGCGGCCGTGACCCCGCTTGCCGCACGGGCCCAGGAGCGCCCTGCACCACAAGGCCTTGCCCGCGAGCCCGCCTTGGCCGTCGGTGTCCAGGACCGCATGTACGACGAGAGTATGGCGGCGTGCACGGACTGCATGAACGTCTGCAACAGGACGGCGCATCACTGCTTTGAGCAGTTGAAGGCCGGGAAGCAGGATCACACGGCCACTTTGCACCTGACCATGGACTGCCAGGAGTTCTGCGCTTCCTGCGCCCAGCTCCTCGGGCGGCGCAGCCCGCTGGCCCGCGAGATCTGTGAGGCCTGCGCGAAGGCCTGCGAGGAGTGCGCCGCGGCGTGCGAGAAACTGTCGAGCGATTCGCAGATGGTGGCCTGCGCCCAGGAATGCCGGGATTGCGCGAAGTCCTGTCGGGAGATGATGAAACACGCCGGCGCCGCGAGGACGGCACCGTAAGAGGAGACTGACCATGGCTCGTTGCAGCACCTGCCAGAACGAATATGACAAGCCGTTCGAAGTCATCTACAACGGCGACAAGTACACCTTCGATTGTTTTGAGTGCGCCATCCACCTTCTGGCTCCGCCCTGCGCACACTGCGGGTGCCGCATCATCGGCCACGGCGTGGAGGTTGAGGGCGTGTTTTTCTGTTGCGCAAACTGCGCCAATGAAGCGGGCCAGATGGCCACTGCCGGGGGCGTACGCGACCGCGCGTCGTAAGAGCGGGCCCGCCCACGGCAAGGGAATACCTGGAAGGAGAACTAAGATGTATCGAGACCAATCGGTGAGCTGGCGAGCATTGGCGGCCATGGGCGCGTGCGTAATCGTGGTGGGTCTGGTAGGGGCGTGTGAGTGCAAGCGGTGTAAGACGGTGAGCACGACCACGGAGACCATCGCTCCGACGGAATACCGAACCACCGCGGAATATCGATCGACGACCACGCCCCCGCCGCCGGTGATATCCAAGCCGGCGCGGGTGACGGCGCTGGCGGAAGCAGGACTGGACATGGAGACGGCGATTGAGAACTGGCCTGCGGCCTCCAAGGCCGTCGCTCATGAGATCGCCGCCAGGTACGGCCCTCCAAACAGTGTGATGCGCAATCGGCTGCTGTGGCGGTACACCGAGCCCTGGAAGGAGATCATCGTTATGCGCGACGGAAGGCCGCACGAATTCCCGACCAGCCATCTGGACGTGCTGGAGCAGGTCATCGAGCTGCCCGTGCCTTCGGACAAGCTCGATGAACTGGCGGCATTCCGGGGCCGGGTGACCGTGGATCGCGCCAATGGGACTCTGTCGGCCACCTGTGAGAACGAGGCCATGAATATCCTGGCTCTCAATCTCGCTCACGACATCATCACGGGGGCGAAAACTCCAACGGAAGCCAACGATCTATTCTCGGATCTGGCGATGGACATCCGCGCGGGCAAAACCCAGGCCTACACGCGGGAGCTGCAATTTGAGGTTAGGCCGCGAGCCGACATGCCCTAGCGAGCCGAGTGCCTCAGCGAATTCCGAGCTTCTGCAGGAGCTTCGGGGAGAGAGCCGGCGGGCTCTCAAAATAGTCGGCCCAGGCGCTCCTCGCGCGGCGGAGCCACGTGTCGACATTCTGCAAAGTGAACTCGTCGGACGAGGACACGTCGGCGAGACTCTTCCACGACAGGGGCAGGGAAACGGGGGCGCTGGGCTTGGCGCGGGTCGAAAACGCCTCCACGCACGTTACCCCGTGCCCGTTGCGCAGATAGTCGACGTAAATCTTCCCGTGACGCAGCGACTTGGTGATCTTGCCCGCGAAGCGGGTGGGATCACTCTGCGCGATGCCGGCGGCCAGGGTGTGCGCGAATTTCTTGGTCTGGTCCCACGTGGCGGAGGGCTTCAGGGGAACGACAACGTGCAGTCCTTTTCCGCGGAGGTCTTGACGTAGCTCTCCAGGCCAAGTTCCTGTAGCAAGCTGCGCACCAGCTTTGCGGCATCGACCAGGGCCGACCACGCTACTTCCGGTCCGGGATCGAGATCGAATACGACTCGATCCGGATGTTCGAGGTTCCTGGCCCGGCTGCCCCAAGTATGAATCTCCACGGCGTTCATCTGAACGAGGGCAACCAGGCCGGGCGCCTTATCCACTACAAGATAGGTTTCAGTCTGCTTTTCCTCACGAATGGGCACGCCGCGAAGCGTCGCCGGAATGGGACCCGACGGGTGCTTCTGGTGAAAGCAGGCGCCTTCGATTCCGTTGGGGCAGCGCACCACCATCAGCGGACGATCGGCGATGTAGGGCAGCATGAGGTCGCCGACCTTCTCGTAGTACGCGGCCAGGTCCGCTTTGGTGATGGCGGACTTCGGAAAGAGCACCCGCTGCGGATTGCTTAACGTAACGCCACCAACCGCCGCGGCACTCTGTTTGCCCTGCTTGATTCTGCCTGGGTCTTGCTTCTTATTCTCCTTTTTCTTCTTTTCCTGGGCCTCCACAGGCTCGGCCGGCGCTTCGCGCACCACCTCGGAGGGCGGCTTGTCGGCGCGCAGGCCGCCGAAGACTGCGTGTCGAACAATGCCGTCCGCGGTCATGCTCTGGAACTTCACCTGCGCCACCAGGGTGGGCTTGATCCAATGGACGCCGCGGGCGTCCGCTCCTGTCGGCGGATTGGAGAAGGGTGGTGATTTGACTTCCAGCGGCTTCAGTTGGGCGGTCATGGTCTCAAGCATCCGGGTGTCAAACCCCGTGCCCACGCGCCCGCAATACACCAATCCCTTCTTGGCGTCATGCGCGCCGAGAAGCAGGGCCCCGAATCCCTTTCGCCCGCCCTGCGGGTCCGTGTAGCCTCCGATGACGAACTCCTGTTCATTGCTGCACTTGACCTTGAGCCAGCTCGCGGAGCGCCGCGATTCGTAGCGACTGTCGGCGCGCTTGGAAATGATCCCCTCGAGCCCCAAGCGGCAGACATGCTCTAAGGTCCGCGGACCGTCCCCGCGGATATGTTCGCTGAACCGCAATAGCGAAGCGCTCTCGTCCTTGGGCAGGATCGCGGCGAGCACCTCCTTGCGCTGCGTCAGCGGGCAGTCACGCAGATCGAATCCGTCCAGAAAGGGGAGATCAAAGGCGAAGTAGAACATGCGGCCGGTGGTGTCGGTCTGCATGGCATTTTGCAGTGCCTGGAAGTCCGACCGCCCCTCGCTGTCCAGCACGCAAACCTCCCCGTCGAGAATGGCCCGCGAAACAGGAAGTTTCGCCACTTCCTCGGCAATCCGCCGAAAATTCGCCGTCCAGTCCTTCTTGTTGCGGGTGAGCAACCGAACCCGCGCGCCGTCGCGCACGGCAAGGATGCGATAGCCGTCGTATTTGATCTCGTGAACCCAGGCTTCGCCGTTGGGGGCCTCGGTGACCAGCTTGGCAAGCTCCGGCGCGATCCAGTCCGGCTGCTTCGCGGCCGTGGCATGGGGAAGGATCGATGGATCGAGTTTCGTCTCACGCGGCGCGGACCGCTTCCTGGGCGCGCGAACCTTGGGGCGTCGATCGGGTTTCCTGGTCGCGCCGTCTTCGATCTCGCGCCCGCTGGCGACGCTTTCCGGACGCTCAACGGTCACGTCGAACTCCGCCTTCTTTTTGGCATATGCATCGTTCGACTTAAACAGCAGCCAGTTCTTGTCCTCGCCATCATCGCGGGGCTTCATGCGAACGAGATGAAAGCCCCCTTTGAGCTTCTCACCTTCGAGACTGAATGCAAGTTTCCCTCGGCGAAGCCCTTCATTGGGGTTGCCTTGGGGAATCCATTGGCCGCGATCCCAGACAATCACCTCGCCTGCGCCATACTCACCCTCGGGAGTATCCCCTTCGAACTCGCCGTATTCAAGGGGGTGGTCCTCGACCTGCACGGCCAGCGACCGCACCGCCGGGTCGAGCGAGGGGCCCTTGGGCACCGCCCAGCTCTTCAGCACTCCCTCCCACTCCAGCCGCAAATCATAGTTGCAGTCTGCGCGCGGCGTGTTTGTGGACCACGAAGGCAAGCTTCTTCCCGGAACGGCGGGTGCGGCCCTTGGGCTCGGCAGTTCGCGCGAAATCGCGCTTCCGACGGTATTCGGTGAGCGGCACGCGAGTCTCCCAGGCTACGCCGTGGCGCGCTTGCGCGGCGATGCAGGCTTGGGGCGGGTGGAACGCGGTCCGCCCTCCGCTTTGCCCTTTCTGCCCTCCAGACTCTTGGCCAGCAGATCGGTGATGTTGATGATGGCGGGCGCCTCGGCAGCTTCTTCCTGGGCTTCAGGCGGCATGACACCGCCACTGCGGGCCTTCTTCTCAATCCACTCCTTGAGGGCGTCGTAGTACGTGTCGCGGTACTGCTGGGGCTTGAACTCACCGGCCATGGCCTCGATGAGGCCTTCCGCCATTTCGATCTCCCGCGCCGTGATGCCGACTTTCTTGGCGTCGGTTGCAGGGAGGTCGTGCTCCTCCGGGTTGCGCAGCTCGTGATAGAAGCGCATGAGCATCAAAACGAGGGCCCGGCCTTCGACCATCACCATGGAAAGATACTCGCGCGTGCGGATCACGACCCGGGCGATACCCACCTTTTTGGAGCGCTGCAGGGCGGCGCGGAGGAGCGCGTACGGTTTTTCCCCGTGCTTGCCGGGCACGAGGATGTAGGGCTTCTCGTAATAGAGCGGGTTGACTTCCTGCAGGTCCACGAAGGTCTCTATGGCAATGGTCTGTGTGGCCTCCACCGCTGCACGCCGGAAATCCTCATCCGTAAGAATGACGTAATTGTTGTCATCGTACTCATAGGCCTTGACGACGTCGTCCCAGGGGACCTCCTCGCCGGTTACCTCGTTGATCCGCTGGTAGCGAATGCGGGCGTGGTCGCGGCTGTCGAGCAGGTGGAAGCTCAGCTCGTCTCGCTTTTCCGCGGAGTGCAGCACGACGGGGATTTGGACCAAGCCGAAGGAGATATGGCCCTTCCAGATCGGGCGGCCGAGGGGACCCGCCTTCTGGGGTGCGCGTTTTGTCTGCGGCGCGCGTTTTGACGGAGCCTTGGTGGCAACCATGTCCGGGCACCCCGTTCAGTGGCGCTCACCGCCGGGTTCACAGCGGCTTGGGCGACACGCGATTGTGCATCACTCGGTTCCATGCATCCCTGCTGGCCTGGCCCGCCCGGCTCCACGGCAAAGTAGAGCTGCCGCGGTGCCGCTCCCAGTCGTCGGCAAGCTCCGACTCAATCTCATCGAACGTCCGGCCGGGGTAGCGACAGGCCGCCTCCCAGCCGCAACGATACGCGGGCTGGTATTCACTGTAGTCGGCGCCAGGTTCCACGTACGGCCGAGTGCGATAGTTGTCGCGCCAATAGGCGTCCTCGACGGTGGGATCCATGTCCTCGGCAACAGCTTTTCCCACCAATCCGCCGGCAATCGCGCCGACACCCGCGCCCACCAGCGCCCCCACCGGACCGCCGACGGCGCCTGCGGCCGCACCTGCTACCCCGCCGCCGGCAGCGCCAACGGCAACGCCCACCGGGTGCGCCCCGGACGCTCCGGTGATGGGATCAGCATGCGTTCTCTTTTCTCTTTCCTCTTGCGCCTTCTGCGTGGTCTTCATGGTGCGGTCCTTTCCGTGGTCAACAGCGCCTGACAACTGTTTTCTAGCGTTGCCACCCTGACACCTGCGTCAATTGCGTTTTACATGGCCGTCACGCCTGCGTGTGGTGATAAACACGCATTAACGGGCAATTGAGCGATCATTTACCTATTCGCGTGATACTCCATGTGGAAGCGGGTTACCGGAACCCGAGATGTCGTAGAAGGAGCGCCGCGATGAACGTCGATCAAGTCAAGGGTCATTGGCACGAGCTGAAGGGAAAGATCAAGCAGAGATGGGCGAAGATCACCGACGATGATCTGCTCTTGATCGAAGGGAATGCCGAGGAGCTCGCCGGCATCGTTCAGAAGCGCTACGGCGTGGCCAAGGATGATGCTCGAAAGCAAGCCGAGGACTTCTTCCGTAGCTGCGGCTGCGGATAACTGTTTTGCAGGTCGGCTGGAGAAGAGCCCATGCTCAGTTGGGCCGCTGTATTCCTGGTGATCGCGATCATCGCCGCTGTTTTGGGTTTTGGCGGCATCGCGGCGAGCGCCACTTGGATTGCCAAGGTGTTGTTCTTCCTCTTTCTCGTTCTTTTTCTGGTCTCACTTGTGTTTCATGGGACGAGGCGAACGAGACACGGCGGTCCTCCCTTGTGAAAGGACAGACCATGAGCTGGTTGCGCAAACTGGCGTTCGTGCTGGCCCTGGCGGCCACGGTGACCTTTGTCCCAGGCGGCTGTGATTTCGACATCGGTGATGATGACTGCGACGTCTTCTGCTTCGACGATGACTAGCGGGTTCGTAGTTGCCATTGGAGGCGGCTGGTGAGTCAGGCGCGTACACTTCGAGCCCCGCTTCACGCGGATGTGGCGGCGACGGAGCGTATTCGGCGACAGACTCAGGAGAACATCGCCTATTTCGCCGAGCACCCTCACTTGATTCGGTATCGGCTGCAAGAACTGGATCGCGAGCCGGACGTCGAATGGGTTCTGGAGACTCTGTCCAGCGCTGCGTCGGTCATGGGATTTCTCCTGGCTTTGCGCCGGCGGCGGCGATTTTGGCTGGCGATGCCGCTGCTGGCCCAGGCGTTGTGCCTGCAACACGCCGTGCTCGGGCGGAACTGGTCTTCGTCGTTCCTCCGCCGCCTGGGTCTGCGCAACCGGGCGGAGATTGCTGATGAGCGAAGCGCGCTTAGGGCGCTCCACGGTGATCTGCGACCCGTCGGTCGCAATGCGGAAGTCGGCGAGAGCGGCTGGTGAAGGTTACGCCCAATTCAGGGAAGGGAAAGGCAAACCTGTCTGTCTTGGCTCGGGGTTCAAGTGGAATCGATTCAGCCGTTTTTGTGTAAGACTTCCGGCCATGGGATTCACGCCGCCATCATCTGATCCAGCCGGGC
>SBAX01000291.1 GCA_005240095.1 Phycisphaera mikurensis
CTCGCCGGGAGGCTCGCCCTCCCGCGGCTGCCTGATCGCGATGTCGATTCAGAAGAGCAGGTCGTAGCCGAACAGCGCACCCAGCGCAATCGAGAACACCCCGCTGACGACGAAGATCCAGGTGTTGTCTTCGCGAACCCAGGACAGGGTCCGCAGCCCGGCCTGCGGGAACAGAAAGTATCGACTCGCTTTCACCAGTTGCGCCCACCCGATCACTGTCAGCACCGCGGGGATCCCTGTCCATACATTGTGAAAGCCCACGATGAGTAGCCCGAAGGTCAGGGAGAGGAGACCCGTGATGAAGGCCCCGGCCTCGCCCCTGGAGCGCAGCATGATGAAGAAACTGGCCCACGCCCGCGGCTGAAGCGCATGCGACAGCCCGATGATCAGAAAAGACAAAGCCGCGATTCTCTCAATGGCTGTTTCCATGCGCCTACGTCCTAGCTTCCGCCGGTCCCTCTCTGGAGGGGATGACCTCACCGTGCGGGTCGCGGCGGGGAAAGCCCAGCTTTTCCTCGACCTCGTCAGCCAGTTCGTGCACGTGCTCGAGGCGCTCGGCCTCGGCATGGATGTTGTCCATGTCGATGCCTGCCTCCCCGGCGAGGTACGACTCCCACAGACGGTGGGCGCGAACCAGTTCGGCGGCCTGGCGACGTCCGGCCGGGGTCAAAGTGGCCGCCAGCCCTTTGCGCTCGATGAGGCGCTCAGCGCGCAGCGACCTGAGCATGGATTCCACCCGGGCCGGCGACAACCCGGTTTGCCGTGCGACCTCGAGGGCCCCGCCCACCATCCCGGATTCATCGAGCTTGTACACGGCCTTGAGACAGTCTTCGCTGTCCACGTGACGGCGCATTCCGCGGCGGCGCATAGCACGAAGGACCAGCCCATGTTGCGGGCTGAGCAGCATGGCCAGGGCAAACAGCACGGTGGCCACGATGACCATGGCCGGCCCGGTCGGCGAGTTGGTGATAAAAGCCAGCGACATGCCCGCCGCGGCCGAGACGGCCCCGAACACACCCGCCAGGATCAGCATGGTCCATAGCCGGTTGCATAACTGATACGCCGCCGATGCGGGCGTAATGACCATCGCCACTACCAGGATCACGCCGGTGGTCTTGAGCCCCGCCACCACCGTGGCGGACAGCATGCCCATCAGGAGATAGTGGATCGTGCTCACGGAAATCCCCATCGTGGCCGCCACAAGCGGATCGAAGCTGGCGATCTTCAGACGGTGGTACACCAGGAAAATCGTCACGATCACGGCCGGAGCCACAATGCCCATCATCAGCACATCGTTGGGCCCCACCGCCAAGGGGTCGCCGAAAAGAAAGCATTTGAGATCAAAGTGCGTACCGCGGGGCAGGGAACTGGCCAGGATGATGCCCAGGGCGAAAAACGCCGTGAATACGATGCCGATCGAGGAATCTTCCTTCGTGCGGCTCAATTGGCTGACCAGCTTGATCAGCCCTGCGGACATGACTCCCGCAAAGAGGGCGCCCAGGAACAAATAGCTGATTTCCGTCCGATTCGTGAGCATGAAGGATACGACCACCCCCGGAAGGATGGCGTGGGAGAGGGCGTCGCCGATGAGGGCCATGCGCCGCAGCACCACAAAGCAGCCCAGGACTCCGCAGGCCACGCCCACGAGCACGCTGCAGAATGTCTCGTCGCCCCATTGTCTCGAGAAGGGAACGAGCCACTGCGACCAGTCGAACTCGAGCTGGGCCAGCAGGCTGGTCACGGGCGCACCTGCTTGTCTTGCAGGGCAGTGTCAGCGCGCTCCAGCAGGGTCAGCCGCCCGCCGTACGTCCGGCGAAGGTTCTCATCGCTGACCGCGTCGCGTGTGGGCCCAAAGGCCACCACCCGCTGATTGAGCAGCATCACCAGATCGAAGCGGTCGAGTACGGAAAGGTCGTGGTTGACGACGATCAGCGTCTTTCCCTCAGCAGTGAGCTTCCCGATGAGCGTGAAGATGGCCTGCTCCGTTGCCGCGTCCACGCCCGCAAAGGGCTCATCGAGCAGCAGAATGTCCGCCTCCTGGCACAGCGCCCGGGCAATGAAGACCCGCTGCTGCTGCCCCCCGGAGAGCTGGCGGATGTGGCGGTCGACAAACTCGCTCATGGACACCAGTTCCAGCGCATTCAAGGCGGCCGCACGATCGGACCTCCCCGGGCGCCCGAACCATCCCAGCCGCCCGTAGCGCCCCATGAGCACCACGTCGAACACGGTCACGGGAAAGTCCCAGTCGACAGCCTCCGTCTGAGGCACATAGGCCAGCCGGTTGCGGGCCTGTTCGATGGGCAATCCGGCGATGCGAATCGACCCGCTGTCGGGCTCGATCAGCCCCAGCAGAGCGCGAAGCAGAGTGCTCTTGCCCGCGCCGTTGGGGCCCACCACGCCCACCAGTCTGCCTGCCGGAACCTCGAAGCTCACCGAGCGCAGCACCGGTTTTTGGCCGTAGGAAACGGTGAGCCCGCGCACCGCAATGACCGGGGGACCCGACGTCGCCGCGCCGGGCATCCGATCGACCCTCGGATCGGCGATCGCCCCGCCGACCTCAGCGGTCGTGATGATGTCCCCCGCAGGCCGAATCATTTCAACGCCTCGACGACCGTCTTGGTGTTGTGCCGCACCATCCCCAGATACGTGCCTGCGGGCGTGTCTGGAGCGCCCAGCGAATCGCTATACAGGGTCCCTCCGATCTTCGCCCCGGTGTTGTCCGCAACCTTCCGCACAATGTCATTAAGCGTCTGGCTGACCGACGTCTCGATGAATAGCGCCTTGACGCCTCGTTCGCGCACGATGGACTCAAGCCTTTGCACGTCCTGAGGCTTGGGCTGTTGCTCGGTGCTGATACCGATGACCGCGAACACATCGATGAAGTACGCCCGCCCGAAGTACTGGAAGGCGTCGTGGCTGGTGACCATGGCCCGGCGCTCTCGAGGAATCGAGGCGATCTCCTTCTTCACCCACTCGTGCAGCTCGTCAAGCTCCTTGAGGTAGCTTTCCGTGCGGGCGCGATAGCCCTCGGCGTTCTTCGGGTCGGCCTCTACAAGAGCGTCGCGGGCCCGCTCCGCGTAGACGCGAAAGTATTGCACATTAAACCAGCAGTGGGGGTCGGGGGCCCCGCGGGTCTGCTCGCTTTCCAGCGGCATGATCTGCGGTGTCTCCGCCAGGCGCACGATCTTGCCCTTGGCGTTGTGTTCGATGGCGTGGGTGAGCGTCGCCTCCAGATGCAACCCATTCATGAGAATGAGATCGCCCTCTGCGATGAGCTGGACGTCGCGCGGGCGGACGTCGTACACGTGCGGGTCTTCGCCGGGCCGCATGATGCCGCGGACGTCGGCGGCGTCGCCGGCAATGGTCCGGGCGACATCCGCGATCATGGTCGTAGTGCACACAACCTGGAGCTTCCCGGGTCCCTGCCCGAAGACCCCCGCCGCCAGGAGAGCGACAGGCACAAAAGCAAGCCAAAGTCTCTTCATCATAATGTCCTTCCGCAAGAAAACTTCGCCCCAGTGTATATCGGCTCGCAGGCACCGTCAAGCCATAAATTCGGCCAGCCTAATTCTCTGCGCGGGCCGCCTTGTCCCGCGTACAAGTATCGACGACCATGTCCGGCATTAGGCGCCCGGGAGAGTCTTGTGCTGAGCCGTTCGATCGAAGACTACATCAAGGCCATCTACGCCCTCGAGGCCGAGGACGAGAAAGCCTCCACCAAGCACATCGCCCAGCGGCTGGGAGTGCGGATGGCCTCGGTCACGGGCATGCTCAAGCACCTCGCCTCTGAGGGTTATGTCACCCATACTCCGTATTACGGGGTGAAAATGACCGACCGCGGCCGGCGGGTGGCCTTAGGGCTGATCCGGCGACACCGGCTGATCGAGTTGTTCCTCGCTAAAACCCTCGGCCTGCCCTGGGACGAAGTCCACGACGACGCCGAAGTGCTCGAACACGTGGTCAGCGACCGGCTCATCGAGCGCATCTTCGAGTTCCTCGGCTTTCCGGAGTTCGACCCCCACGGCTCACCCATCCCCGGCAAGGACGGGAGCATCGCTCCCCGGCAGGGCATTCGGCTGGATGAAATGAAACCCGGTCAGCGGGGGACCGTCGTGGAGGTCTCTGACCGCGATCCCGAGTTTCTCCGCTATCTCACCAGCCTCAAGCTCAAGATCGGCAGTGAGATCCGTGTGCGCGACCGGGCGCCGTTCAACGGGCCCATCACTCTCGCGGTGGGCTCACGGTCGGTGGCCATCGGTCACGAAGCCGGCGCCCGGGTGCGGGTTTCGATCCATGGCGGACTGGCCAGGAGAGCCCGCAAGCGAGAGTGACGAGACGAAAGGTATGCCGCGTGGACTTTGATACCCGCGTCAAGCTGAACATCTATGAGACGATTGCACACACGACGCGACCCCCGAGCGCGTCGGAGGTCGCCGCGGCGATGCAGGTGCCGTTGCCGGACGTCCAGGAAGCCTTCAGGCGGCTGTTCCAAAGACGGCTCTTGGTTCTCGAGCCCGGCGACCCGTCCCGCATCCGCATGGCTCCACCATTTTCGGGGATCAAGACGCCGCACACCGCGGTCGTTGACGGCAAGTCCTATTTTGCCAATTGCGCCTGGGACGCGCTCGGCGTGGCCGCCGCACTGCATCGTGACGCGGATGTCTTCAGCACCTGCGCCGACTGCGGCGAGCCCCTTGCCTTCCAAGTTCGTAATAACGCCCCCCTCCCTCAGCCGTGCGCCGTCCACTTCGCCGTTCCCGCGGCGCATTGGTGGGATGATATTATCTACACCTGAGCGACGATGCTCTTCTTCCGGTCGGAAGAACATGTCAGGAAATGGTGCCATACGCACAGCGTTCCAGTGCGCCCCATCATTTCACTGGAACAACTCTGGCGCCTGGCGGTGGCGTGGTATGAGAATCGGCTCGCGGTCGATTCCCGCCGCCCGGCGCCCGACGAGATGGTCCGCATCTTCGCGGGCATCGGCCTGACTGGTCCGTTCTGGGATCCCAAGTCCGATCGCTGGACGACGCGAGGGCCGGAGGGCTGAAGGTCGCAACGCGACTCAGCCGGACAAGCGCCTCCAAATGTACAGAAACGCTCCGGCGGAAAGCAGGGCGGCCACGTGGATCCCGTAAAAGGCCCAGCCGCGATCCTGAAAAGGAATAGGCACGTTCATGGAGAAGGCGCTCACAACCAGGGTGGGCACCATGATGGTGATGGTGATCACGTTGAGCCGCTTCATCAGCACGTTGATGTTGTTGGCCACGATGGAAGCCCGGGCGTCCATGAGACCGGCGAGAATGTTGGAGGTCATTTCCGCCTGCCGGGCGCACTGGTTGTTGTCGATGATCAGATCGTCGAGGGCTTCAAGTTCCTCCGGGGCGAAGCCCAGCCGGCCGGCGCTGTGCCGCAGCTTGTCCAACAGCGCGCCGTTGGAATGCAGAGCGCTCACGTAATACACCAGGCTCTTTTCCAGGGCGAACATGCCGATGAGGTGGCGGTTCTCCATCGATTTGTTGATCTCTCCCTGGAGCTCATCGGAAACCATGTTGATGGCGCGGAGGTGTTCCCGGAAGTGGACCACCGTACGGGCCATGATGCGGAGAATCACCC
>SBAX01000433.1 GCA_005240095.1 Phycisphaera mikurensis
CTTCGATGGGAGTTAATGAGACAGCTTCAAAAATGGAGTAAGAAACCATGCTTTCGTTGCTTTTGACGACCCTTTCCATCTCTACGTTTCCGCTGGGCGCCGGCGGCGAAGCGTCGCTGGGCATCCTGGTGATGGCCCACGGCGGCGATCCGGCCTGGAACGAGGACGTGGAAAAGACCGTCGCCCCCCTTCGCGAAAAGTACATCGTCGAGATCGCCTACGGCATGGCGGCCACCTCCACCCTCCGCGACGCCGTCCAGCGCCTGGAGAGTCGGGGGGCAACCAAGATCGCCGTGGTCCGCATGTTCATCTCCGGCGAGAGCTTCGTGCCGCAAACCGAGTACATTCTCGGCCTGCGCACTGAGGTTCCTCCGCCGATCGTGCCCGAGCCCAACCCTGCCCATGCCGGCCATCCCGATCCGCACGGCGGCGGCCATGCCGACCATTGCATGGACAGCCCTACGCCCATCGGCTCGAAATCGACGTTCGTCCTCAGCACCGAAGGCGTCGCCGACTCGCCGCTCGTCGACGAGATCCTCGTCGATCGCGTTCGCGCCCTCAGCAAGGACCCTTCCCGCGAGAGCGTGTTGTTTCTCGCTCATGGCCCCGGCGATGACGGTGAGAACGAGCGCTGGCTCACCCGGATGCGCGCCCGCGTCGCGAAAGTGTCGGACCTTGGCACCTTCCGTGCCGTACAGTGGGAGACCCTCCGCGAGGACTGGCCCGACAAGCGCGTTGCCGCCGAGCAGCGCATTAACCGCTTCATGGAAGCGCAGAGTCGCGACGGCAGCGTGGTGATCGTGATTCCCTTCCGCGTGGCCGGCTTCGGCCCGTACCGAGAGGTGCTTCAGAATCACCAGTACGTGAGCGACGGCCGGGGCTTCTGCCCCCACCCCAACATGACCCGGTGGATCGAGCAGACCGCCCAGCAGTGCTTCCAGAGGCTCGCCGAAAAACCCGCCGCGCATTCCACTCGCGGCAACTGATTCCGAGCCGGGCTGTCCCCAACCCGGACCGACACGGATAGGTGGCACGGACAAGCTCCGCTTGTCCGTGCTTTTCGATCGACCTCGGCTGCTGAGAAAATCGGCGGCAGCTTGCCTATTCTCATTCACCATGGCAACTGTGCCGAGAATCCTTTCTCGGCATCGCACGAGTGGGATATCCCACGCGCATGGCTTGGGTGGCATGGCCAAGCGCAGCGCCGCCATGCCGTGCGGGCGGTGAGCGGCGCTCCCATTCGACAACCGCGACTGCCTAATCGACAATGGTCCATGGGACAGCAAAAGGAGGCTATGTGCAGCGCAGCTCCATTGTCGTCGTAACCGGTGGCGGCCGCGGCATCGGCCGGGCCATCTGCCAGCGCTTCGCTGCGGACGGCGCCCAGACCGTCGCCGCTGCCCGCTCGCCCGAGGAACTTGCCGAGACCAAACGCCTCATCGAGCAGTCCGGCGGGCGCTGCCACGTGCAGACCACTGACGTGTGCGTGCCGGAGGAGATCGACGCCGTCATCGACAGCACCGTCTCCCGCTTCGGCGGTTTGGACATACTCGTCAATTGCGCCGGCGTCGCTCCACAGGCCGCCATCGAGGAACTTGAGCCGGCCCTCTTTCGCACCATCCTCGCGGTCAACGTGGACGCCACCTACTACGCCTGCCGCAAGGCCTGGACCGCCTTGAAAGCCCGCGGCGGGGGCGTGATCGTCAACATCTCCTCCATCGCTTCGATCGACCCCTTCCCCGGCTTCGCCGCCTACGGCGCCTCCAAGGCCTGGGTCAACGCCTGGACCAAGGCCCTCGCTGAGGAAGGCCGACCGCACGGCATCCGCGTCTTCGCCGTCGCTCCCGGTGCCGTCGAGACCAAGATGCTCCGCGATGCCTTCCCCGAATTCCCCAAACAAGACACCCTGGAGCCCTCCGACGTCGCCGACCTCGTTCACGCCCTCTGTGACCCCGGCTGCCGCTACGCCACCGGCGAAACCGTCTTCCTCCAACGCCGCGGCGACTAGGTTCCCCTCTCCCCGCGGAAGAACTAGAACACTCGTCGGGGTTACCGAGATACGGTCCTCCTCGCGGTGAATCGCGCCCATCCTTGGTCTTTGGTCCTTCCTGCGGCCTGTCGGCCTAAGCCTATGGCCATTGCCGCCGTAACCTCGTCCTTTGTCCTTGGTACCTCCGTCCTTCGTCCTTCACGCAAACACGACCGTCTTGTTTCCATTAACCAGTATGCGGTCTTCGATGTGCAGCCGCACAGCGGAGGCCAGGACGCTTCGTTCCAGGTCCCGTCCCTTGCGGATGAGATCGTCGATCGTGTCGCGGTGGTCCACGGGCAGCGTGGCCTGGGCGATGATCGGGCCTTCATCGAGCACTTCGGTCACGTAATGACTCGTCGCCCCGATGATCTTCACGCCCCGTTCGAAGGCCTGATGGTACGGTCGTCGCCCTGCAAACGCCGGCAAAAAGCTGTGATGAATGTTGATGATCTGCTGGGGATACGCGTTCACGAACGACGGGGAGAGAATCTGCATGAACCGGGCGAAGACGATGAAGTCCACGCGAGCATCTTTGAGGGTGGCCAGCATCCGCTCTTCGGACCGCGCCCGCGTCTCCGCGGTCATGGGCACATGCTCAAAGCGCAGCCCGCAGCTTTCCACTACGCTGCGCAGTTCGTCGTGATTGCCGATCACCAGCGGGATCTGCACGGCCAGCTCGTGCGTCCGCCAGCGCCACAGCAGGTCCTGCAGGCAATGGTCCTGCTTGCTCACCAGAATGGCCATGCGCTTGACGTCTTCGCCCCAGTACACCCGCCAGCGCATGTGGAACCGCTGCGCCGTCGGCCGCCACGCCTCCTCGAAGGTCGCCCGGTTGAGCGCAAACCCCGCCGGGTCCACTTCCAGGCGCATGAAGAACTCCCCCTCATGCGGGTCGGAGTGCTGATCGGCGTCGAGGATGTTGCCGTTGTGCTCGGCCACGAAGTTCGCCACCGCGGCGATAATCCCCCGCGCATCCGGACAAGTAATCAAAAGCCGAATCGTTCCCGAAGACATGCCCGCGATGGTATCGCCTCAGCGCCGTAGCGTCACCCCAGGTGGGTGATCAACCAACCCCCTCTCCCTCTTTAGGGAGAGGGTTGGGGTGAGGGTAGAAGCGTCCATGCGACGATTGGACGTGCCCCTGCGCGGACGTCGGGTCATGGCGAGCCGCGGGCTTCATCCCGCGCGGCCTTTCGTATCATGGCGAGCCGCGGGCTTTGGCCCGCGCCGACGTGGGAGGGCGAAACCTGTCCGTAACGCCCTGAAAGGGCGAGATAGTTCAGCCCAGGGCAACGCCCTGGGACAATGGCGACGAGGGGCATCAAGCTCTGAAAGAGCGGAATAGAGCCGGTGTTCCAACTGTCAGCGTTCGCTGGCGTACCCGCTGCAACACGGTTACGTCGCGCGAAGTACGTCCCCCATCCCGTAAAGCCCCGGGTCGCGGCCCACGATCCACGCGCTAGCACGCAGGGCCCCGACCGCAAACGTTTCCCGCGAATGGGCGCGATGGCGGATGGTCACAGTCTCGCCCGGCCCGCTGAAATGGACTTCGTGCTCGCCCACGATGTCCCCCATGCGCACGGCGTGAATGGCGATCTGCCCGCGCGGGCGTACGCCCGCGGCGCCGCGACGACCAAAGATGACCGCTCCCTCATGGTCGCGGCTCTGAGCAGGCTTTAACGCATCCGAAATCGCCAGCGCCGTCCCGCTCGGGGCGTCGACCTTGTTGCGATGGTGGGTCTCGACGATTTCGATGTCGTAGTCGGGACCCAATTCCGCAGCCACTTTCGCAACGAGCGCGAGAAGCACGTTGACCCCCACGCTGAAATTGGCCGCCTTGACGATGGGGATGGTCCTGCCCGCCTCCGCGATCCGGGCAAGCTGCGCTTCGCTATGCCCCGTGGCCCCGATGACCAGGGGCGTGCGCCGGGAGGTGCACACGTCCAGCCATTCCATAGTCCCGGGCGCATTCGTGAAATCAACCAGCACATCGCACGCGGGTATCGTTCGATCGCCGCCCTGATCGATCCTGGCCACGACTTGAAATCGCGGATCGCGCTCTGCGCAGCCGATCACGGTCCTGCCCATCCGTCCCAACGCGCCTGCCACCACCAATCGAATCATGAGGGACCTTTCGCCCCCTCCGTGCATATGAGAGGGGTCATTATGAAGTCGCGAGCACTGCGGCAATGGCCTCAATATCCGCCGCGCAGCGAAGGGGCGCATTGGCGAACTGCCCGGAGCCCTGATGGTACTTCACTGTCGCGTCCGCATCCTTCAGCGTATGCCCTGTGAGAATGCACACCACTCGATCGGACGCGGAGACGGTCTTGTCCTCCAGCAGCACGCGGAGCCCGGCCACGGAGGCGGCGCTGGCCGGCTCGCAGCCGTAGCCGTGCAGCCCCACCATGGCCTTGGCGTCGAGGATGGCCTCGTCGCTGACTTCGCGCACCACGCCGCTCATCGCTTCCAGACTGCGCAAGGCCTTGGGCAGATTCACGGGGCGCCCGATCTCGATGGCCGTGGCCACGGTCTTCGCCGTCACTCCGCGCTCCCGCCGCTCAGCATGAAGACGATCTACGGCCGACCGATCCCACCGTCCGCCATTCCATCGCAGCCCACGCCGCTCATACAGCTCATAGAGCGCATTCGCCCCCGTGGCATTGATGATCGCCAGTCGCGGCACGCGATCGACCAGGCCCAGTTCTTTCAGCTCGATAAAGGCCTTTCCAAAGGCGCTGCTGTTGCCCAAGTTCCCGCCGGGCACAATGATCCAATCCGGGACTTCCCAGTTCAGCCTCTCCAGGACGCGGTACATGATGGTCTTCTGCCCCTCGAGCCGGAAGGGGTTCACCGAGTTGACCACATAGAGCCCGACCCGATCGGCCGCCTCCTCGATGATCCGCATGCAGGCGTCAAAGTCGCCGTCGATCTGGATGGTGGTGGCCCCGTAATCCAGCGCCTGGGCCAGCTTGCCGAGGGCGATCTTCCCGCCTCCTACAAAAACCACCGCCTGCATGGGGTCGCCGGTTTGCGTCGTCGTGTGCCGTGCATACAGGGCCAGCGAGGCGCTGGTGTTGCCCGTGGAAGCGCACGCCACCCGGCGCTTGCCGAGCTTCCGCGCCATGGTGAAGGCGGCGCTCATGCCGTTGTCCTTGAAACTGCCGCTGGGATTGAAGCCTTCGTATTGCAGGAACAGCCGATCGGCCTTCAGCCCCAAATTGCGTGCCAACTCGTCGGCTTGCTGAAGGATCGTCCGCCCCTCGCCAATGGTGACGAGTTCGTCGGGCGCCGCAAACGGCAACAGCTCACGGAACCGCCACACTCCGCTGGAGTCGAGGCGCCCGTCGGGCGAGTGGTCGGGCGCCCGCCAGCGATGTGCGAAATCGGCCAGCTTCCGCGGCGGAGCACAGCGCGACCAGTCGTAACACAGGTCCAGCAGACCCCCGCACGCCCTACAGGCGAATACGGGATCGTGCAGGTCGTATTGCGCGCCGCAGTCGGCGGCAATGCATCGCTGGAGAGCCGCTTTGTGACCGCTACCCATGCCGCTCCATGGTCGCCAGCATGCCGCTTACGTGCAACTTGGGCCCGTTACGTGCAACTTCAGTACCGCCGGATGACCCCGATGACCACCCCTTGAACCTCCACGTCGGTGACGTAGATGGGCTGGTACTTGGGGTTAGCCGGTTGCAGGCGGATGCGGTTCTTCTCGCGATAGAACTTCTTGAGGGTGGCCTCCTCCCCTTCGATGAGGGCCACGACCGTGTCGCCATTGCGAGCGTTGGAGCGCTTCTCGTAGATGACCAGGTCGCCGTCGCGGATCTGCTCGTCGATCATGGAGTCGCCCGTCACCTCCAGGACGCCGACGGAAAAGCGGCTGGAAAAGACGCTCTCCAGATCCAGCGACTCCGGCGATTCGATGGCCTCGATGGGGCGCCCGGCGGCGATGCGGCCGACCAGGGGCAGCAGGGTGGGGCGTTCGTCAGGGAGCCGGGCGCTAGCGGTCAGCTCCAAAGAGCGAGCCTTGTTGGATCGCCGCCGCAGCAGGCCTTTTCGAAGCAGGGCTTCGACGTGCTCGAAGACGGTGATCTTGCTGATGCCCATCTCGTCGGCCATCTCCTGCAAGGTCGGGGAATAGCCATCTTTGCGGCGACCGTCGCGAATTCGGGTAAGGATTTCGATCTGCCGCGGGGTCAGACAGTGGCTGTCGTCGGTAACGAGCGCTTTGGCTCGCGATTTGGTCATGGCGTAACTCCTGATACGGATTAGCTTGTGTGTCGAGGCATGCGCTGGGTCCGTCCGGGCCTACGGCGCACAAGGGTAGTGCGCCGCGCCCGGCGAGCCATCGCAGCCACGTGCCGCGGCGCGCTTCCTCCCGCGCCGCCAGAAAGATCTCCCGCCAGCGTGCTCGCCACGATGGCACGCAGGCAAGATCGTCGATGTTACTTGCCGACGCGCGTTCCGCAGGATCGGCGTCAGCCAGAGCGGCACGGACAAGCGGAGCTTGTCCGTGGCACCCGGCGTCCGCGGCCTCGTGCGCCACGGGAGGCCATGCGGTCCGGTAGGAACCCCCCGGACCGAAGATGCACAAGGGCGCTTTGTCCATATCTCGCAACGGATCGTCGCCAGCAGGGCGAGCGGAGCACTGGCACGGACAAGCAGAGCTTGTCCGTGGCACCCGGCGATCGTCTTGCCCGTCGTGAACGCCTGCCCGAGTGCAGCGAGACCCAGTTGCGCGACTCATCCTTGAATCCTCCGGCTCGCGTGCTGCTCGCGGAACTCTGTGGTAGCACGCATGGCGGCGCTGCGCTTGACCATGCCACCCATCCCTTCCCCATGAAAACTGGGTGGGAGGGGAATCCCACATCGGGTGGTGCCGAGAAAGGATTCTCGGCACAGCAGCATCCTAACCACTGGCTTGCTGCCAGGGGCATGGCGGCGCTTCGCTTGGCCATGCCACCGTCGCAGTCCGCCCGGCGGTTCGTTCTCTGTTAGGAAGTATGACCGAACGAAAGCCAAACGTCAAGTGGTTTTTCCGGCCGAGATACGCGCAAAATCGGCCACGAGGTTAAGCGATTCCGGGGGAGCGGTGGGGGGTAGGTTTACGGGAAACCGGGATGTGTGGCTACGTAAGTTCAGGTGAGACAAGGGGTTACGTAGCGTACGGGACCGCAGCGGGGCGCCACGGACAAGCCGAGCTTGTTCGTGGCACCCGACGGAAGCGGGGGCGCTGACCGGGCCGCAAGGGATCCCGATTTCAGATCTCAAATCTCAGATCGCCGAAGTGGTGGCGGATTTCCTTTGACTTGGGATGGCGGTCGGGGATAGTGTTTTCTGTCAGACGGCCACAGAGGGAGTTTCGCGTCACGGCCGTCGTGTCTTTTCTGGTTTCTCCACCCCACAACAAGAGGCTTCCCGGGGAGCGGTGCGCGACTGGTATGCGATGGCAAGTGGTATCCGGTCGCCTGAAGGAGGGAACACTCGTGGTCCGGTGCGTAATTCGGTCGGCTCTTTTTTCCGGGGCTTGGGGCGGGCAAAGGCTGCAGCCCTCCGCCTTGACAACGGGAGGCCTCGGGGTGGTCTTCGCGCTGGCGATGGCGGCGAGCTTGCCGGCGCAGGAGCAACCGGCTTCGCCCGCGAACATCGCCGCCGAACTCGTGGGCGGACCCCACCGTGATGGCGACATGGAGTGGTTCCCTATCGCGCTGGGGACGGTGTTTACGCGGCACGATGTATATGCAGAGGGAGCCGAGCCAGGCAGTGCGGCCGGGGCTTCGGAGATCCTCATCTACGACAACAGCCTTGCGCAGATCGCGATGAACATCGGGACCAGTCTAGTCAGTGATGACATCGCGACGGTGGGAGCAACAGGCTGCCGGCTGCGGCGGATCGAGTTCCCGGTGACCGGAAAGGTCAATCCCGCGGGCATCGGCGGACCATACACCGTTGAGTTCAGGCTCTTCTCGACGTGCCCGGGTGGGCTCCCCTTGGTGATCCCCGAATGCTTTCCTGGCACTTGCGGTCAAGCTTCCTTCCCCGATGACGCTCCGCGGTTGATCAATTTCGTCCTTCCCGGCACCGGGATCGCGCTGCCGACGAATTGGTGGTTCGGGGTGAAGTTCAGCCGCAGCAACGCGGGGGTGCTGGTAGGCTCGCCGGCATCCAGGGGCGCCAGTTGCGACGTGCTTGACCGGTCCGGGTTTCCTTGTTCGGGAACGCTGGGCGGCTTTCCCCAGAACCCGCACGCCAGCTTCAACTTGAGGCTCTACGGGGACGCCGACACCTGTACTCCCGCGTTTGACGGGTATAAGAACATCAGGCCGACGGGCCCTATTTTCAACCCGGGACAAGACGCGACTCTTGTGGATGACATCCGTCTGGGGGTGCCGAACTGCCAGATGGTCGGCTACGAAGTAGCCGTCCGCGGGCTGGGGTTTTTCCAGTTCGACATGCGTAGAAACTGCGAGGGGCCGATCATCGCGGGCAGTGAGAAGGTCTACAACGGTACGGACAGCACGACTCAGATCGCCCGATTTGGCGTGACGCCGCCGGTGGCTCTTTCTGAGAGTTTTTTCTTTGCCACCAGGGTGAACAATGCCCAGGCGGGGATTGTGGTCAGCGGCGTTCAAGCGTGTGTGGGTTCCACGGAAGATATCTTCCTCCAGCCTGGGGAGACGGATTGCGTGGATCTTCCATTCCCCGACCCCGTCGTTCACGACGCCGTCAACCTGACGATCATCTGCGCAGGCTCGCCGCCTGTGGGGGCGTGTTGCGACATGTTGTTCACGGACGAGGCCGGTGAGGCGGTGTGTCGCGAGGTCCCGCAGATGAATTGCCCGTGGCCCTGGCCGCCGTGGACCTCTACGGCGCATCCGCAGTGGGCTGTGGGGCAGATCTGCGAGAGCGATCCGTTCCTCCATCCCTGCGGGGTGTCAGCCTGCTGCCGGCCCGACGACGCATGCGAGAATCTCAGTTATAGCGAATGCATGGGCATTGAGCCGCTCGACGCGCCGCGACAGTGGCAGCGGGGACAATACTGCGGGTTTGAGGGGCAGGTCTGCCTGCACATCGACTGCATCGACAACGAGGGAGACTGCACTGTTGCTCATCCGGACGGCGCGTGTCACGACCTCGAGTGCTGCCGCGACGTTTGTGCGTTGGATTCATATTGCTGCCAAGTCGAGTGGGACCGGGCATGTGTCAACCTTGCAGCCGAACAGTGCGACTGGCTTGCTGACCACGACAACTGTTGGTGGCAGCCGAATCCTTATTTCACGGACAGCGCTCTGCTGGTGGCAGCCGACAGCAATACGTACTTTTCGAATGCGACGGCCACATCGGATGTTGATGATCCGGGCTTCACGTGCTACGCGGAGTTCCCGAACACGACTTCCTTCGGCACCGTCTGGTTCCGATTCGTGGCCACGGACACGTCGGCGACCATCAGCACCCTCAATAGCATTCCGGAGGGAGATTCCCTGGTGCAGGTCTTCGCGGTCGGCGACCCAACGAGTGAGGCGACGGCATGTGCGACGCTCCACCCCATCGCGTGCGGTGACGATTTGCGAGGGTGTCCTGCCACCAGCGAGCACTCGCGTTTCTGCGTCCGGGGACTGATTCCCGGGGATACTTACTATGTCGTTGTGGGAAGCAAGAGCTACGACGACCAGGGAGCGCATCAGTTGGACATTGCTTCTCCGTGCGCCGCGGGGACCGACGACTGCGACGCCGACGGCATCCTCGATGAATGCGAGCCGGACTGCAATCACAATGACTTTCCCGATGATTGCGACATCACAACCGGCAGGAGCAATGACTGCAATCATAACGTTACGCCTGATGAATGCGACGTTCAGGCCCTCGACTGCAACGGAAACCTCATGCCTGACGACTGCGACATCGGGAGCGGCAGAAGCCATGACTGTAACGGCAGCACGGTACCGGACGAGTGCGACATCGCCGTCGGGTTTAGTCGTGACTGTCAGCCCAACAGCGTCCCCGACGAGTGTGACCTAGCAGCAGGAAGCAGTGGAGACTGCAACGGAGACAAGGTTCCGGATGAATGCGCGGAGTTCCGCCAGACAATAGGGCACGATCCGTCAAGCCGGGCCTTCGGACAGTCTGTTGCCATTGAAGGCGATTTGATCCTGATCGGGGACCCGGATGTTGATGACTTCGCAGGAGCCGCGCACCTCTTCCGGCGGAACGGCTCATTTTGGACGCACGAAGGTGAGTTAATGCCGGGTGAAGAGGAGTTCTACTGGCTTGGCCTCTCCGTTGCCATTGCCGCCGGCGACGCCTATGTGGTCGGTGCCTGGGACAATCCGAACGAGGGGATTGACGGGGCAGTGTTCGTCTTCCACCGCGCTGCGAAGGGTTGGGAGTACCAGGACCGGATAACGGTTGATGATCCGGCGCAGGCTTATCACGACGTGTGCTATGTCGAAGTCGACGGTGATCATGCTGTGGTGTCGGCATGCTATAACCCGCCGTTTCAGCCTCCCAAGGGGCCGCTTCCCGCGATCATCTACGCCTTCCGACGCGAGGGGCAGCACTGGGTACAAGAAGCGAAGCTCACCGGCGTTGTCTCGTCTCCAGAAAGTGCGTTCGGCCAGGCTGTGGCGCTGGCCTGCGACTGGATCGCAATCGGCGCTTGGGGCGACATCGTCGAGGGGATTGAGGCCGGCGCTGTCTACACCTATCGAAGGCATGGAGGGAAGTGGCTGTTTGCCCAGAAACTGACCGTTCCACAATCGCGATCGTTCGGGGCTGCGCTTGACTTGCAGGGAGAGCGCATGGCGATCACCAGTTCCAGGGAGGTTCAGCCAGGCATGTTCGTGGAAGAGGCCGTCATCATGCGGAGGAGTGAGGAGGTTTGGCATTTGGAGAGCCGAGTTTCTGGGGAAGCGACATTCACTGAGGTCAGTGCCGGGCTTACTTGGTGGGAGATGCCGTCGATCGCCTTCGCCAATGAGGCGACTGTGGTCATGGCTACATACGGAGGCAGGGATGGAATGACGTTTGGCAATGTCCTTGGGCGTTCGTCGGCAGGCGATTGGGTGAACGTTGGAGCATTGCGGGACGCGGGGGGCTTTCCGGCGGGGCTCTGGCACGTGGTCGTGGCCGCGGATGCGGACTCATCCGCAGTGGGGATTTCGAGCCTGGATCGTGAATCGAGCGGCACCGTGAGGGTGTTCGCCGTACCCCTCGTGGATTGCAATGAGAACGGCAAGGGCGATAGCTGCGATCTGGTTGTTGGGGGTTCAGTCGATTGCAACAACAACGGCTTACCGGACGAATGTGACGGATTGATTGCCGGTGACGCCGATTTCGACGGGGATGTGGACCTGTGGGATGTGAGCGCGTTCTTGAATTGCTATACCGGCTCGGTGGGGGCCTGCTGTTATGTGGATGATTCCAATCTGTTCGCGTGTGAGGATCTCACACGCAGACAATGTGCTGTGCTGGCTCCAGAGCTAAGCCCGGGCGGTTGGCGGGGATGGCAGCGGTGCGGAGTGGGCGGGCAATCGTGTGTATTTCCACTTTGTGAAGGTGCTACCGGCGACTGCTGGGCGGCGCATCCATCGACCGGCTGCGACGATGAGGTTTGTTGCTCGCTGATCTGCAGCGTCATCGAGCATGAAGAAAGCTACTGCTGCATGGTGGAGTGGGACGATCTCTGTGCGAAGTTCGCCCGGGAGTCATGCCCTCCTCCGCCTCAACGCGGCGGGCAGACGGAGAATGAGAGCAGGGGTGCGCCGTCCATCGCGGCGGGCGCCCCGGCGAGTCCGTCAGCGTTGGGAGTGTGTTGTGGAATGTTCGATCAGCCGTCGGACGGCGATGTGGATAGGGAGGATTGGGGGGCGATGCAGGGGCGGCTTGCGGGGCCGTAGA
>SBAX01000261.1 GCA_005240095.1 Phycisphaera mikurensis
CACCTTCGCCCGCCGCATACATCGCTTCGATGGTCTCGCGGAATCTCACCGGGCGGGCGAAGGTGTTGGCCAGCAGCTCGACAACCTGCCCTGTCTCTGCGGGGTAAGGAGCCGCCGTCGCACAGGAGTAGACCGTTGTGTTCGGCGGCACCAGATTCAGCCCGCGGAAGTATTCGCGCAAGGCATCCGTCACGTAACCGAACTTCGGGCTGTGGTATCCATGCTCATAGGGCATGCGCTCGACAAACACACCCTGCGCCAAGAACTCGCTGCGAACGGCCTCCGCGTCCTCAAGTGCGGCAACGACCACGACCTGATGCGGGCAATTGTCGTTGACCACGTCGACGGATACGTGCGCTTCGGCCGCAAACCGCTCCACCCGTTCGCGATCGGCGCCCACCGCTAGCATGACCATGCGGGGAACCGCTCGATCCTCGGCCAGCTTGCTCCAAACGTCCTGGAGGCGACTCATCCCTGCAACAAACCGGTCCACGGCAGTCATTCTCGACGCAGGCAGCGCCACCCACTCGCCGGAACTATGCCCCGTCATCATGTCCGCACGAATACCCAGGCGCGTAAGCAGGGTGAACATCGCCCCGTTCGCCGTGAGCAGAGCGGGATTCGCCCGCTCGATCTTCGCCACTCGCTCTTCGGCCCGCTTCACCTGGGCCTCGTCGAAGGACGGCGGCGGAAAGATATCGCCGCTCAGTGCCGACTCATCCGTGCCCTGGACCACGCGATCCAGTTCATCGAAACAGGCCCGCACGTCGGGGAAGTGAACGCAGAGCTGCGAGAACATGTTCACGTACTGCGAGCCCAAGCCCGGAAACAGGAAGGCAACCTTGCCGCGACGCAGGGTGGGCTCGCCGAAGTAGTAGATGCCCGCAGTGTCCTTGATCTGCCTGCAATCCGGTTTGGCCAGTCGCTCCGCCGCGCGCTCCAGCTTGTCGGCCAGGTCATCAAGCGAACGGGCGACGATCGCGAGGCGATGCTCGCCGACGGGATTACAATTCAGAGTGAAAGCGACGTCACGGAGACAAACGCCGGGCGCCGCCGCCAGGTAGGCGCGGAGTCGTGCAATCTCCTTCCCCAGTCCTTCCTTCGAGTCGGCACAGACGATACACAATTCGCTCTCGAAGTCACCGGCATAGGAAGCGCCCGCCGGCTGCGGCGATTCCTCCAGGACGACGTGCGCATTGACGCCGCCGAACCCGAAGGCATTGATTCCCGCGCGACGCGGAGAATCTGCGGCCCCATGGATCCACGGGCGCGTCGCGGTGTTCAGATAGAAGCGGCCGTCTAACTTCGCGAGTGACTCTTGCGGCCGTCGGCAGTGCAGCGTCGGCGGCAGTACGCGATGATAAAGCGACAGGGCTGTCTTGATGAGCGACGCTACGCCCGCTGCGGGCATGGCGTGGCCGATCATCGACTTCACGGAACCCAACGCACACGTCGGATAGGCACCGTCGCGTGTGCCGAAGACGCTGCGCAGGGCATCGAGTTCCGTTGGGTCCCCCACCGGAGTGCCTGTACCATGCGCTTCGATCAGTTCCACCGTGCGGGGATCGCACCCGCTCATAGCATAGGCCCGGCGCAGCGCCAGCACTTCTCCATCAACGCGGGGGGCCGTCACGCTCAGCGCCCGACCGTCGCTGCTGCTGCCCACTCCCTTGACGATGGCATAGACGCGGTCTCCATCGCGCAGCGCGTCCGCCGCCCTCTTGAGCACGACGATCCCCACCCCTTCGCCGGGCAGGGTGCCGTCGCAATCGTGATCGAACGGCCGGATCATCCCCGATTGAGAAAGCGCGCCCAACGCCGTGAACACGGTCAGGAATGGGACATCCGTGAAAACGTGGACGCCGCCCGCGAGCGCCAGGTCGCACTGCCCGGTCAGCAGGTCACGCACGGCAAGCTCCGTGGCGATCAACGACGAAGCACACGCCGCATCCACGGTGAACGAAGCCCCGGTTAGATCCAGCCGGTTGGCCACCCGCCCGGTGGTGATGTTCGGAATCAGCCCCGGCGCCGTATCCGAAAAGAAGCCCGGCAGCCTTGATTGCAGTTCCCGCCTGATCGCGGCCAACTGCTCGCTGGAGATTCCCGGATGCAGGGTTCGCAGGATCGCCAGCGTCTGTTCCGTGATCACGCATCGCTGGAGCAGATTGGAGAGGCCCGCGCCAAGATAGTTACCCCGTCCCAGAACAAAGCAGGCCCGCGTCGAATTCAGATCGCGATGCAGGTAACCAGCGTCTTCAATGGCCTCGTGTACGGTGCGCAGAACAAGGAATTGATCCGGCTCGGCTCCTTCAACAGCCCGCGGCATGGTCCCGTACTTCAGCGGGTTGAAAGAG
Organism: Phycisphaera mikurensis; assembly: GCA_005240095.1. Taxonomy (GTDB): domain Bacteria; phylum Planctomycetota; class Phycisphaerae; order UBA1845; family UBA1845; genus SBAX01. The sequence continues at coordinate 2,355 of SBAX01000261.1, forward strand.
AATGAGGAGCCCAGATAGCCGCCGCGCTTGCAGGACAGCTTGTCTTTGGCGCTGGGGTCAGGATCGTAGAACAACTCCGGATCCCAGCGCCCCGCGGGCACGTCGCCGACACAGTCCACGCCACCGACGATGTTCCGCCAGAACTCGGTAAGGTTGCGCGCCCCGGGAAAGGTGCAGGCCATGCCGACAATCGCCACGTCGCCACGCACGTTCGCGAGCGGTGCCGCCGGAATATCGTCGCCGAGCTGGCTCACGACGTGGCCCCCGCGGAATGTGGTCGAGTCTTACTCAGGCGATTGAGCGCCTTGCTGCACGTCACTTCCATGTCTTCCATCCATCCCACCAGCTCGCCGGTGGCGTTGAAGAAGACGAGATCCGCGTGGATCGCAGGGGTCTGGGCGCCTGCCGAGCGAATCCGCGCTTCGCAGCGGATCTCTCCCTGGGACAGATCGCCAATGCGATGGAAGCAACCCAACCGCGAAGGCAGCGGGGTGGCGTCCAGGTACGTCCGCGCCCAGAGAATCAGGAGCTGCAGGCCGCTGTCCACCACTACAGGATCGATAAGCCAGCGCGTTCCCGGCACGGTTTCGGACAGACACCGATGCGGCGAAGAAGGCGACAACCTCGCGATCATCCCGTTGGCGCCGATCGCCTCCACTTCAGTGATGCCCGCAAAAAGCGGCCCGTGGAACAGCCATCTCTCGTAGGCCTCTTCCACGCTCATGGAGAACGGTTTGCGATCAACAAGCGACCACGCGCCTGCGGAAAGCGAGCGGTGCTCTGCAGCGAATTCGGCAGTGGCTGTATAGGAAACGTGACCCCGCTCACCGCGCGTCTCCGCGCGCAGCGGCACGAGCACGCGCCCGTCCTCGGTCCGTGCATGTTCTGCAGTGATCGCCAATGTCTGCGGCCCGTGCTCCAGAGTAACACCACGCAGGACACGCAAATCGCGGATGGACGAAAGGTGCAAGCCTCCCGGCGCCGCGGTTACTGCCACTTCTGACAGCAGCTCAAGCCCCACGGCCATGGGCATCACCGGTTTGCCGTCAAGCTGGTGATCCAGCAGGTACAGATCAAACGCAGGATCAAGTTCTCGCGTGACCTCCAGCGAACCGTCGGCGGCTCGCGCCACCCGCGACCGGCAGTTGAGCAGCGGCCAGACGACACTCGGCGCCGTCGCCGGCGCCGGCAGCGCCACTGTCGTGTCCAAAGGACCGCCGAAGAGAACCTCGACGTCGTCCTTGCGGCCATAGAGCACTTCCTCGATGAAGGCCCGCCGGCCTTGCGCGCGGGAGATGAGGTGGATGCCGGCCTGCGCGAATTGTTTCGCCAGTTCCGGCGAGACCATGCCCCCACTGGACTCCCATGGACCCCAGTTAAGCGACGCCACGCGCCCGGGCCACCGGGCGTTCAACCAATGCGCCAGCTTGTTGAGCACCTCATTGGCCGCCGCGTAGTCGCTCTGCCCGCGATTGCCGAAACGTGCCGACACTGAAGAGAAGAAAAACAGAAAGTTCAGCGAGTCGGGGCGCAGCTTCGCCGCCAGCGTCAGGGCCCCATCAATCTTCGGGCGGAGAACACGCTCAAAGGACTCGTCCGTCTTGTCCGCAACGAACTTGTCCTCGGTGACGCCGGCGCCATGGACAACCCCGTCCAGCCGCCCGTAGCGCCTGTAAACATCATCGATCAGCGCTCCGAAGGCCGCCTCATCCGCCACGTCCACGGCATGGTATTCCACGCTCGCCCCGGCAGCCTTCATCGCCCCCACGCTCGCCCGCATGTCCCGCTCGCGCAGCAGTCGGGCGTACTCCGCTTCGATCCGCGCCGGCGTCGCCTTCTCTCCGCTTCGCTCGATCTGTCGCCGAACGATGTCCTTCAGGTCTCGAACGTTTGTTATCCCGGCGGTTTCGGAGGCCTCGTGCGTCTGCGGCAACGGACCTCGCCCGGCCAGCACCAGACGGCAGGCAAGCTTCTCCGCAAGCTCAACGGCCACTTCCGCGGTGATGCCTCGCGCGCCTCCGGTTACGAGCACGACGGCATCCCGGTCCACTGACAACGCCGGCTGCGCTCGTTCGAGCGCGGCGTCGACGGGCTGCAGCACGACGCGCAACCCGTCCCGGTAGCCTACCTCCACAACCCCGTCCGCAGTGGCGAGCTCATCAACGAGGAAGCGTGCGGCACTCTGTCCGGGCGTGGCCGGAGGGATATCCACGACCTTGCACGCCACTTCGTTCCACTCTCGCGCCAGGGACTTGACGAACCCGCACGAGCCGCCATCGCCCGGGGCAAAGGTCGCCCTCGCGTCGCTGAAGCCAAACGCCCCATCCATGCGGCATACCGCCATCACGCGGCCGTGACCTTCGCGAAGGTCCTTCGCCAGCACTTGAGTTGCATGGAGGAGTCCGACGAGTTCGGCATGGATCCCCTTCCGCCGCGCCTCAGGCCCGGCGCTGGTGTCACTCGCGCCGGCCAGATAGATCAACGTGTGAATCCGCCCGTGCTCTTGCCGCACGCGCCCGACGAACGTCTCCACGGCACCGCGATCGGCAGCATCAAGATCGGGATCCGCATCACCGACCCGCGCCACCGTCACGTGAGTACCGTCCGAGCGCAGCTCATGGGCAAGCATGTCCGCCAGACCCGAGCCTCGATCCATGATGATCACCGGACCGATCGATTCGCAGCGCCTGCGATCTCCAAACGGCCGCCCCATCACCGTAAGCCGCCTGCGCGACAGCCGCCCGGTGGTTATGGGGTCCTCCCCCGCCACACGGGGCACTTCCTCGACTCGTCGCGCGGCACCGTGCTCTTCTTTGGCCCGCGGCCTGGGCGGCTCGGCCCTCTGCGTCGCCGTCCGACTGGCAATCCAATCCACGATCGCCCTGAGGGTCTTGAGCTTGGCCAGTACTTCCATGTCTTTGTCGATGGACTGCCCCCCCAGGACGGACGCACTCTGCAGGGTCCCCAGGATCTCGATCCGCTTGATCGAGTCGATTCCCAGGTCGGCCTCCATGTCCAGGTCCAGATCGAGCATCTCCGGCGGATAGCCGGTGCGCTCGCTGACCACCTTGACCAAATGACTTGTGATCCTCTCCAAGCTCCATTCTGTCGGCTGCGCCGCCGCAGCGACCTCGGCCTCCTTTACATCCGGCGCTACTTCGACGGGATGCGCGCTGGCAGGCAGGCCTTCCGTCGGCAGCGGCCGAGGCTGCGCGGGCCTGGATGCGCCATTGCCGGATACCGAATCGGACGGCTCAATCTCCGGGAGACGAACCGGCGCAGCAGCAGCCCCCGACTGGAGGTAGCTGAGCATCACGCTCTTCTGCGTCTGAAGAAACTTGGACATCAACGCCTGATAAGCAGCCATCACGCCCTCGGCGCCGGCCGGCGATTGGATTTCCGCGGGCGCGACGGGCGAGTCAACGACGGGTTCCTGCAGACGTAGTGGAGCGCTCCCCGCCGATGGTTGCACAACGGGTGCCTGGCGCGCGCCCAAGGCAGGCAGCTGCACCGCATCGTCCCTCGCCGCAAGCGCCGGGGGCGAGGCCACTATGCGCGAAGTGACCCGCTTTGCCGACGCGTGCACGGGAACAGCCCTCGCCCCGTTGATTCGCCATGTCGTCGGGGAGGGCGGTGCAGGCCGAGTCTGCTCGGTGAGCCGAGCCAGGGAAAGCTCCTTGTCCACGCGGCCGCGGAAGAGCTGGGCGCAATCCACGCTGACTCCCGCCGCGCACAGCTGACCCAGCGCATGAACCAGTTGCACCAATCCATGGCGACCTGCCTGATCCGTGTGAATGGCCACGAAACTGCGCCCGGAGAGGATTCGCTCGACGAGCCCGGTCAGCACGCGCCCCGGACCGACTTCTACGAACACCCGTGCTCCGGCCTCGTACATGGCCAGGACCTCATCCGCGAAGCGGACCGGCCGAATCATGTGCTCGGCCAGAAGATCGCGAATCGCCGCCGCGCCGCCGGTATGCGGAGACGCGGTCGTGTTCGAGTAGACCACGCCCCGTGGGGGCGCAAGCCCCGCGCCCTCCAGGATGTCCCGGAACTTGGCTCGGGCGCTGGCTACGCACGGTGAATGAAACGCACATGAGACCTTGATGCGTCGCGCCGATACCCCCGCCTTGGAGAGCACCGCTAATGCCGCGTCGACGCCTACCACCGTACCCGAGATGACCGTCTGCGTCGGCGAGTTGAGGTTCGCGATCCAGACGCCTTCCATCGATCGGATGTGTCGGGTTACGGTGGCCTCGTCGGCCTCCACGGCGGCCATCGTTCCCGGCGACGTCCTGCCGGCCTCGGCGATCAGCCGTCCGCGGGCTTCGGAAACCCGCATCAGATCAACAAAGCCCAGCGCGCCGGCGGCGCACAGCGCTGCGTATTCCCCATAACTATGTCCTGCATACAACTGCGCCCGCACGCCGAGTCCCTCAAGAACCCGGAACACCGCAAGGTCAGCCGCCCCCATCGCTGGCTGAGCGACGTTGGTCTGCGTCAGTGCGCTTTCGTTGGCCGCCGCCTCTTCGGCAGTGAATGCAGGACGCGGGAAGACGAAGGAACTAAGCCGGCGACCCAAGGCCCCGCCCAGGCTGCGATCGGCCTCCTCGAACACCTCGCGCACGCCGGGATAGGCAATCGCAAGGTCGCGAAGCATGTTGACGCTTTGCGACCCCTGTCCAGGGAACAGGAAGGCGACCTTGTCCGCGTCCGCCATCGGCGAGGAGGAATAGTAGATCCCCTTGACGTCCCTGATGTGCCCATCGCCGCGCTGAAGCGCCCCTTTCGCCGAGGCCAGCTTGGACTTCAAATCATCCATGGACTGCGCGACGACGGCCAGACAGTGCTTCCCCGCCCTCCTACATTCGCGACACACGGCTGCCGCAAGATCATACAGATTTGGGGAAGCGCCCTCCGCAAGGGCGTGCTCGATCGCGTTGATGGATGCGACAATCGCCTGCACCGACTCGTCACGCCAGACAAAAAGCTCCGCGGGCCAGTTGACCAGGCCCATTTCCCCGCCGCGCTGATCATCGCTGTACTCCTCGAGCGTCGCATGGAAGTTCGTGCCCCCGAACCCGAACGCACTGACGCTCGCCCGTCGCGGGCCGCCGTCCGCTCGAATCCACGGCCTCGATTCAATATTGATGTAAAACGGACTCGTCGCGAAATTCGCCTTGGGATTCGGTTTTTTTACCCCGTTCGTCGGCGGCAGTACCTTGTGGTAAAGCGCCAGCGCCGCCTTCGCCAATCCGGCCACGCCTGCCGTGCACTTGGTGTGTCCGATCATGCTCTTGACCGAACCGAGGGCGCAACTCTGGACGACCGCGCCCGCCGCGCCGAAAGACTTGGTCAGCGACTCGACCTCGGATTGGTCGCCTGCGACCGTCCCTGTCCCATGTGCCTCGACCAGCTCGACCGTGGCCGGTGCGTAGCCCGCCTTCTCGTAGGCCCGCTCCAGTGCCCGGATCTGGCCCGCGGGTCGTGGCGCCGTGAGCCCCTTGTCCCGCCCGTCGCTGGATGATCCGATGCCTTTGATGACCGCGTACACGCGGTCCCCGTCCCGCACCGCATCGTCGAGGCGCTTGAGGATGACAACCCCAACGCCCTCACTGATCACGATGCCGTCGGCCGTCTCATCGAACGTGCGGCACTGTCCGGTAGGAGACAAGGCTTGCGTCTTGCTGAAGCACAGATAAGCAAATGGGCTCTGCATGGTGTCGGCCCCGCCGACGATCACCATATCCGCCGCCCCCGACTCCAGTTCATTGACCCCCAGCCGCACCGCGGCCAGAGACGAAGCACACGCAGCGTCGACCGTGTAGTTGGCCCCGCCCAGATCGAAGCGATTCGCCACCCGCCCGGCCGCCACGTTCATCAGCAGCCCGGCGAACGAGTCTTCCGTCCATTCGGGAAGCGACCCCTCAAGCTTCGCGATCAGCGCCGCCGCATCCGCCTCCGTACCGCCCGCGTTGCCCATGAAATAAGGAAGCAACGATCGGAACCCGTAGCCCAAGCCCAAGTCCGCAACGCCCCCTCCCGCCCCCAGCACGACGGCCGTCCGCTCGCGATGGAAGGGTCGATCGGTGTAGCCCGCGTCCGCCAGCGCCGTGCGCACCGCTTCCAGCACCAGAAGTTGCAGCGGCTCCACGGAAGGCAGGGTATTGGGCGGCATCCCATACTTGGTTGGATCGAAGAGCACGTCATCCAGGAACCCGCCCCACTTGGAATAGATTTTGTCCCGCGCCGATCGATCCGCGTCGAAGTACCCCTTCCAGTCCCAACGGTCAGCGGGAATCTCCCCGATCGCGTCAACCTTGTTGAGGATGTTCTCCCAGAAA
>SBAX01000193.1 GCA_005240095.1 Phycisphaera mikurensis
ACGCACCGCCCGCATCATCCAGTACCACCAAGCCCGCAACCGCACCGCCAAAACCTCACGACTCAAACGCCATGACAATTAGCGCTGTAGTGCTAATAGGCCGCCGCGCGGTGCTCATTCCTGGTTGCTTCGCTTCGAGCGGCTTCCAGACGAATTCGGGCGTCCCCACACGTGGATGCCATTTGTCGAGTACCGCACCACAGGCTGGGGGCGGAGCCACCATTCTGTAACGCTGCTGCGTCCTTTCGATGTCGCATGTGTAGGGCGCTCTTCAGCGGGCTCTGAAACATCCTCTGGTGAGCCTGATGGTACGGCGTGTATGGTCCCTGAATACGACGACTCGGCAGGCCGTTGGGATGTGTGGTTCTATTCGTGCTTGGATCCGGTGCGAGGGTCCAGGCCCGGTGATGCTGCCGTTTGTTACTCGCCGGCGCGCGCCTGGAATGTCTCTGTACTCGAACCGTATCTGGGTGCGCAGAGCCGCATCGGGAGCGATTCGCCCGCTACGATCCTACCTAGACTTGAGCCGAACCAACGCTCGACGAGCTGGCCCTGGAGTGTTCGATATTTGGTCAGCGAGCGCACCATTCCGCCAAGAACCAAACCTGAACCGGGGCGCCGATTCTGGGCGCAGCTTCTGGAGCTGCGAATATGTGATGTGCGGTCGGAGGCGGAAGCACCGGTGGCGCAGAAACCGGCGTTGTTCGATGCAGCGCTTCGTGGCTTTCGCAATCACGCGGGTGGATCGGTTTGGCGGCAGCTGGAATGTTGGACCAAGCCGCCTCCAAGGGCCGCGTCGTCCGGCGACTCGGGAACCGCCGGTTACAGCCCTTCACACTTGACTCGGCCCCATTCGGAGCTGCCTCTCAGGATCGACCTGCAATTCCTAGATGTGTCGTCTTTCGCCGACCAAGAGAGTGATCAGCCGAGGCGACGATTGACCTCCCAGAAGGAAGAACCTGTTCGAGATGTCGTGCGCGTGGGCGCCCTGGACCTTCTCTTTGGTGATGGCGTCCCCGTTCATTCAGGTCAGATATCGTCGCTTAATGCGGTGTCGCGCGCTCTCGTCCGTTCGGACGCCGACCCACTGAGCATCGAATACGATATCGACGCGACCATGTACTTCGGCCTGAGGGCCGCCCGGCCCGGTGGGCAGGATGAACCTCCGTCAGCCAATCCGCCGGACGTGGACGCCCGCCAGAGCAGGTCAGTCGTAGTCTGGGGCAAGCCGCGGCAAACGGCTCCGCCCGGATCCTCTGAATCCCCAGCCGGTTCCAGCGGCGATAACGGTCACGGCGACGCGCCCATTCCGCTCATCTTGGCCGCTAGGGAGCGCGACCGCGCGGGTACGGGCCATTCGCTTGAGCTGCGCCTGGCGCGCCCGCCGGCCTTGGTTTCCCCGGGCGGAGACCCCGGCGCAAGCCGCAGTGAATTCGACGCGCTGGTGCTCTCTTTTTCTCCCTTTCTTATCGCGCGCGTTAAAGCCGACCTGAACCTAGGCGCCAATGCGGAGATCGGAAACTACGGTCGCGGCCCCGAGCAGAAGCCGTTCTGGGAATTGCGCGACTCCCCTTCGGGATTCGATCTGTACCTCCCGCCGTCATGCGTAGGTGAGGATTTCATCAAATACTATGACAAACCTCCGGCAAGCGAGTACGGCCTGCTACGGTATCGATTCTCGCCCGCGGCGCGCCTGAACCTGGGTCGGTCCTTTCTCCGGCAGAACTTCACTGAGGCGCCCTGGAACGTCCGCCGCCTACTGGGCTGGGCCGGAGAGCAGCTTCCTGGAACCGACCTCCGCCAGGCGACCCTTGAGTTACTTTACGGACTGACGACAACGATTCGATCGACGCAGCTTCGCGTCTGCGAGCTGGCCGCATCCCTGGGCCTCGCCCGCGATCCACTGCCCCCCGATCATCCTTCAGGACGCCCGTTTCCAGCATACGATCGCTATCGCCTGCGCAGCAATCGGCAACTCGGCCTGCTGGATGCGCGCCTGGCGCTTCTAACCCCTTATTACCAGCTGCGCCCGCGGGGCGTCCTAGTCATCGACGAGGGCGTCGAAGCGCGATTCCGCAAGACGAGACAGATTGAACCGGTCCAATTCGAGGACGAACTGGCTCAATCGATCGAAACTTCCCCGGACAGCAAGTATCGAATCCGCGGCGGCGTCGATTGGGGATTCGAATCACGGAACATCTACAATGAGGTGATTCAATCCGGCCCCTCGTCGTCCGCCCAGCTCGTGGACTTGTCTCTTACGTCACTGGGAGCGAATGGCTTTCAGAAGGCCAGCTTCGCGATGGACAAGAGCTCGATCTACTCCGACACATTCCTCGGCCGCACATTTTTCTACAGCCTGGAGCGGATCGGCCGCATCAGCATGCTTTGGAACCGCGCCAAGCACGTCATCGTGTATGAGCGCAGCGTTGTGCACAGCGATCAGTTTCCCGATCCGGACGGAAGATGGGTCGGCCGACCGGTCGTCCGCAAGAAGCTCGAATTCGTCGAGCTGCTCCAGCCGACGCGCGAGTATCCCGAGTTCGGCGACGCTCCTCACACTCGCGGGTTCGTACTGGCCGGCCATTTTCCCCAGAAGATCATCCGCGTAGACAGCCGTTGGGGCCGCAATGTTCCGGACGGCTGGGTCGTTCCGCTATTCAATCGCTCGGCCGACCCGCGCGTCTACCCCGAGCCGCAGGTCATGCTGAAGCTCTCGACCGATCGCGGAAGCGGCAAGGCCTGCACCTGGGGCCGTGTCGCCAATCCCGAGAAGCTCCACTTCTATACTTCGACGGACCCGGATGCGACCGCCGACACGGACACATGGCCATCGGTAGCCGACATTGACTTCCCGATCGCCCAGTTCCCAATCGCTCCGGAGAATGATCCGGCCATCAGCGAGGCCGAGCCGGATGCGATGCTCCCGGACGCTCCCCTGGACGAGCCCGGCTACGAACCCTTCACGCTGCAAATCGACACGTTCGGCGAAACGGTCAACGTAGTGGCCGATCGCGTGGCCGCCGCGACCCAGGCCGTGATCGAACGGGTGACGATGGTGCGTCGGTCGGCGCAACTGGAGGCTCCGGATCTTCGGGCGCTGCTGGAGAAAGCCGAAAACGACGTTCGCGACGCTGTTGGCGTAGTTCGAACCGAGCTGAACGCTGCCCGAAGGTTTGTCGATGACTCCGTGGATCAGATTGCCCATCGCATCCAGCAATTCGTCGGGCTTGTGGACGATCCCGCTGCCGCGCTTTGTAGCGAGCTACAGACAGCCTGGAAGAAGGTTGTTAAGGATGCTGCGAAGAAACAGGTCGAGAACGCAAGAGACAAGTTCGTCAACGAGACCCTCGCCTTCACGGAAGATGGGCTGGAGTCACTGAAGAACGATTGGAAAGCCCAGTGGTCGACCGCCGTCCGGCGCTTCCGTGACCGTCTGAACAAACAGCTCGCGGAAGGCCGGGCCTTTGTGAGGGAGGAGCTGGTCGATGCGCTGAAAGACCTGGCCGAACGGGCCGAATCGATTGAAACGCCGCTGACGCAGGCCATGGCACTGGCGAAACCGGTGGCAGACCGCGCCACGGCTACTCGCAACCGTTTGGCAGAGCAGATTCGTCGCTATCGGAACGAGCTCGCAGCGCGGGCCGGGGAGGTGGCCGGAGCCCACTTGTCAGCGCGCGTTTGCTTGGAGCTGATGCCGCGTGTGCAGCGCATTCTTTCGGAGTTCGACGTTTCTGTTTCCGGGACTGTCCGCATCGCGCTGCTGGCGACGCTCGAAGTGCCGACCTACGACGCTCTCTCGGACATCATCAAGACCGGATCGTCCGAATTGTCGGAGGTTCTGCCCAAGCTCGACGATCTCGCGAATAGGCTCCAGGACCTCGACCTGGCGGTTCTGCATGGCTTGAATACCGTCCTAACTGAGGCCGTCAAGAAGCAGGAGGGAATCGGGGCGTTCTTTGCGGCCAAAATCCGTGAGCTAACCGCCCAGGCAGACGAATTGGTGAAGGCCACTTCCCCCGAAAGGGTTCATGGGATCTGCCACGACATCGAACGTAAAGGAATTGAACTGATCGACACAGAACTGACATGGGACAAGATCGACCCGCATGTCAAATCACTGGCAGATCGTGTCGCAGGATATGCGACGGACCTCGTGGATAATGCCGCCGATCGGCTGGATTCAAGCGCCTTCGGCAAGTTCCTCTCTGGTCTTAACGATAACGACGGCTGCCGTCGCCTCCTCGGCGCCGCGCGGGCCCTGGGGCTCATTCCCGACCTCCAGCAGTTGATCGCCCAGCCCTTGGCCTGTCTCAAGCAAGCTCTAGACGTGCTCGAAGGCACGGCCTGCGAGCGGGCGCGCGCCGTCGAGCGAATTGCGAGTGAGCGAATCCGACAGGCCGCGCAGTCGATCGGCGGCAGCACCCTCCGCCTCGTCCGCGCCCATGGTCTGGCCCCGGTCGCCGAGGCCATGCAGCTCAACCGTCAACGCATCGCCTATTACCTCGGCACGCTGGCCGACCGCGTCAGAATCACACCATCGGCTGCGCTGATCAACCGCTTCGGCAAAGGCGTTGCGGGGATGAATCTCGAGGCGCTGGGCATCCGTTTTCCCTCGATCGCCATTGGCGACCGCTTTCTGCCGCACCCGGACCTGACCAAGCTCGACCTCTCCAAGATCATGCCCAACTTCTCGGGCATCGACCTTGCCGGTTTCTTCCCAGGCTTCAAGTTTCCGGAAATCGAGTCTGATGCCGTGCGCATTACGCACGGGTTCAACCCGCAAACGAAGACGGCCTGGGCCCAGTGCGACGTCAAGACCGGCGACCTTGGGAAGCGAGAACTCTTCAGCCTGGCCGTGCTCAGCATGGGCGTCAACAGGACGTTCTTCACCGCGACCACGCGTATCGAAGGCGGCGTGGGTGGCAACGTTCGCAAGAGCGTCAAGGCGGAACTGAAGGCCGATTGGGAAATGCGCATTGGCGGCGCGGCGATCGTCACGTTCGAAGGCACCACGCTGAAGTTCGACGAGACGGGCCGGATGGCGTTCGACCTGCAACCCAATAAGATCAAGGTCCACCCGCCACTCAATTTCCTGGCCGATCTGCTCACCATCATCCTGCCTGACGACTTGGCCGGGCTCAAACCCGAGCAGGTGCTGGAAGGCAGCATCCCCGCCGGCCTGCGCGTCGCGCTGAAGCTGCCGGAAATCAAAGCCGCGCTCGGCGCGTTTGCGATTAGTGGCCTTCAGCTCGGCGCATTCATGGAGCTGGCGTTCAAGACGCAGGAGGGCTTTTATCTCGCCGGCGGGTTCAATTTTGCGTCGCGCGAGAAGCCTTTCACGCTGATCATCCTGTTCCTGGGCGGCGGCGGGTGGTTGGAGGCGCGTGCGCTGTATCGGCCATTCCCGCGCGGGGGCCAGGCGCGCATCGAGGCGCACATCAGCATCGGATTGACCGTCAGCGCCGCGCTGGCGTTCGACATCGGGGTTGCCCGCGGCGGAGTCTATTTCCGCATCGGCATGGCGGTCGAATTCACGGCCGGCGCCGGCGGTGCGGCGGTCTCCATCGTGCTCGAGATCGTGCTTGGCGGCGAGGTGGTCATTCTGGGATTCGTGTCCGCCTCGATCATGCTGCGGCTGGCTGCCGCGTATACGAACGGAGTTATGACCTGCACGGGTACGCTGAAGCTGAAGATCAAGATCTGCTGGTGCTTCAGCATCTCGATCAACAAGAGCGTGACGTACACGCTTGGCGGCGGTTCCGGGGCGGGGGCGAATGGGCATCCCCGCGGTCCGCTGCCGCCATGGAACGCAAACAGCGCGTTTGCGCTGGGCGGCTCGCGCGGCTTAATCTCCGCTTCGGACACGCGGGATCCGGCGCTCGCACTGGCATTTGCTGACGGGATCGTGGACCGCGCACCGTCTGGTTCGCGCGCGCCGGCGGACAAGCGGCCCCCGCCAAATATCGGACGCGCGGTCGACCGCTACCTGGC
>SBAX01000167.1 GCA_005240095.1 Phycisphaera mikurensis
CGGTGAACCCGCCCGCCCCTGGCACGCTACAATCAGTGCAATGGCCAGAGATCGCCTTGAACAGCTCCGGCAACGCATCGCGGAATTCCCGCGCGCGCCTGGCGTTTATCTCATGAAGGATGCCGAGGGGCGGGTTCTTTACGTGGGGAAAGCCAAGGAGCTGCGGGCCCGGGTCAGCAGCTACTTTCAGGACTCCGCCGACCTGCTGAACACCCGCGGGCCGGACATCTGCCGCATGGTGGAGAAGGTCTGTACGGTGGACGTGCTGGAGTGCGAAAGCGAGGTCGACGCCCTGCTCAAGGAGGCCCGGCTCATCAAGGACCTCCGCCCGCCGCACAATGTCCAGCTCCGCGACGACAAGACCTTCCCCTACATCGAAATCACGGTCCGCGATGACTTTCCGGGCGTATACGTCACCCGCACCCCGCGGCTGAAGGGCAGCAAGCTCTACGGCCCGTTCACCAATGCGGCCGCCGTCCGCGACGCGATGAACGCCCTCCAGAAGGTCTTCAAGTTCCGCACCTGCGAGCTGGACATCCACGAGGGCGACGAGTCGCGGAAGTTCTTCCGCCCCTGCCTGCTGCACGCCATCAACCAGTGCACGGCCCCCTGTGCGGCGCTGATCAGTCAGGAGGACTATCGCAAGGACATCGAGCGGCTCAAAAAGTTCATGGCCAGCAAACGCAGCGCCCTGATCCGCCAGATGACCGAGGAGATGGAGGAGGCCTCCATGGAGCGGCGCTTCGAGGACGCGGCCACCCTCCGCGACCGCCTCAAGGCCATTCAGTCGCTGGAACTCTCCGGCGACGTGCACGAGGACGTGCAGCCGGAAGTCTTCTTCATCGACCCCCGCAAGGGATTGGAGAAACTCGGCGAGCTGCTGGAGCTGGAGTCCCCGCCGCGGTGCATGGAGTGCATCGACATCGCTCATTTGCAGGGCGAGGCTACGGTGGGGTCACTGGTATGCTTCATCGACGGGCGACCCTTCAAGAACGGCTACCGCCGCTTCCGCATCGGCACGGTGGAGGGCGTGGACGACTACGCGGCCATCCGCGAGGTGATCTCCCGCCGCTATCGCTACGCGGCCGAGGGTGAGGAGCTGTATCCCGACGTGATCCTTATCGACGGCGGGTTAGGCCAGTTGCACGCGGGCCTCGAAGTGTTCGGCGACATGAACGTCAAGCCGCCGATGGTCATTTCCCTGGCCAAGCGCGAGGAGGAGGTCTACATCCAGGCTCGCTCCGCGCCGATTCGCCTGTCGCGGAATAACGAAGCCCTGCGACTGCTGCAGCAGATGCGCGACGAAGCCCACCGCTTCGCCCAGGCCTACCACCACACGGTCCGCCGCAAGCAGACCTTCGACGAAGACCGCGGCATTCCCCGTCGCCGCAAACCCAAAGCCCCCGGAGCGGCCACGGAGAATGGCCACGGGTGAAGTCCCCTCAAGCGGACGAGACCCGTGGTGACGGAATCTTGGGAGTATCCCCCCAAAGGGGGCGGAGGAGGCGAAGTGGGAGAGATTTCGTGCGTTTCCTTGCGCATAATCGAGTGTGCGGGACGAATGTATCGCTGTAGTTCATGGGAGCCTTGAGGTGGCGATCTACTGCCCAAACTGTTCCAACGAATGTTCCTCGGCGGCGCTCATCTGCCCCAAGTGCGGGCACCCGGTGGGTGAGCGAACCGGGGCGAAGTGGCCTGCGCCCGATGCGGCGATATTTCCGCGGGAAAGGAAGTGGCATCCCGGCATCGCCGCGGTGCTGAGCTTCTTCGTCCCCGGCCTGGGGCAGCTCTACAAGGGCCGCTTCTTCGCGGCACTGTTCTGGTTTGTGGCCGTGGGATTGGGGTACATCTTCCTGGTCATCCCCGGCATCATCCTGCACCTGCTGTGCATCCTCTTCGCCCTCGGCGGCGACCCCTACGAAGATTGAAGCGCCGCGCTTGCCCGGGTCGTGCGCGTCATTGGCCCAATGAATGTTGACCCGTTACGCCCAGATATGCGCCGATGGCTGCGTTGATGGCCGCAGCGACAAGTCCGATCACCGAAAGAATCAGTCCCGCGATGGCCATGCCACGCTGCCGCGAGTGCAGGGCCTTGGCCCCCTGCACCACCCCGATGATGGTCACCGGCAGGCCGATGATGGGCAGAATCCAGACGACAAGGCCAAGTATTCCCAGCACCAGCGACGCGATTGCCTTGCCGCCGGCATCGATCTGCGGCGCGCGATAGGACGGCGCTCTCATCGCCGCCCCGCACGCTGGACACAAGGCCACGCCCGCAGCCACACTCACACCACAAGCAGGACAGAACATGACAGCCTCCGCACTATCCCATCAGCGTCCGTGCAATCGTCAATCGATGGATTTCGCTGGTGCCTTCGTAGATTTCGGTGATTTTGGCGTCGCGGAGGAAGCGCTCGACGGGGTAATCGTTGCAGTATCCGTAGCCGCCGAAGACCTGCACGGCATGGTTGGCGGCGCGGGAGGCGGCCTCGCTGGCGAAGAGCTTGGCCATGGCCGCAGCCTGCATGTACTCACCGCCGGTGTCCTTGAGCCATGCGGCCCGATAGGTCAGGAGCTTGGCGGCTTCGATGGATACGGCCATGTCCGCGATCTTGTTCTGGATGGCCTGGAACTTGCCGATGGGCTGGCCGAACTGCACGCGGGTCCGCGCGTACTTCGTGGCCTCATACAAACACGCCTGAGCGATGCCCAGCGCCTGTGCGGCGATTCCGATCCGCCCGCCATCCAGCGTCGTTAGCGCGATCCGCAGGCCCTTCCCACGTTCGCCAAGCAGGGCGTCCTGCGGCACGACGCAGTCCTCGAAGACGAACTCAGCCGTAGAAGTGCAACGAATGCCCAGCTTCTTCTCGAGCTTGGCGATACGCAGACCGGGCGTGGGCTGCTCCACGATGAAGGCGCTGAGCCGCCGCTTGGGCTCGCCAGGATCGGTGACCGCGATGAGGACGATAACCCCGGCCTCCCTGCCGTTGGTGACGAAGATCTTCGCTCCATTGATGTGCCAGCCGTCGTTCTTGAGCACGGCCGTGCAGGTGGCCGCACCCGCGTCGCTGCCGCTGCCGGGCTCGGTGAGAGACAGGCAACCGATCGCTTCTCCGGAGGCCAGACGCGGCAGGTACTTCTTCTTCTGCTCCGCGGTGCCGAAGCGAAGGATCGGGTCCACGCACAGCGATCCGTGGGCACTTAAGAAGACGCCGGTTCCGGCACAGGCCTTGGAGATTTCCTCAACCACAATCGCTGCGGCCAGCGTGCCCATCCCCGCCCCGCCGTACTCCTCCGGCACGGCGATGCCGAAGAGGCCCAGCTCCGCGAGCTGGGCCCGAAGCTCATCGGGCATGAGCGCGTCGTGGTCGCGCTGCGCCGCTCCCTTAGCCACCTCGCGGAATGCGAACTCCCGCACCTGCTGCTGGAGCATCCGATGATCGTCGTCGAGTTCGAAGTCCACGGCAGGGTTTCCTACAACTCCAACAGGTGCCGGGCAATGACCATCCGCTGAATCTGACTGGTTCCCTCGCCGATCTCGCAGAGTTTGGCGTCGCGCATGTAGCGTTCCACGGGAACTTCCTTCGTGTATCCGTTGCCGCCGTGGATCTGGATGGCGTTCAGACACGCCCGCGTGGCCATTTCGCTGGTGAAGAGCTTGGCCATCGACGCTTCGATGTTGCTGGGCTGGCCGGCGTCGGAGAGGATGCCGGCCTTGCGGGTCAGCAACCTCCCCGCGTCCAGCTCCATGGCCATGTCCGCGAGCATGAACTGAATCGTTTGCTGCTCGATGATGGGCTTGCCGAAGGCCACCCGTTGCTTGGCGTAAGCGAGGGACTCCTCCAGCGCCCCGCGGGCCAGCCCCAGCGATATCCCCGCGATGGTGATCCGCCCGCGCTCCAGGACCTTCATCGCATCAACGAACCCTTCATGGAGATTGCCGCAGACGTTCTCCTTGGGTACGCGGACGTTGTCGAGCATCAGGCCCACAGTGTCCGAGGCCCGCATGCCGAACTTGTCTTCCTTCGGGCCCGTCGAGAACCCGGGCGTCCCGCGTTCAATCAGGAAAGCGCTAATTCCCTTCGCCCCGCCTTCGGGCTTGGTCCGCGCCATGACCACGTACACGCCTGCATAGTGGCCGTTGGTGATCCACTGCTTGGCTCCGCTCAGGACCCAGGTGTTTCCTTCCAGCTTCGCGGTGGTCGTCAGAGCCGCGGCATCGCTCCCGCTGCCCGGCTCGCTGAGGGCCCACGCGCCGAGGTACTCACCGGCGGCGAGTTTGGGCAGATACTTGGCCTTCTGCTCGGGGTTCGCGGCACGGATGATGTGCGCGGAGCACAGGGCATTGTGGGCATCCAGCATCAGGGCCGTCGCCCCGCAATGCCGGGCGATCTCTTCCATGATCACACTGGCAGCGAGGTCGCCCAGCCCCGCTCCGCCGTATTCCGTGGGCGTAAAGATCCCCAGGAAGCCGACCTCCGCCAGCTTAGCCACGACGCTGCGGGGGATGTCCGCCTCACGGTCCCACTGCCGGGCGTAGGGCTTGATGTGTTCGGCCGCAAACCGCCGAGCCACGTCCTGCAACGCCGCCAGATCTTCCGAAAGCTCAAAGTCCATCGCGTCACCAAAGAAGCTTCGCTGCGGCCTTACCCTCGGCCGAGATTACTACTCGGAAGATACCAGAAGCAGGCCCTTTGGTCACGCGCTTCTAAGCGGCTGCCGGTTCGACGCGCGAAGAAGCTGGTCCGAGGTCCGGGCGACTGCGGATGAGGTAGATCGCGGCGCAAAGCACGACGAAGCCCATGTCCGCGCCGCCCATCAGGAACATGTAGCGGGCGACCGCGCCGGTCCCGAAGCCGTAGCTGTGCAGCCCCACGCCCAGGACGTAGTTCACCCCGACGTAGGTCATGATGATCAGCCAGAAGCAGATGATGCTCTTGGCGGCGGTGGCGAATTGCCCTTTGGCCATCACCATGAACGCCATCCCCACGACGGCCCCGACCATGCCGAGCACCCGCCCGGCGCTCAAGGGGGCGAGCTTGGGCACGATCACCGCCAACGTTGCGATGACCAGCGCAACGGCCGCCAGGCGGACCCACACAGGCACGCGTTCGTGGTCGATACGCACATGCAGGATAGTGAGATATCCGAGCAATGCGACGAGCGACCACACTTCCTTGGGATCCCAGCCCCAATAGCGCCCCCAGGACGATGCCGCCCACATGCTTCCGGTGATGATCCCGGCGGCCAGCAGGAGCACGCCCACTTGGACGTACCAGTAGTGCAGCCCATCGACGGTGTTGGAGAGGCGCGTCCGATTCGGTGCCGCGGCCATGAGCACCAACTGAATGTGTGCTACCAGCACCGCCAAGGTGAGTACCGAGTACGACACCATGATGATCGGGACGTGGATCGACATCCACACCGTATCCAGCAGCACCGGGGCAATGGGACGGATGAAGTGATCCACCGGCAGGCAATCCGCCAGCAGCAAGGCCAGCGAAGACATCGCCGATGCGGTCAGTGGAACCAGCCACTGCTGGAACAAGGGGACCGCCAGAATCGCGAACGCTCCCACACCCCAGCCCAGAAACAGCAGCGACTCGAACATGTTGGACGCGGGAATCCGCCCGGCGATCTGCCAGCGCAGGGCCAGTCCGTAGGTGAGCACGCAGAACCCGGCGAGGAGCACGAGAAACGCTACGGCGTCGAACCATTTGCGCCGAACGGCCATGGCTAGCGCCGCAATCAACGTGCCCACGAGCGTAATCCGCCACGCGGTAGTGAACAGGGCCAGCCGGTTGTAGCGCAATTCTGTTGCCAGGGTCTCCGACGTCGGTCGGAAAGCGGCGGGCATTGCCGACGCAGCCGCTGCGAGCTGCTGCGACGCCTCCGCGAACTGCGCGGGATCACCGGCGAGAAACGCCGTCTTCAAGTTCCCCCACGCCGGGCCGGGCGGCTTGCTTTCTGCGGGCGTCTTCCAAGGGGCAAGTGCGTCGCCCGGATGCGGCGCGAGGCGAATGAACTGGCCCGCGAAGACTGCCTGAAGCTGGGTCAGCTTGTCGTGGATGGCCGACACCTTAGATTCCAGCGGGTCGGGCTTGTGCGCCGGCTCCATTCGCGACAAATCCTGGATCAACGAACGAAGTCGCTGGTGGCTGGTGAGCTCGGCGTACGAAAAGACGCTCTTGTCCGGCGAGAGCCCGATCTCCTGGCGAAGCTCGGCGTTGCGGACCGCGATCAAGGGTGTACGTTTCCACGTCTCCGCGTCGAAGGTCCATGCCAGCAGGGTGAGCCCCGGGTCGCGGTTCTCAAAGAAGGCTCGGCCCGTAACCCCATGGACAACATCGCGGGCGAGCGTATCCAGCGGCATGTATCGCCCGTCATGCTGCACGCAGAGCCCGCGGACCGTCTCTAGGTCGAGCGAAGCAGGAACATCCGCCGCGCTCGCCGATCCCGCCGCGAGGCCGAGCGTCACGATCAGTGCCAGAGTGTTCACGGCTCCGCCCGGCGGCCCTGCGCGATGTCGCACGGGGCGCGTATAGCGGCCGCTGCGCGCCGCGACCAGGTCGTCACCGTTGATCACGCAATGTTCCCCCGGGGCAAGCAGACTGATCTTGCGATCTGCCTTGCGACGGGCCTCGTCGCGCCCATTTCCGTCGATTGCCGCGCGGCTTCGTGCCCCTCGTCGCGTGACCAGCACCCAGCACATACCGCCCAGCAGCCCGAAGTATCCCACGAACACGATGGGCTGTCCGGGATCGCGGGCCACACTGAGCACGCTCAGCGCCTTCTGGCCGGAGAGTTCGTAGCTGGATTGATACAGCGTATATCCGCCGTAGGATGTCGGATGGTTCATGCTGATGATGCGGTTGACGGTTGCGCCAGTGGCCGGATCGGTAATCGTGATCTGGCTTTCAAAGGATCGCGGCCGCCTCCCGCCGGGATAGTACCCCACGGTGAACTTGTTCAGGGCGATGCGGAATCCCAGCGGCTGTGCCTGGTCGCGGTAGGTGAACTCATAGGGGACTCCGGCGATGGTGAACTGCTTTGGCGCATTCTTGGTGAGCCAGACTTCGCTGTCTGACTCGCCGCCCTGCACGGCCAGCAGCACCGCCGGCGTCCGAGGCGACCCGATCTTTTCCGGCACCACCAGTTGTTGAGTCACGCGGGCGCGGTCGAACTTGCGAAGCACCGCGAATCGTACTCCCGGCCAGGGCGTGTCAATGGCCCCACCGAGGCGAAGTTCGCGGTTGGTGGTCGCGCCGCCGGCCGTAAACCGGGCATACAAATCACCGGCCGGCGTGGTCAGCACCTCAACCGGCGCAGACGGCGTCGGTGCTGCGGCGGAGGAAACGAAAACCAGTTTCACGTCCTCCGCTCCCAGACTGCCATGGGAGGAAGCGAAATCCGGAAACCGCGCAAACGCAAGCTTGGTCTGGGCCCCGCCGGGACCGACGATCTCTGCGCGGATCGCCGGGTTGACCGGCTGGGCAGACGCATTCACCACTCCTCCGCCCGAGGCCACCGTGGCGTGTGGAAAGTACTCCAACACTTTCGCGGTGTAGCCCGCGGGACCCACGGGCTGTGGTTCTTTCATGCACGCTTCGATGGGCAGTTGGTACTCCGCTCCGGCGATTTCCAGCTTCAGCGTGCCCGCCGATACCGTATCCGCCGCCTGCGGACTCAGCCGCGCTTCCAGTTCCGCCCGATCCGCCACGCTGGTGAGCACGACCGTCATCTGGCCGAAGGAGCGCGGTTCGCCCTCCAGGACCCACGCGGGATCATCCACGCCGGCGGCCAACAGCGATGCTTCCACCGCGCTGCGCGGCGCCGGCCCGTCGTTGGTGACGGCAGTGGATGCCTCGCTGTCCGGCAGGTAGCGCAGCACGCGCAGGCTCACCGTGTCCAGCCTCACCGTCGCGTCGTTCGGGCGATCGACCGCTTCCAGTGCTCCGAAGACCGAAGCATCCAGATCGACGAAGTTCAATGCGCCCGCGTCGCGGTTGGCGATGGTCAACCGCTCCCGCCCGCTGAGCCGCAGTTGATCGGTGCTCTCGCCCTCGATGAGGGCCAATTGACCATCGATGCCGAACAGGCGTGTTGCCAGTGCCCCGAGGAGAATGAGCAGCAGCGACGCGTGGGTAACGACAAAGCCGATCTTGGCCCGCGTGAGCGGCAATCGCGCCAGCACCGCCGCCAGGACGTTGACTCCCAGCAAAGCCAGCAAGCCGCGGAACCACCACGTGCCGTAGAAGGCGTGCGCCGCCGGCTCCGTCCCGTGCATCGATTCGTACACCGTCGCGCACGCCAGCGTCAGCAGAACCAGCACGAGCAGCACTGCTCCGAACCACAGCGAGGCTACGGCCCGAACGACGCCTGCGACGGGTGACTTCCGATCCTGGTACATGGTTGTAGTTCCCACAGTCGGCCCTGTAATGCCGATCCCGATCCCCGCCGTCCTCAACCGGCGAGGCACGGGACCTAGGGCAAGCGGTGTGCCAGCTGCGTTTTTGGGGCCAAGCCAAGGTCGGGACGGATGCATCCCCCCCAATGGCGTGAAGACACGCACCCCCTGCGTCAGAGCACGCAGCGGGAGGCTTTCAGGGCCTTTGAGGCGAGGGCGATGGCTCCTGCCGAGCCACAGTACCCAGACTGGCGCTGGGCCTCCGACCACCGTCACGAGGCGCCGTGCCGACCGGCCCGGATAGGCGCACAGCGCTCTCCTGCTATGATTCCCCCGTTCAGGAGGAACGCCGATGGCACAGGATAACCCCGCAAGCGCAGCTCCCGTTCGATCGCCCATGGAAGCGGCCGCGGCCGCCTCGGCCCAGCCGGCCGCGCCCGAGACGCATCTCTGGACGGGACGCACGAGCTGGCGGCATTACGTCGGGCGGATCACCCTCTGGCTCCTGATCAGCGTGGGGCTGGGAATTCTCACCGGATGGATCGCCTCGCGCAACGATTCCCTGAATGCACGGGGGGCCGGTTGGATCATCGTTGCCATTGTCGTTCTGTCGGCGCTGATCCTGCTTCTGCCGGTGGCCCTGCATATCCTGGGGCGAAAGTATCGACTGACATCGCAGCGCCTGTTCATCGAAACCGGCATCCTCAGCAAGACCATTGACCAGACCGAGCTCATCCGCGTGGACGACGTGCGTGTCCACAAGACGCTGTTCGACCGCATCTTCAACTTGGGCACGATCACGCTTCTCTCCACCGACGTGAGCAATCGCGAGGTTATCATCGAGGGCGTGGCCGGTCCAGACGCAGTCGCCGAGGCGGTCCGCACCCACATGCGCGCCCAGCGCGGCAAGGCCTTGTTCGTCGAGAACCTGTAAGAGACGACCCGCGTCTCAGGGCGCCACAGGGCAGATGGTCCCGAAGATGCTGATCAGGATGTCGCGATCTGCGCGAGTGACGAAGCCGTCTCCATCAATGTCCGCCGGACAGGGGCCCTCGGCGGGGCATTCGCCGATCTCGAAGTATTGCAGGTCATCCGACTGGACTTCCGCATCGCCGTTCAGATCGCCCACGCAGGTTTCGTCGGCCACGAGTCCCACCACGTCCAGCTCGATCCGCAGGGCCCGGAAATGGCCGATGTAGGGATTGCTGATGTCATTGAGGTGCATCGACCAGATCGTCGAAGGGAAGCCGTCCGGCGCTGCGATCACTCCGTTCAGCGCATCGGTCTCGTAGGCCACCTCGAAATGACCCACGCCCGACCAGCCGAAATCGGCGCCGGTAACTTCGACTTCTGCACCGACCGTGCCGTCGGGCTGCTCGATGGGACCAGCCAAGCTGATCTCGACTCCCGCAGCGTCCCAGGCGTCGAGAGACACGAACTCGACAATGAATCGTGTGTTGACCACAGTCCCCCCGCCGGGGCCGATGAGCAGGGCGTGGCCGAAGCCGCCCAGTCCGGGTCCATCCAGTGTGGTCAAGTCCCAACGGTACACCCGCACCTCGCCGGAAATCTGGCCCACGCCTGGGTCCGCGCCCCCGCTCACCAGGAGCACCGCCACCGCCGATACCAACAGCGCATTACGCACCATCTCAATCGCGTCTCCTTCTCCCGACGCCGGTGAACCAACACCTTGAAATACGATAGCGCTCTCGATGTGTCCGGACCACGTGCCGCGGCGCCGCTCGACGTACCAAGATAAGCTACAGCGCCCGGCTCTAAGACCGACCGGTTTGTTCCGTGAGGAAGGCTTCCAGCGCCGGCAGACGCTTGGTGAGAGCGAGCCAAACCATCGTCAGGTCAACTCGATCGTAGGCATGAATGATGCGGTCGCGCATTCCGGCGATCTCCCAGGGGATCTGTGGGTTGGCTTCTCTCAGCTCCCAGGAAAGTCTCTTCGTCGCCTCGCCCAGTAGGAGCAATTGGTGCAGGACGGCGGAGCGCGTCTTCTTGTCGCTGAGGAAACCTCACGGTCGATCGTCCCGACGAACTCCCGCACCGACCGGCATGCCTCGAGCATATCCAGAAGCGTTGCGTCGTCACGCGACATAGATGGGCACGGCTGAATTGAGGATCGCCTGGCGACGAATCCGGTTGTCGCTGGCTTCGATGGCTCGGCGCGTGACCAGGTCCACCGGACGACCGAATAGACCGGAGAGCTCCTCTTCCATCTGCACCGCGTCGAAGATGTCCCATTCCGCGGCGGGCGCGAAACTCACCAGAACGTCCACGTCATGGGGCGGGTCGAGTCGATCGCTGAACACCGAGCCGAACAGGGCGAATTCGCTGATCTTCCACCGCTGACAGAAATCGGCGACGGCGGCGTACGGAATCTCGACTGCAAAGTTGCGGACCATGGCCGTAGTCTACAGCGCTGGCCTGATACGGGAAACGGTCGCCGGGAGGTAGGCGCCCCACCTATAGGATGGCGTGCGTTACCGGAAAGTAGCAGAAGCTACCCATCGGGATGTGGTACGCTGGGCGCGGTTCAGCAGAGGAGTTCTCCATGATGATCCCCGCGCGGGTGCAACAAACACACAGCCTCCGCCGTCCGCGGCGCAAGGCCGCGGCAACAGCATCCTTCTCTGTGGCGTCAATCTGTTGGGCTGCGTCCCCACCGATGCCGAAGGCCACGGCGGCGCTCCTCGTGGAGTGGCAGCGAGACGGCCGCCGTGTGGAGGCTCTCTGGAAGCTCCAAGGCCAAGGGGATGGGAATAGCATTCGCGTGACCAGCCTGGTCGGCGCGGAGCAACGTGTCTTCGACCTCCTCGTGCCGGGTGTGACCGGGCGAGTCGTTGACATGGTCGCGCGGGCGCACCACGTGCGTGACGATTGGCACATGGTCGTCCTCGGAATCGCTAGTCTGAATTCAGCAGGCGATGCCCTTGAATACCGCATGCTGGTGCAACATGTGTTTGAACCAGTCCTTGGCGATAGGTGGATGCATACCACACCACTGTTGACGCGACCGCCGGACCAGCCCTTCGATGGCATGTCGATCTCATTTCCGGGGGCGACTCGGTTGTACTCGGCCTGCACGATCTGACCCGCGGCGGAGACTACAATGACACGATCGAGTCGCACTTCTTCGTGAATCATTGCCCGCTGGGAGACAGAGACGGGCAGATACCGTCAACGACGACCGAGCATTACTCCCAAAAGTGACGGGCTCTGCCAGCGCGAAGAAGCCAAATTGAACCGGCAGTGAACCGAGACTCACCGGTTGGAAACCGGCGCTACAGACTGGGTGGCCTCCGCCGGTTCGAAGTCTTGGTTGAAGGGGTCGTCCCAGAAGTTGACCAGGTCGATGCGTGTAACCACGCCGATGGGTTGATTGCGGCGCAGGACCACCACGCCGCTGTTGCCTGCGGAGAGCAGGCGGTAGACCTCATCGAGGTCCACGTGCTCATCGACGGTGGGCATGGGCCGGCCCATGATCTCGCGGACGGGCACGCCGCGGGGATCGATCCTCTGGTGCAGCAGACGGGCGAGGGTCAGCTCGCGGAGCTGGCCTACCACCTTGTTGTCCTCGATCACCGGCATCTGCGAGATCCCGTGCCGCCGCAGCAAGCCGATAGCCTCCTCCGCCTTTTCGTCGGGTTGGATGGAAATGACCGGCACGTTGCCGCGGCGTTCGAGCAGCTCGCCGACGGTGTGCGGCTTGGTGAGCGGCTTCATGAATCCGCGTTCGATCATCCACTCATCGGAGTACAGCTTGGAGAGATAGTTGCGTCCCGTATCGGGGCACATGACGATCACCAGGTCGTCCGGCCCGAGGCGCTTGGCATAGCGCAGCGCAGCAGCCATGGCCGTCCCGCATGACCCGCCCACCAGCAGCCCTTCCTGCCGCGACATCGCCCGCGCCACTGCGAAGGACTCCGCATCGCTCACCCGAATCCACTCATCAACGACCTGCGAGTTGAGCGTTTTGGGAACGTAATCCTCACCGATGCCTTCCACCGCCCACGGCTTAGGGCTATCACCGGAGAGAATCGATCCTTCGGGGTCGGCGGCCACCACGCGGATGCGCGGGTTTTTCTCTTTCAGGAATTTCCCCACCCCGGAGATCGTGCCACCTGTCCCGATACCGGCCACGAACGTCGTGATCTTGCCGTCGGTCTGCTCCCAGATTTCCGGGCCCGTGTGACGATAGTGATACTCGGGGTTGTTGAGGTTGGTGAATTGGTTCGGCTGCCACGCGTTGGGAATCTCGTTGGCCAGGCGCTGTGCCACGCCGCTATACCCTTCCGGACTGTTGCTCTCCGCATTGGTCGGGGTGATGACGACTTCCGCCCCGTAGGCCTTGAGCAGCCGAATCTTCTCCGCGCTCATCTTGTCCGGCATGATGAAGATGCAGCGATAGCCCTTCACGGCCGCCACCATGGCCAGGCCAACGCCGGTGTTCCCGGACGTAGCCTCGATGATGGTTCCGCCGGGCTTGAGCAGACCCTCGCGTTCGGCGGCCTCCACCATGGCCAGGGCAATGCGGTCCTTCACGCTGCCCCCGGGGTTGACGAACTCGATCTTGGCGTAGATGGGTGCGGAAAGCCCCTCGGCGATGCGGTTGATCTTCACCAGGGGGGTGCCACCGATGGCCTCCAGGACGTTCGGGCAAAGCTTCAGCATAACTTCGATTCTCCGGTCCTCGTTCGGGCACGGAACTTGCTAGGGGTCTCGCACCCGGCGGGGGATTGTATCGTATTCTACGGGCGAGCTGAACCGCCGCTTGCGGGACGCAATAGCGGCAGCTCGGGGTACGTTCGGGGTAAGGGGGGAGGCGACGGGCGATTGGGCACGTCGACCGCCCCCATTGTTTTGGGACCCGCGTCCCTGTAAACTTACATGTTCGCCATCGTACTGCGGCGCTGGGGGTGAAAGCCATCGCCGCGATCCTCAACTTGAGAGGAAAACGCCCATTAATGGGCCGGCGGGACCGGGTCCGCAACCCGTGCCGCTGAAAGCAGCCGCTGTGGAGCAATAAGAAAGCCATGGTCGTTTCGACCGAACCGGCACCGACAAGAAAGAAGCAACCGCAGACCATCGAGCGGGAGGAAGTGACCGTTCGCTTCGCGGGCGACTCCGGCGACGGCATGCAGCTCGCCGGGACGCAGATGACCAACACGTCCGCGATCTTCGGCAACGACGTGAGCACGTTCCCGGACTTCCCGGCGGAGATCCGCGCTCCTGCGGGGACGCTGGCGGGCGTCAGCGGTTATCAATTGAACTTCGGGGCGCGAAAGCTGCGCACCGCAGGCGACAGCGTCAACGCGCTGATCGCGATGAACCCCGCGGCCCTCAAGATCAACATCGCCGATCTGGAACCCGGCGGTATCCTCGTGGTCAACGAGGACGCCTTCACTGCCGGCAACCTCTCCAAGGCCGGCTACCAGACCAACCCCCTCGACGACGAGAGTTTGAAGCGCTATCAGCTTTTTCGGGTGCCCATCGACAAGCTCAACGCGGAGGCCTGCGCGGAGACGGGCTTGACCGGCCGCGCCGCAGGTCGCTGCAAGAACTTCTACGCACTGGGGATCGCCTACTGGCTGTTTGGGCGGTCGATGGAGCCGACGCTTCGTTGGATTCAGGACAAATTCGGCAGCAAGCCGGCGGTGGCGGAGGCCAACTCCAGGGCCCTGCGAGCGGGTTACTATTTCGGCGAGACGACGGAGATGTTCCCGGTGCGATACGTCGTATCGCCGGCCAAGCTGACGCCGGGGCGGTATCGCAAGGTGACGGGCAACGAAGCGCTGGCCATGGGGCTGATCACGGCCGCCAAGCTGGCCGACAAGCCGCTGTTCTACGGCACGTATCCGATCACCCCGGCCAGCGACATTCTGCACGAACTATCGCGGCATAAGAACTTCGATGTGCGCACGTTCCAGGCCGAGGATGAGATTGCGGCCATCACCGCGGTCGTCGGCGCCGCATACGCCGGTGCATTCGCCGTGACCGGCACGAGCGGTCCGGGCATGGCCCTCAAGCAGGAAGCCATCGGCCTGGCGATCATGACCGAGCTGCCCATGGTCATCATTAACGTGCAGCGGGGAGGGCCCAGCACCGGCTTGCCGACCAAGACCGAGCAGGCCGATCTGTTCCAGGCGGTTCTGGGGCGCAACGGAGAAGCACCGCTGTGCGTGCTTGCCGCCGCGACACCCGCGGATTGCTTCACCATGGGGCTGGAGGCGTTTCGCATCGCCACGGAGTTCATGACTCCCGTGATCCTGCTCAGCGACGGATACCTCGCCAACGGGGCCGAGCCGTGGATGATTCCCGATCCGCAGAAGCTGCCGAAGATTCATATCAAGCATCCTACGGCGCCGAACAATGGCTCCGGGTTCTTGCCGTACAAACGCAACGACAAGCTGGTGCGGGAGTGGGCGATTCCGGGGACGCCGGGGCTGGAGCATCGCGTCGGCGGACTGGAAAAACACGACGTGACCGGCGACGTTTGCTACGAGGCCGAAAACCACGATCACATGATCCGTACGCGGAGACGGAAGATCGACCACATTGCGAGCACCATCCCGATGCTGGATATCTACGGCGACCCCTCGGGCGACTTGCTCGTGCTCGGATGGGGCAGCACCTACGGGCCGATTACCTCGGCCGTGGAGCGCTGTCGCGAGCGCGGCCTGAGCGTGTCGAGTGCGCACCTCCGCTATCTGGACCCTATGCCGAGGAACACAGGCGACGTATTGCGGCGATTCCGAAGCGTGCTGATACCGGAAATGAACATGGGGCAATTGCGTGGCCTGATTCGATCCACGTTCCTGATTGACGCCATTGGATTGAACAAGGTGCAGGGTAAGCCCTTCATGATTCGCGAGATTGAAGAGAAGATCGAGGAACTCCTCGGAAAGTCAAACGGAAAGAACTAGCGAGCCGCGGGCTCTTGGCCCGCGCGGACTTAAGGAACTATCGAGCATGGCGCAGACCACAGTGCAACTGACGGCGAAGGACTACGGCAGCGATCAGGACGTCCGCTGGTGTCCGGGTTGCGGGGATTACTCGATTCTCGCCCAGGTCAAGAAGGTCATGGCGGCCATCGGGGCCAAGCGCGAGACCACGGTGTTCGTGTCGGGCATCGGCTGTTCCAGCCGTTTTCCGTACTACATGAGCACCTACGGCTTCCACGGCATCCACGGGCGGGCCCCGGCCATTGCCACGGGCGTCAAAGCGACGAACCCGGAGCTGGACGTGTGGGTGGCTACCGGCGACGGTGACGCCCTGAGCATCGGCGGCAATCACTTCCTGCACGCCGTCCGCCGCAACGTGAACATGAAGATCCTCATGTTCAACAACCGCATCTACGGCCTCACTAAAGGCCAGTACTCGCCCACCTCGCCGCTGGGCAAGAAGACCAAGTCCACGCCGTTCGGCTCGGTGGACTATCCCCTGCACCCGATTTCCGTGGCCATCGGCGCCGAGGCCACGTTTGTCGCCCGGTCGATCGACGTGAACGTCAAGCACCTCGAATACGTGCTGGAGCGCGCCGCGAAGCACAAGGGCACGGCCTTCGTCGAGATCTACCAGAACTGCAACATCTTCAACGACCTTGCGTTCGAATATGCCACAGCCAAGGAGACCAAGGACGACACCACCGTCTACCTTGAGCACGGTAAGCCCTTGATCTTCGGCAAAGACCACAAGAAGGGCATTCGGCTGCACGGCATGGATCCCGAGATCGTCGAGCTGGGCGGCGACATCAAGGAAGACGACCTGCTTTTCCATGACGAGCGACAAGTTGAGCCGAGCCTTGCCTACCTGCTCAGCCGCATGCACTACCCCGACTTCCCCGAGCCCATGGGCGTCTTCCGCGCCGTCGAGCGCCCGACGTACGAAGACATGCTCGTCGGGCAGGTGCAAAGCGCCGTGCAGTCCAAGGGCGCCGGCAAGCTCGCCGACCTCTACGACGACGGCGAGACCTGGGTGGTCAACTAACAGTACAGCGCAAGGTGGGCTCAAGAATTTGAAGATCGACGAACGATAACTCCTGCCGGATCAAGGGTTTCCGGTTTCTGGCAGGAGTAAGGAC
>SBAX01000382.1 GCA_005240095.1 Phycisphaera mikurensis
ATCTTGACGTCGACACCAGCACAAACAACGCCGTGGCGGCAGATATCAACATTGAGAATGTCTCGACGGCGACCAGCGGGTCGGTCATTGTGGGAGGCCTCGCCATCACGCCAGTGCAATCGGGAAGCGGCGCCGGTGGAACGCACCAGCTCATCGGTCTGGCGGTCAATCCCGTGACGACGACCGGCGCGCTGGCGGGCACTCAGGAACAGTATGGCATTTTGGTCAACAACCAGGGAGCCGCCTCGACCGAGACCTCGTACGGGCTCATTATCAACCCACAGTCCGGCAGCACGAATAGCTATGCTCTGGTTACTGCCGGCGGCAACGTCGGCATCGGGGATACCACCCCGGATGCGCTGCTGGACCTCGAAGGCGACAAGGGTCGAATGCTGCGCTTGTTCCTGATCGCGCAGCCGCACGTGCGGAGCCAACTGGATCGGCCCGAGTTCGCCCGCGTTCGCCAGCAACTCTTCGGCGAACGGACCCTGTCACCGTTGGGATTGGAGGACACGAGGGGCTACATCGAACATCGTCTGCGGGTGGCGGGATCGAGCGACCGGGAGTTGTTCACGGCGGAAGCGATGTCGCGAATCCACGAGGTTTCCGGCGGCGTGCCGCGGCTGATCAATCGCATCTGTAACGCGGCCATGCTGGCGGCATTCGGGGCGGGCGCGGCGAGGATCACTCGGGAGATGCTGGACGAGGCCACCGGCGGGCGAGTCGTCGGCGAAGGCAGTGCGAGCGTGAGGGACTTGGCCGTGGAGAACGCTGACGCCGTGGCTGCCGCCTGGCCCAGCACAGCAACCTCACGCGAGGCGGAACAGGAGATCTGGTCCGTACCGAGCGCGCTGGATGCCTGCGCGACGACCCCGTTTCCGGACGCTGTCAGGGAATCGTCCGTGGAAAGCCCGGCTGCGCCCTGGCACGAACAGAACTCTGTCGCCGCCCGGCTGGAACTGAGCGTTGCCAAGGCGGAGCGGATGGCCGCGACCACCGAGGCGTCGCTCTCGCAGCTCACTGCCGTCGAGCAACATCTGGGGGTCCTGCTGGAGCGGGCTGCGGCGGTGTCCAAGGCCTTTGGCCCGACCATTCAGCGCGGCATCGATGCGATCGAACGTGCCGAGCAACGTTTTTCGCGCATTCTCCAGGAGGCTCGCACCGGGGCGGTGGACGTGGAATCGCGCTGGTCCCGCTCGGCGGAGATGGTCGCGCGACTGGAGGATCTACTCATCCGCACGGAACGGGCCAGCGAGAGCGCAGCGCAAATCGAAGCGCGGCTGCGCTCGGCCGCGGAAGGCGTGGCGGATCAGGCCGACCGCGTTCAGGCGGACGTCGCCAGGGTGATGGAAGGCCTGCACGCTGGACAGCAGACAAGTACCGCCCTGCAGCAGGCGACCCGGGAGGCTACGGCCGCCCACGCGGGCATCCAGGAACGGGCCCGCGCTGCGAAGAGCGACTTGGATTCGGCGGTGGAATCAGCGTGTGCGAAGACGCAGGCGGCGGTCCGTCGACTGAACGGCTCGGCTACCGAGGCGGAGGGAACCATCGCATCCGCAACTCAATCTCTCCAGCAATCGGTCCGGCAGGCGGAACAAGCCGCCGCCCAGCTCGCTGACGACGCGGTACGGCGTGCACGAACGATGATCGAGCGGGCGGCGGAGGAGGCGGTTCGCGAGGTCACCAGCGCGGTCCAGCGGAGCACGGATGAATCCCGGGCGGCGCAGCAGAGCATGATCGATGCGGCGATGGATCGCTGCCGCACGGCGATGCAGACCGACCTTGGCGCGATCGAACGTGCCGCACAGGAAGCCGCCGAGCACGCACAGGCCAGAATTGACGCCTTGGTCAAGCGTGCATCGCAGGCACTATCCGAGACGGGCGAACGCGCCGAAACGCTGATCGAGAAACTGGTTACGGCCACGGAGGAGGCCCGAGGCTGGGAGAGCCAGTTCGTGCAGGCCGCGCTGCCGCGGGTGCAGGACCAGTGGCGACGACTGGCCGAAGAGGTGCACGCCGAGATTGCCCGTGCGTCGGAGCAGATGAATCAGGTGGGCTCACGCCGAATTGAGCTTGATGCCGGACTTGCCAAGCTGACAAGCGAAGTCGGGGCGACGCAGAAGAAGATCGAAGAATTCGCAACCACCGTGGCCCCGTATCCGGCGATGGTGGATGCTCTGGTCCGCAAGGCCGGCGGCGCCCACGACGCCCTTGAGGGGCTCCTGGTGCACGCGGACGAGAAGGTTGCCCGGCTGGCCTCGCAGCATACGGCGGCTTCCAGCGTGATCGAGCGATTGGCCGCCGGGAACATCTCGGCGACGCAACTCGTCGAGCGAATCCAGGAGCAGACCTGTGTCGCTTCGACCGAGGCCCGTGATGCGGAGAAGAAGGTCAGCCGATTGGTCGAGCAGGTCAGCGCCCTGTGCGGCGCCGCGGAATCGAGTGGCAACTCCATGCGGGAGCGAGAGCGCGGCGCGGCGGAGGTATTGGTGCTGCTCGCGGAAGCCATCGAAATGGCGCGGGGATCGGCCGAGGAGATGAAGGCCCAGCAGCGCGACGCCCAACGACAGACGGAGATCCTCGCTGAACATCGATCTAAGGCTGCCGCGATTGCCACCGAACTCGACGAGCTCCGCGAGGTCATGGACAGCGCCGGCGAAGCGAGCACCCAGCTCTCCGCGACGATGCAACACGCTCTGGCGGTGAGCGGGCGATTGACCACGCTCACCGAGAAGGCCGCTCCGCAATGCGACACGTTGCATGGGCTGAGCGCGTCCGCGACCACCATGCTGGCGATGCTGCAGCAGGTTCGCAACGACGCCGGGGCCGCTCTGGATCGGCTGGTGCAACAGCTTGCCACCCACAGCGCACGCCTCGAAGCGCTGGATCATGGTAGTACGGAAGCTTCCCGGCAACTGGAAGGCTTGAGGGTCGAGGTTCGGGAACTATCTGAGAAGAGCGCGACGCTGGGGGCACAGGTGCGGACGGCGCTGGAACAGCCCCAGGCTGCTCTGGAGCAAGTTCACGCCGAAGCAGCGCAGATGGAGCGTGTGTGTGCGGCCGTTCGAAAGGTGTTCGCGGCGCTCTCGCAGGCTTCGCTGGATGCCCGCAAGCAGGGGGACGAACTGCGCCGTACCGGCGCGGAGGCTGCGGAACGTTGCCTTCATCTCCATGGTGAAACCCACAAGGCTCATGCTGTTCTGCGGGAATGGGTGGAGGAAGGGGTCCGCACCCAAACACGGCTTGAACGCATCCTCGGAGCATGCCCGACGGTAGAGCAGACGCACCCGGCAGAGGCGATCCGTGGTCTAACGCATGTGCTCGATCGTCATGCAGGCAGCGCACCGGCGGCGAGCGCCGATGAGCTTGTGGCCTTCGAAGAACCCGCGGCGCGGCCCGCCGGGCGATCGTCGCAACGCGCAGAAGAGATCGCACGGCTCATCGCCGAGGCATCCGGGCGCGAGGCATCTGTCAGCCCCTGAAGGGCTACGATTTGACCCTCACCCCTGCCCCTCTCCCTGGAAGGGAGAGGGGTTCTTTTCGAATCAGTCCATTCGTCGGTTACGGTGTTGCGGGGGTACGCAGGAAGACAAATCGCTGAGCGCCTCCGCTGCGGACCACGAGGCGCACGCCGCGTTTTAAGTCGGCGCGTTCCATGGCGTCGCGGAATTCGGGGACGCTGCTGATCCGCTGGCCCTGCACGCTGACGATAATATCGCGGGCTCGGATGCCGGCCTTGTCCGCCACGCCCCAGGGCTCGACGCTGGTCACCACGACGCCGCGGAGTTCCTCTTCACCGAGCTGCCGGGCCATCTCAGGGGTGAGCGTTTCAATGGTCATGCCCAAGTCGGAGGTTACGCGATCACGGCGGCCCTCGGGGGTGGGTTGCTCTTTTTCCTGTTCGCCGACTTTCACGTCCAGTTCGTTTCGTTTGCCATCGCGAAAGACGGTGAAGCGCAGTGTGGTACCGGGGGCAGTTGCGGCCACGACGTTGCGAAGCTGATGGATGGTGGAGACAGGCTGACCACCCATTTCCAGGATGATGTCACCGGCTTTCATCCCAACCTTGTCCGCCGGTCCGCCGGGAGTCACGTCGCCGACGAGAATGCCCTGCGACCAATCATAAGCGAAGGACTGGGCGAGTTCCTCGGTGAGGGGCTGAATCGAAACGCCCAACCAACCTCGAACGACTTCGCCCTTGTCGATGAGGGCGCGCATCACCGTTTTGGCCATGTTGATGGGGATGGCAAAGCCGATGCCCGCGTAGCCGCCGGTGCGAGTGAAGATCGCCGTGTTGATGCCCACGACTTCGCCGTTGAGATTGACCAGCGGTCCTCCACTGTTGCCGGGATTGACGGCCGCGTCGGTCTGGATGAAGTCCTCGTAATCCGCAATGCCTACGTTCGCTCTGCCGGTGGCGCTGACGATGCCGGCAGTGATGGTGTGGGCGAGATTGAACGGGTTGCCGGAGGCCACCACCCACTCGCCGACGCGGAGCTGGTCAGAGTTGCCGAGGCTGGCCGAGGAGAGGTTCGAGGCGTCCACCTTCACGACGGCAAGGTCTGTTTTCGAGTCCGTCCCCACAACCTTGGCATCGAGGTTCCGCCCGTCCGAAAGGGTGACCCTCACCTCGTCAGCCCCGCCCACCACATGATGATTGGTCAGAATGTAGCCGTCGTTGGAAACCACCACTCCGCTGCCGACCCCCTGCTGCACGTAGGGGGCGTTGGGGAAGTTGCCGCCGAAGAAACGCTCGAAGAATTCGTCCCCGAAGAACTCGCGCCATGGCGAATCCGGGGGCAAGGGGGTGGGACCGCGCGTGCCCCGCTCCGGCCCGCCGAAACGCTTCACAGAGTGGATGCTGACGACGGATGGTTTGATCCGGTCAGCGACCTCGCCGAAGGCGCGAGACAGTTCGTTCGCGGCGTTGAACTTCGTGTCATCAGCCCGGACCGATGGGAGTTGAGGGCTGATGACCCCCCAGATAAACAAAACCAAGAAAACGGTGGTACGTGCTGTTCTCATGGTTGTGCCTCCGAATGGTTGCCTGGCCTTAAAACAACAATCCCGCGCGCCCAACAAACAAGTGCAGGCTTCGCGGGATCGTAGGCACTCAAAAAACCGGCAGCGCGATTACGATTGCGCAATCAGCGCCCCGGGCCGATTCCACTCCGTCCGCACCCCTACTGCGTCCGCACGGGGATCCGCTTGGGCTTGGCCCCAGGGTGCTTGGGCAGAGTGATCGTGAGCACCCCGCCCTTGTACTCCGCCGAAACCTTGTCGGAATCGACGGTGGTGGGAAGCGGGACACTCCGGTGGAAGCTGCCATATTGACGCTCCACGAAGTGGAAATCCCGCCCGCGTTCCTGGCGATCCTGCTTCTTTTCGCCGCGGAGGGTCAGCACATTGCCCACGACGTTGATCTCGACGTCCTTGGGGTCAATGCCGGGCAACTCCACCTTGACGATCACCTCGTTGTCGGACTCCGCCAGATCGAGGCGGGGTCCCAGGGCGCGAAACGCCGCGGGCATGGCCAAGTCGACTGGATAACGCAAGAACCGCTCGAACAGGTCGTCCATCTCGCCGCGCAGGCGGGACAGACCGGTTTCCAGCGTTTGTCCGCCATCGGATTGCTTAGTTCTCCACGGAATAAGGTTCATCGCAGCCTCCTTTTCAAAAAGGCGCATGCACAAATCATTCGTATGAAGCGAGGAACCACAGCCTTCGTCCTTCACAACATCCTAGGCCGTCTTGACGGCGATCTTCCTGGGCTTGACGGCCTCGGTCTTGGGCAAATGGACCGTCAACACCCCGTCCTTCACCTTGGCATGAATCTTCGAGTTGTCGATCGATTCACCCAACTGAAAGGAGCGGTGGAAGTCGCCGACGCCGTATTCGCAGGCGAGGAATTGGGCCTCGCCAACCTCAGTCCTACTATCCACCCGGGCGTGGATGGTCAACTCACCGTTCTCGTACTGGATGTTGATGTCTTCCGGTCGCGCGCCGGGGACATCGGCCAGCAGGAGCAACTCCTCGCGATTCTCGAGGATGTCCACGTTGGGCGAGTAGATTCGTCCGCCACGGGTCGGCTCCGGACGTACCTTACCTTCTCGTTTTTCAACTGCTGTTGCGGTAGTCATAAATCAGCCTCCTCATCCGCGCCGCGAGGGCGAGGTCAAGATGTCCTGACGTTAATCTTCTTCGGTTTGGCCTCCTCCGCCTTGGGCAGCGTGATCGACAGCACGCCGTCCTTCAACACCGCCTCGACCTTCTCGGCGTTCACAGGCATCGGAAGAGTCACAAACCGACAGAATTCGCCCGTTCCCCGCTCCTGGCGGTGGAACGTGTAGTCACCCTCGGGCATGGGCTTTCGCGTCCCCTTGATGGACAGCTCGTCGCCCACCACGCTGACCTCGATGTCTTCCATGGTTACGCCCGGAATCTCCGCCTCGGCATAGAGCGTGTCACCACTCTCCCAGACGTTAACAGCCGGGAATACCGACGGCCGGAAGAAATTCCCGTCCCCAGGCATCCAGTCCTGAAACAGCCGGTCCATTTCACGACGCAGGTCGTTGAACCCTGTGGGTACCATTCTTGACAGCAACATCTGTGGTCACCTCCTCGAAACCAAAGAGTTCCAAGCCGCTACCTACTTGTTTATACGAGCCGCAGCACGTACGCGGCGTCATGCCGAGGTAAGGGCAAACCGTGTTCCAGGCGGTTCCGCGCGCTTCTCGGGAGACCAGCTTCGTTATTAGCGGACTTCATGGCGGCGAATGCCAAGATGGCGGTGCCAGGACGACAGAGGCCGGCGAGACGTGCTTCGCGGGAAAAATCACAGCGCCACATATTGCCCAGATTGACAGCATGGCTTGGGCGGCGTCACTTTTCGCTGGCCGGGTTTGCGTTCACGGGTCGATAGAAAACGCGGCTAAGAGAAGGGAGGACTCATCATGCACGATGCTCGCCATCATGGACTGGCTGGGAAGGCCCGCCGCGCACGCAACGTGGGTCGGGCGAACCGCTTCTACCTGCAGCAACTTCTCGACGAGTACTACGAGGATCGCTCTCCGATCGAGGCGGAACGCTTCATCCCCGTCCGTAATCACTACGAGTTCCTGCCTTCGGTAGGCCCAGAGGCTGCGGAATTGCCGCCCATGAACGAGGCACAATCGGAGTTGACCTTCCTTCCGCCGCTGGATGAGCGATTCGAGGCTGCTCCGGTGCAACCTTCGACCGGCGAACCCGTCGCGGAATCGCCGCCTGCGGCAAAGCCGAGGCCGGTGCCGGTTCTGCGCCCGCGGGTTACGCTGACTCCGAGCGACCATTGCCATCGCCGAGCTCAGAAACTCACACCCAGCGGGTTCCTCGTGGGGGCGGCTGCGGGAAGTGCCGCAGCGGCAGTCCTGCTGCTCATCCTTCAACTGGCCGTGGGATAAAAACTACGCTTCGCCAGTAGTACCGGCCGGTGGTTTGCGTGGGACCAGCACGCCCATATAATCCACCCCAAGCCGGTGGCTTTTTGCCCGGCAGATTCCACTACCCAAGGCGAGGTCCTTCTACCGGATGTCCGAAGAACACTCCCAGGCCCAGGCCGCCGCGACAGACGGTTACCACTTCCTCATTCACCGGCTGCACTCCCTGACGGGACTGATCCCGATCGGGGTCTTTCTGATGATGCACCTGTTCACCAACGCCTCGGTGCTGGCTCCGGGACCGGCGGGGATGGAATATCAGAAATCGGTGGAGCGGATCCACGCGCTGGGTCCCCTGCTCGTGCCGGTGGAGATCGTGGGCATTTTTCTGCCGCTTTTGTTTCACTCCATCATCGGATTCATGATCATCTACACGGGCAAGAGCAACACCCAGCATTACCGCTACGGTGGCAACATCCGGTATTCGTTTCAGCGTTGGACCGGCGTGATCGCGTTCTTCTTCATCATGTACCACGTGTGGCAACTTCATTGGGTCGGTCAACCATTCCGAGGTGGCAGTTTTCGTCTATACAACGAGTCGGGCGGGCCGGCGGCGGCAGTCACGACGGCGGAGGCCATCAAGGCTGCTTGGTGGGTGGCACCGGTTTACGCGGTCGGCATTCTGGCATCCGTATATCACCTTTCGAATGGCATCTGGACATCGCTGATCACGTGGGGCATCACCATCCGTCCGCGCTCGCAACAGATGGCGGGTTACGTCTGTGCGGGATTCGGCGTGATCCTGTCGCTGATCGGGTTGGGGGCTCTGCGCGGTTTCAAGACGTTTGAAGTAGGGTCCGGGGCGGTCCAGACGGCCGAGTCTCTGCAAGAGGCGACGCATCACTGACATGGCCAAGCAACACGTCATCATGGTCGGGGGCGGATTGGCGGGGCTTGCGGCGACGATGAAGCTCGCCGAGGCCGGCGTACACGTGTACCTGGTGAGCATGGTTCCGGTGAAGCGCTCGCACAGCGTATGCGCCCAGGGCGGGATCAACGCGGTCAATGAACTCACCCGCCAGCAGGGCGACAACGAGTGGCTGCACTTCGACGATTCGGTCTACGGCGGGGACTTCCTGCAACATCAGCCGCCGGTCAAGGAGATGTGCGACTGGGGCCCGCGGATCATCAATCTGTTGGACCGGCTGGGGGTCCCGTTCAATCGTACGCCCGAAGGGCTGCGCGACCAGCGGCGATTCGGCGGCACACTGTTCAAACGAACGGCTTTCGCCGGGGCCACCACCGGACAGCAACTGCTGTATGCCTTGGACGAGCAGGTCCGCTACTGGGAGACCCAGGGACTCGTCGAGAAGTTCGAGTACTGGGAGTTCCTCGGGCCGATCCTGGACGGCAGCGGGCAATGCCGCGGAGGGGTGATTCAGGACATGTTCAGCATGAAGATCCGCTCGTTGGCGGCAGATGCCGTGGTGCTGGCCACGGGGGGGTGCGGGCTGATCTACGGCCGCAGCACGATGTCGATGATCTGCACCGGCGGCGCCGCGGCTCGGGCCTACCGTGCAGGGGTAATCTATGCCAATGGCGAATTCATCCAAGTCCACCCCACGGCAATTCCGGGGACGGACAAGCTGCGGCTGATGAGCGAGAGCGCTCGCGGTGAGGGCGGACGGGTGTGGGTGCCCAAGAAACCGCAGGACCCCCGCGATCCGAAAGACATCCCGCCGGCCGAGCGCTACTACTTCCTCGAGGAGCGCTACCCAAAGTACGGCAACCTCGTGCCGCGGGATATCGCCACGCGGGAAATCTTCGATGTTTGCGTGAACCAGGGGCTCAGCGTCGAGAAAGGGCGGATGTGCGTCTATCTCGATGTAACGGAGCTATCCGCATCCGCGTTGCACAAGCTGGAAGGGATCCTGGAGATCTACGAGAAGTTCCAGGGCGTCGATCCGCGGACGCACGCGATGAAGATCTTCCCCGCGGTGCACTACTCGATGGGTGGGCTGTGGGTGGATTATGAGCGCGACGAGCAGACCGGCGGACTGGTGATGGGCTCTCCGCGCAATCAGCACAGCAACGTGCCGGGCATCTACGTTCTGGGCGAGGCGGACTATCAATACCACGGGGCCAACCGCCTGGGGGCTAACTCCCTGCTGAGCTGCATCTTTGCCGGGCTCATCGTGGCCCCGTCAATTGAGAACTGGCTCAAGTCGCTCAAGAAAGGAAGCGCTGAAGATCAACCCGTTTCTCTGTTCGACGGGGCGGTGCAGGGTCACCAGAAGCGAATGGACGAACTCATCGCCAACCAGGGGAACGAGAACCCCTACAAACTGCACGAGGAGCTGGGTGACTGGATGACACGATGCGTCACTGTGGTGCGGAACAACAAGGACCTCACCGCGTGCCTGGACAAAGTCGACGAGCTGGAGGCGCGGTACAAGAACGTGGCCCTATCGGACAAATCGAACTGGACGAACCAGAACTTCAGCTTCACGCGTGCGCTGGGGGACATGATCTGCCTGGCAAGGGTTATCACCAAGGGAGCGTTGCTCCGCAACGAGTGCCGTGGGGCGCACTACAAGCCGGAGTTCCAGATCAAGTCCCCGGATGCAGATGATCCCGCCAAGCTTCGCCAGCAGGCCGAAACGTGGTGCCGGGCGTTCAAGGAGCAGACGGATAAGTGGCTGAAGACGACCATCGCCCGCCACGCGCCCGAGGGGCCGCAGATTACGTACGAAGATGTGGACACCAGCTTGATTCCTCCGCGCCCCAGAACCTATGGACTTAAGGGAGCGGAGATCATCGAGAAGACGTGGAAGGAAATGACCAAGACAACGCCGGCGCGTAAGGCGCAGACAGCTGGCGTTGGCGCGTGACCGAAGTGGGCTCGCGGGCATGTTCGGAAAAGCTCACCGTCGCTTGTGTGAGAGTGTCCGACGGGGAGACTTCGTGGTCACGGTTCACGCTGCAGACGAGATGACGGCCGACGATGTGACGGTATTCGACGTGGAGAATGCAGT
This sequence comes from Phycisphaera mikurensis, assembly GCA_005240095.1. GTDB lineage: Bacteria > Planctomycetota > Phycisphaerae > UBA1845 > UBA1845 > SBAX01. The sequence continues at coordinate 10,451 of SBAX01000382.1, forward strand.
CCTTACAGGGGAGATCGTAGAGCGTCAGAGGGACATGGAGACTGGCGAGTGGAAGTACGTCGTGCGGGGTGTGGACCTCAACGGGTCCCCCCTGTGCGTGGTCGCGAAGTTGAGTTGGAGAGAGGTTCTGATTATCATCACAGTGTACCGGGTTTCCAACACGAACGGAAGGCGGCGATGACCTGCGAAATCTGTGGCCGGAAGGGAGCAACATTGCGGCGCGTCAGCCGCACCTTTGGACGGGGCGCAACGTTGCTCATCATTGAGAACGTGCCCGTAGTCCATTGTCCGCGATGCGGAGAATCCTACATGACGGCCGCTACCCTCCACGAGGTTGAGCGGATTAAACTCCATCGCAAGCCACTCAGCCGCCGACGCAGCGTTGCAGTGGCGTCATTCCCTTGAGGTGGAGGGGCTCGGGAATGCCCCAGGCGGGGACGTAAACAACCGTTGGCCCGCGACGATACGATGACGATCGATGGTTTGAGACACTGGTTGGGGGCGTCGCCCTTCAGGCCGTTTGCGATGCGGCTGACGAATGGGCGAGAAGTTCGGGTGCGGCATCCGGAACTTGTAGCACAGTCGCCAACGGGACGGACCGTACTCGTGTATACAACCGGTGATGCATTCGAGATGGTTGATTTACTGCACGTGGCGTCGATCTCGCGTGCCAATGGGAAACGCGGCTCGCGTGAGGCGAACGGGCGAAGCCGACGGGCGTAGGATTTTTGATGGCAACCGCAACGCACGGTCACAGCAAACATCCCCACGAAGAACACGCTCACGCCAATGGGCGGAAGTTCACGGTGCGGGTGCTCCGGCAGGAGATGGCGCACAGCGGGTCGCATTGGGAGACGTTCGAGCTTCCGCATGAAGAGGGCATGAACATCACCACGGTCCTGCAACGGATCGCGGCGAACCCGGTCACGACCGATCACGAGCAGACCACGCCGGTAGCGTATGACGCCTGCTGCCTGGAGGAGGTCTGCGGGGCGTGCACGATGGTGATCAACGGCCGTGTGCGGCAGGGATGCTCGGCGCTGGTTCACAAGCTGCTCGAGGAGTCGCCCACGGGCATCGAGCTGCGACCGATGACGAAGTTCCACGTGGTGCGCGACTTGGTAGTGGATCGCAGTCCCATGTTTCAGCACCTCAAGAGGATCAAGGCGTGGGTGCGCGTGGACGGATATCACGACGTCGGCCCCGGCCCACGGATTAGCCCCAAGGAGCAGGAGGAGGCCTACCCGCTGTCGCGGTGCATGACCTGTGGCTGCTGCCTGGAGGCGTGCCCGCAGTTCAATGACCGCTCGCCGTTCATCGGTCCGGCGGCCATCTCCCAGGCGATCCTGTTCAATCCCCACCCCACCGGGCGGGTGGACCGGGACGACCGCCTGGCGGTGCTCGCAGGTCAGGGAGGCATCGTGGACTGCGGCAACAGCCAGAACTGCGTCAAGGTTTGCCCCAAGGACATCCCTCTCACCGATTCTATCGCCAAGGCCGGGCGCGACACGACGATTTACAAGATCAGAAAATGGTTCGGACGATGATCTTCGGGAACGGCGAATCAAGAGTCGCGAAAGGTAGCATTGCGCGCGGCCGGTGGACGCTGCTTGCCATTCTGCTTTGCCCCGGCATGGCGTGTCTGGCGGGGCCGGTTGACCCGAAGAACCCTCCCCAAGGTCGCTTCAGCGACGAATGGGCGGAAATCCACCTGGCCGGCAGGAAAGTCGGCTATGCCCATACGACCATGGGCCGCGAGGGCGAGGTCATCTCCACGGCCGCCAACTTTCACCTCGTCATGGGCCGCGACGAGCAACCCATCAAGATCGGCATGACCCAACACACCACCGAGACGCTCGCGGGGATTCCGCTGACGTTCGGATCGGAAATGGACATGTCGGTGATGAAGTCAGCCACGCAGGGCAAGGTGCAGGACGGCAAGGTCACCATCGTCACATCGCAGTACGGGATGAACCAGACGCAGACCTTCGACTATCCGAGCGGAGCGCTGATGAGCTGGGGCACGTTCCGGGAATCGCTGCTTCGCGGGTTTACGCCGGGAACGCAGTACACGCTGAAGGTCTATGCTCCGGAGCTGCGCCTCGACGGCCCGGTCGACGCGATCACCAAGATCGACGACTGGGAGCCGATCGACATTCGCGGAAAGAAGGTCAAAGGCCAGAAGGTCACGGTGACGATGCAATCGCCGGTGGGCTCCTTCGAGATGGTTTCGTGGGTCGACGCCGAAGGCGTCCCCCTGCGGGCGAAGGTGCCCATGCCCGGCGTGGGGGACATGGAAATCGTGTCCGCAGATCAAGCCACTGCCCTGGCGGACTTTGCCCCGCCGGAGTTTTTCAACAACACCGTGGTTCGGGCCAAGCGATCGATCGAACGGGGCAAGGCCCAGCGGATCAAGTACAAGCTCACCGCGACCAGCCCGGGCACGCCGCTGGGGGATTTTCCCACCACCGATATGCAAACCGTGGTCTCGAAGGCTGACAACGTCGTGGAGCTTCTGGTGGAGCGTCGTCCGCATAAGCCCGGCGCCCATCCGGAGGGTCGAGTCACCAATCCCGACCTTGCCGAATACCTCGACAGCAATCTGATGATCAACACGAGCGACCCCAAGCTAATCGAACTCGCCAAGCAGGCCGCGGACGGGGAAAAAGAGCCCTTCGCCCTGGGCGACAAGCTGCGGCGGTTCGTGACCGAGTACGTCCACACCAAGAGCCTCAACATCGGCTTTGCCACGGCCAGCGAAGTCGCCCGGACCCGCGAGGGCGACTGCAGCGAGCACGGACTGCTGCTGGCGGCCCTGGGGCGAATCAACGGGCTGCCTTCACGAGTGGTCGTGGGGCTGGCATACGTGCCGGTCTTCGGTCGGCAGGACGACATCTTCGGCTATCACCTGTGGACGCAGTTCTACATCGACGGGCGGTGGGTGGACTTCGACGCGGCCCTGCGGGAGACGCAGTGCAGCCCAGCCCGGATCGCCTTCGCGGTCTCCTCGCTGAAAAATGCAGGCCTGGCCGACCTGAGCCTTCCTTTGATCAACAAGATCGGGGCCATCGAGATCGATATCCTCGAACTCGAAACGGCCCCGTAGCGTTCGCTCCGATCCGCTGATCACCGAGGGTTGATGTACTTGGCGGGCTGGGCCTTCACCTTCGCCGCGCACTCGTCGCAGCAGACCAGGACCACCTTCCCGTCCACCTTCACCTGCTTTCCGTCCTCTTTGATTTCCCACTGACAGACCGGGCACTTTTTGGCGGCCATTTGGACAAGCTCCTTCTGCAGAATCCTCGATCGCCGCCGCATCTACCGCGGCGAGCCGTCGATCGACATGGGAAGCTTACGAGGTGGCGGTCTGACTGGCTTTCAGAATCTTGCTCATTTTCCGCGGGGGCAAGCGGCGAAGGTCGGACGGCGGGCAGCCAAACTCGCGGCGAAAGCCATCGGAAAAATGGGCATGGCTGGAGAAACCCAGATCCAGGGCGAGCAAGGTGAGGTTTCTCTCGCCGGCCAGCAATCGCTCGAGGGCGTGCCGCAGGCGAAGTCGGGACAGGTAGCGATGGATCGGGACACCTGCGTGCCGCCGGAACACACGAGCAAGGTGAAACGGGGAGCAATGCACCTCTTTGGCAAGATCGGCGAGCCGGAGGCGATCGCCCAGATGCCGGGCGAGGACCACGCGGGCGTTCTCGGCCCAGGCACGATGGGCGCGATCAGTAGCGGGGCGCGTGCTCCTGGGACGCTGCCCGCGGATCACGAAACTGGCGCGAAGAGCCGTGGCCAGCAAGGCGAGGGCGGACTCATCGGCCCACATGGGATCGGCTGGTTCCGCGTTGAGCGCGATGCGCAGACGCTGGGTATGCAAGTATGCGCTCGAATCGAGAGGACCGTGGGTGTGCAGGAAACGCGGGGCCTCGCAGACCGCCGAAGGATCGTACTCCGCGAACGCTTCTCGAAGGACGCTCGGGGAAAAATGAAAGCTCAGGCAGTCGTCCCCGCCGGCAATGGGATGGCTGACGCGGTAGGTTTCGCCGGGGTTGAAGAACATGGTGCAATTGGCGTCGCCGACGAGTTGGTCGCTGCCCACGTGTTTGACGAAGACGCCGCGTCGGGGGATCACCATGCTGGGCTCGAAGGACTCTTCCTTCGGCCCGCAGGCAGATTCCTTCGCCCGGCAGCACACGTCGAAGATGGTCACGACATCGCTGGCGAAGAGCACCCGGCTGTGAATGTGGTCCACCATGCACCTTAAGATTGTATCCAAAAACCGTGCGGCGGATTTACCAAGCCCGCGACCGGGACCCGGTTAAGCGGGCTTGAGGAGGGTAGACCGCAAATCCGGCGATGGGGCTACGTAAGTCCTTGTTTTACAAGGACTTAGATCGCCGTCGCCGCAGTGCGGCGATGGGCGCTTTGGCGGCGGTACAGGCTGCCGCGCCTCACGCGCTGGGAGTACCACGACTGGTCAGGGCGCGCCGATGAGCAAGCACAAGGCGGATGTCCTCGTAGGGAACCGTTCCGCCCAGGCGTTCGAAAATCGGTTTGAGGCGGTCGGTAGACGCTGTCCGCGCGGCTTCTTCGACGAGCCGATAGGTGGTCTGACTGACCCAACGATCAATGTCCGGAGGAGCGGCGGCTTCGATGTACTCGGCGAGGTACTGGTACGCCGTGCTGCGCGCCCGGCCCGTGGCTGCGACGACCTGCTCGATGCTGCACCCCTTGGCGAACATTTGATCGGCCGTCCGCACGCCCTGGGTGCGTTTACGGCGCTTTTTCGGGCGCGAAGTCCATCCCGCGTCCACGTCTTTGTTGTCCATTGATAGATGCTGCTTCTTGCAGTGATCCACAATCTCGTGAACGAATTGGGCGCCGAAGTCAGCGAGTTTCTGCTCGCCGACGCCAAGCAAACGGCTCAGCCCCGTCAGGCTTGATGGTCGAAGGCGAGCCATGTGCCGCAGCGTGTTGTCGCTGAATATGACAAACGCGGGCACGGATCGGCGCTCAGCTACATCTCGGCGCAGAGCGCGAAGGCTCTCGAATAACCCGCGATCGACTCCGGCCCAGCCGTCCTGATCGGCCGACGTCGCGGTCAAAGACTCCTCCTTAGGCTGGATGAGTCGCACCTGTCGCTGGCCACGCATGACCTCCCAAGAGGCTTCGTTGAGTTTCAGCACCGGCTTGTCGTCGGCCGTGCGCACCAGAAGATCCTGGTCGATGAGTTGATAGATCAGGTTCTTCAATGCTCGGCGGGGCGTAGCCGCGAGCAGGCCAAAAGTGCTCAACTTATCATGCCCGAGGTCGCGAATTCGCTCCCCGCTGGTCCCGACGAGAACATCCACTACATGACCGACGCCAAAGCGCTGCTCGACACGGGCTACGCAGGAAAGGATCTTCCGGGCGATGGTGGTCGAGTCCTTGATTTCCTCGGCTTCTGCCAGGCAGACGTCGCAGGCTTCGCAGTTTTCGCGCGGGTACTGCTGGCCGAAGTACTCTACGAGGGCGCGATGGCGACATCGCGGAACATTGCAAAAGTGCTGCATCTGTTGGAGCAGGCGACTCATGGAGGCGATGACCTCCTGCGGACGGTCTGCTTCCTCCGCACTCTTTTCGATGAGTGACTCCCAACGCATGACATCGGAGGCGGAGTAAAAGAGCACACACTCGGCGGGCAGACTGTCGCGGCCTGCCCGGCCGGTTTCCTGCTGGTAGTGTTCGATGGACTTGGGGATGCAGGCATGGGCCACGCAGCGGACGTTGCTGCGATCGATGCCCATGCCGAACGCCACGGTGGCCACGACCACGTCCAGCTTCTCCGCGGCGAAGGCGTCCTGAACGGTTCGGCGCAATTGGGCGTCCAGCCCCGCATGGTACGCGGCCGCGGACACCTTCTGCTCGCGCAGGAAGTCGGCGAGGTCTTCCGTGTCCCGTCGGCTTAAGCAATAGATGATGACTGCCTCACCGGCGTGGCGGCGCACGGCCTCAAGGACTTGAGCCTCCAGGTCGATCCGCGGTACGACGCGGTAGATGAGATTCGGACGGTCGAACGAGCCCACCAGGGTCACCGCATCCCGCAGGCGAAGCTGCTGCACGATGTCCTTGCGGACGCGCTGGGTCGCGGTGGCGGTGAAGGCATGAATGCTGGACTTGGGGAAGCGCTCGCGAAGTTCGGCGATGCGGCGGTACTCCGGGCGGAAGTCATGTCCCCAATGGCTGATGCAATGGGCTTCGTCGATGGCGAATCGGCAGACCTGCAGACGGTCGAGGAGTCGCAGAAAGGGATCGGTCAAGAGTCGCTCGGGAGCCGCGAAGACGAGGCGGAGCCTGCCGGCAGTCAGATCCCCCTCGACGTCGCGGCGTTCCTGGGCTGACATCCCGCTATGAATCGCCGCGGCGGCGCAGCCGCAGGCCTTGAGCCCATCGACCTGGTCCTTCATCAGGGAGATCAGCGGAGAAACGACCACATCCGTGCAGTCGGATAGCAGCGGCGGAACCTGATAGCACAGCGATTTCCCGCCGCCGGTGGGCAGGACGGTCAGGGAGTCACGACCGCGTAGCGCCGCGGCAATCGCCGATTCCTGCAGCGGACGCAAGGACGGGAAACCCCAATAGCGCGAGATCGCTTCGCCTACGCGCTGCGTTTCATCCGGTGTCAGGGAAGGGGCTGCAATACTCTCCACGGATCGCCCTTCGCCTTGGTCATGGGAACTGCGCCACGCGGATGCGGCGCGCATGAGCGATTTCGCCGCGTCCGATCCGACGGATCTGTTGGGGCGTTACCGAAACCACCGCCACCGTCTCTCCGTCCAGGGTAACGAATTCCACCTCGTAGCCGCGCGACCGATGGGTGAGGACGACCGTGCCCACGTCGCCGCGCTTCAACTTGTGCCTGGGTAAGTCGGCTGCGAGGACGACGCAGTCAAGCTCGCGGATCATGGTCGTTTCCTCCTGGCCGGATAGGCGGTGACGAACCGGGGTATCCGCTTTCCGGTTTCGACGAACCAGACCGATCATATGTTCGGGCTCCGGCCGTCAGGCGATGAAACTGGCCCTACGATAACGTATCGCTTCCCAAATGGCGAGTCTTCGATTCGTTCAACCTCGTGGTCCGTGGCGTGCCGTTTCAGTGCTTGTGCAAATATACGCCATGCGTGGGAAGTGAAGCCGAACCGATGGAGCCACCGCGCTTTGCTCCCACCAACGGGGTGTTCGAACGAAAGCAAGTAACGCTCGACCTTCCACCGTGGGACGACGACTCTATGGCCCTGAGGCAACTTCATCGGTCGACCCTCCACGGCTGACCGCCCACCTGACACCTAGGCGTGGGCGGCGGCGACTTCCTTCTTGTGGGCGTCGACGATCTGCTGCTGCAGGTTGCCGGGGACGACCTCGTAGTGGGAGAACTCCATCGAATAGCTGCCCTGCCCGCCGGTGATGCTGGATAATCGCGAGTTGTAATCGGCCAGTTCGGCGAGGGGCACGACGGCCTTGATCACGGCCATGCCCCCGGGGACGGTCTCCTGCCCTTGCGGGCGGCCGCGGCGGGAGGCGAGATCGCCGGTGATGTCGCCCACGTTGTCCGCCGGGCACATGACCTCCACGTTCACGATGGGCTCCAGCAGCACGGGCTTGGACTTCATGAAGGCCTCCTTGAAGGCCCCGCGCCCGGCGATCTGGAAGGCGATGTCCTTGCTGTCCACGGGATGGGTCTTGCCGTCGATGAGCTCCACCTTCACGTCCACGATGGGGAAGCCCGCGAGCACGCCTTCGGTGAGCTGAGCGCGGATGCCCTTGTCGGTGCTGACGCGGAAGGGCTGGTCGATCGCTCCGCCGAAGATCTTGTCCACGAACTCGTAGCCTTCGCCGCGGGCCGCGGGAAGGAGATTGATGACCACTTTGCCGTACTGCCCCGCGCCGCCGGTCTGCTTCTTGTGCGTGTATTCGATGTCCTTGGCCATGCCGGTGATGGTTTCCCGATAGGGGATGCGCGGCGGCTTGGTGGACACGTCGAGCTTGTACTGCTTGGCCATCCGCGTCAGGTACGCACGAAGCTGGGTCTCGCCCATGCCGCGGATGATCAGCTCGCCGCCGGTGCCCCGCTCGTTGATAAAGCAGGGATCCTCTTCCATGAAGCGCTTGAGGGTCACGCCGATCTTGTCCTCATCGCCGCGGGCCTTGGACTCCACGGCCAGGGAGAACATGGGCTGAGGAAACTTCGGCATGGCGATGGTGCCCGGCTTGTCGGCGCAGACCACGTCGCCGATCTTCAGATCGAGCTTGGCCAGGGCGATGATGTCCCCCGCCACCGCGGTTTCCATTTCCTTGTGCTCGCTGCCCTGCACACGCATGACGTGTCCGGGACGTATCCCCTTGGTCTCGTGCACGGTCTTGACCGACATGTCCACGGTGAGCTTGCCGGAGTGCACGCGGAGACAGAGGTATTTGATGTTGCTCTTGGGGTCGGTGTTGATCTTGAAGACCTGGGCGACGAAGGGCTTGTCCTTGCTGGGCTCGATCTCATGCTTGGTCTCGCCGACCACCAGGGCCCGGCGCTTCCCAGCCACCGGGCTGGGGCAGAAGGCCAGCAATGCATCGAGGAACTCGGCGACGCCGACGTCCCCGGTGGAGTTGGTAAAGAGGATGGGCATGAAAGCCCCCTGCCCGACCGCCTTGACCGCGGCCTTGTCCACTTCCGCCAGGTCCAGCTCCCCGCCGAGGTACTTTTCCATGAGGGCGTCGTCGGCCCCGACGATGGCTTCGATGATGGCGGTGTGGGCGTCGGCGACGCTGGAGAAGTCTGCTTCGCCGGACTCGCTGCGGTAGCAGTCGGTGACCTTCTTTCCCTTGCCCGACGGGAGGTTCAGCGGGACGCACTGGGGACCGAACGACTCCTGAATGGCACCAACAACCGCGGGCACGTCGGCGTTGGCGGCGTCGATGTGGTTGACCACGAACCATACGCCAAGCCCGTAATCCCGGGCCCGCTCATACATCCGCCGCGTGGTCACCTGGATGCCGGCGTGGGCGGAGACCACGACCACGGCGCACTCCACGGCCGACAAGGCCGCGATGGCCGGACCGCAGAATGCCGTCGAGCCCGGAGTATCCACGATGTTCACGTGATGACCCTTGTGGGTCAGGTAGCAGACCGCGGAATCCAGCGAGGAGAGCTTCTCCTTGGATTCCTCCGAGACGTCCAGGTGCGAGGTCTTGTCGGCTACGCTCCCCAGCCGATTGGTCATCCCCGACTTGTGCAGCAGAGCCTCCGCCAGGGAGGTCTTTCCGGACCCGTTGTGCCCCACCAGGGCGATGTTTCGATACTGTCCCGCTTCGTATGACGCCATTCGCTACTCCCGGTTCGCCGGACCCCTCGCTGCGGGCGGCGCGGTCAAGAAAATCACAGCTCTCGTGTTGGATTCGCATGGTAGCGAAAGTCGCGGACCTCGCCAACCGGCGGTCCGGGAGGGCGAGGCTCCTGCCGAGCCGCGGTCGCGACACTCGTCTCCGAGGTACGGCTCGGCGGGAGCCCCGCCCTCCCAGCCACGACCATCGCGACTCGCCGGGCAGGCGCGATGATTGCTTGACAAAAACAGGGTCCTGGTGTCTACTTCTCCGGGTCACGTGCCATCGATCGGGGTGGCCGCAGGTTGTGTGCGGACCAAAGCCCGAGCCGGACCCACGAGGTGAGCTTCCATGACCCAGACCCTGCAATCCCAGCCGTACGCGCCGCCCCCCACGGATTCCGCCCATCGCGTGGCGGCGCTGAACCGCAACGACAAGCCTTTTCATGTGGTGCTGGCCCAGCAATTCGACCGCACGACCGTTGATCAGCTTTGCCAACTGGCGGACATGATCCGCTCCATCGGCGGCTCGCGTCAGGGCAACCAGTTTTTGTCCACGCTATTGAGCCATCGACGGGCGATGCTCTATTTCATCCAGCCTTCCACGCGAACGTTCCTCTCGTTTACTTCCGCCTGCCAGATTGTGGGCATGCGCTACGGCGAGGTCCGCGATCGTTCGACCTCCTCGGAGGTCAAGGGCGAGTCCGAGGACGACACCATCCGCACCTTCAGCCAGTACTTTGACCTGATCATCGTGCGGCACCCCATGGAGGGCTTCGCCGAGCACGTGGCCACCATGCTCAACGAGATGTCCCGCCCCATCCCGGTGTTCAACGCGGGCTCGGGCAAGGACCAGCACCCCACCCAGGCGATGCTGGACATCTACACCCTGTACCGCTCCTTCCTCGGTCCGCAGGGCACCCGCAGCGAGCCCCGCTACAGCCGCAACGTGTTTGCGGGCAAGACCATCGCCTTCGTGGGGGACCTGAAGCGCGGGCGCACGGTGCGATCCCTGGCGTACCTGCTGTGCCGTTATCCCGGCGTGCGTCTGCTGTTCATCTCCCCGCCGGAGCTTGGCATCGGCGAGGACATCCTCGACTATGTCTCCCGGCACGGCATCGAGTACGAGCTGGGCAACGACCTCCGCAAGCACATCGGGGAGTGCGACGCGGTGTACATGACCCGCTTGCAGGATGAGCACGATGTGGCCGGGGAGTCCAAGAAGATCGATTACTACGCCTACAGCCTGACCTACGAGATGGCCGGGCAGTTCAGGCCTTCCCTGGCCATCATGCACCCCTTGCCGCGCCGCCACGAGCTCGACCCCCGCCTCGACGCCCTGCCCCAGGCCAAGTACTGGGCCCAGGTGCGTAACGGCATGTGGATGCGCGCCGCCCTCATCGCCTCCGTCTTCAACGTGGACGTGGCCATCCGCGATCACTACCAGGCGTACTACACGTTTTAAGGAAACGAGGTAGAGGAACCGGGCTACGGCGAGGCGATCGCAAATGCGGACGAAACCACATGCCGAATACGACAGCCTGTGCGCCTGGCCGGCGTTCGTAGGTGTGGTGCCGTTCCTATCTCTGTGCATCGCGACCCATTCCACACACGCGCAGCAAACCTACTGGACCGAAGTGGATATCGGTGTCCGCCGTGCGGACGCAGATGGGTCCGATGTGCGAACGATTATTCCTGACCCCAAGGCCGATGTCCTTCTCTTGGATCGCCTGAGAGGCCACATCTACTGGACAGATCGAGGTTGTTGTGGCTGGTGCAGCGACCATCGCCCAGGATTCATCAAACGCGCGAAGTTCGACGGAACCGAGGTTACGACTCTGTACGAGGATTGGGAAGGACCGAGGGCGATCGCGATCGATCATCGGATGGAGAGGCTCTGCTGGATCGCGTTGTCAACGATCGACATTATCTACGATGGACAACTCCGTTGCTCGAACCTCGACGGCTCTGATCCGCAGGTTTTGTTGGAGCTTCCCTGGTTCGGGTCCTCCTACTCACCCTCATTGAGAGCCGATCCCCCGCGCGGCGTCCTGTATTGGGCTGTGGTCGAGGGCATCAGCCGAACGCCAATCGCGGACCCAGGCGCTCAAGATACTGTGAGACAGAGCGAGGAGACGCCGTTGGGACTTGAGGTAGATCCGGTTTTGCAGCACATCTATTGGTCCGAGGGGCAACAGATCTTCCGCGCAAACCTGGACGGCTCAGACCTGCACCCGTTCATCGCAACCGAAGGCCTGCCGCGCGATCTGGCACTCGATCAACCTAGCAATAAACTGTATTGGTCGGAGGGCACACGGATTCTTCGCGTGAACTTGGACGGCACCGACGTGGAGCAAGTCATCGAGACAGGTTGGATCCGCAGTATCGCCGTTGACCCACGAGTCAAAAGAGTTCTCGACAAATAGCCGCATGCCCTTCCCTCGCGCGGTACAGATCGATTGGGGGGTTTCCCTGAGTCCGCGAGAAAAGGCCAAGCCATAGGCTCAGAACGTGCGCCTGGTGAACGGGTCCCATGTCCCGACTGTTGAAGTTGCTCTGAGTATTAAGGGGGATCGCTGCGGACCCGACAAGACAGGGTGGTAAGCAGAGCTGGCGCGCTTCCGGCGCGCGCTTCTGCCAACCCCTCGTTCTCGCGGCCAAGACCGGCCGCCCTCGGCGGAGCGTGCGCATGCGGAGGCAAGACCTCGTGGCAAACGAGCTGCGGTTGGCCTTCGCGAAAGCGAAGCTCCCCACCAATCCGGCCGTCGCTTCCGCCATCATCGAACACTGCAGCAATGAGAAGTCGAACGCCGCGGACTTTGCGAAGGTCATCCGCACCGACGCGGCCTTGGCCATCCGCCTGCTGAAGACCGCCAATTCGGCGCATTTCGCCCAGCGCATTCAGGTCACGACGGTGGAGCGGGCGGTCACCGTGCTGGGCCTCTCGCGCGTCAAGACGGCGGCCTTGGGGTTTCAACTCCTCACCCACGTGAATCGTCTGGGAAGCGTCCCCTTCGACCTGAAAACGTTCTGGCAGCATTCGCTGTTGCGGGGGTGTCTGGGTCGCACGGTGGCGACGCACGTTGTGCCGGAGCGCGCCGACGAGGCGTTTCTCATCGCCCTGCTTCAGGACTGCGGCATCGTGATGCTGGCCCAAACGCTGGGTCCTCGTATGCAAGTCTGTGCCGCGCGGATCTCTCGCCTGCGGCGTTCTTTGCGGCTGAACGCGAATCGTTTCCTTACACGCACGTGGACGCGATGGGGGCGATCACCAGTGAGTGGCGGCTGCCCGACCTCATTGCCCAGGCCATGATTCGCCATCACGAACGGCCCACCGGCAGCGACTCCGCGTTGCCACAGGACAAACTGGCGGCGCTGGCCTTCTTCGTCGGTAACCTTCGGCTTTCCGCTTCGCTGCAGATCGCGCCCGATGAATCTGAGCTCCGCAATGCCGCCATGACCGTGCTGGGATTGCATCACGGTTCCTGGGCGGACCTCCAGAAGGAAACGGAAGCCGAGTACCGCAGCTTGTTGGCATTGTTTGATGATTTTGTTCCCCATGACGTCGATGTGGGACGGCTCCTGGGGGAGGCGAATCGCCAGCTCGCCGAGGCGGCGGAGACGAGCGCAGCCCGGATCGTGGAC